>NZ_MOAI01000003.1:0-307034 GCF_001976035.1 Ensifer sp. 1H6 | reverse complement strand
GCGTAACGGTTGACTACAAGATCACCGAAGGCCTCGCTACCCGCGTATCGGTTCAGTACGAAGATGAAGACAACGGCGACGACCAGGTATTCGGCTTCGTCCGCCTGCAGCGCGACTTCTAATCTGATCTGACCTCGGTCAGTTTAGAGAAGCCCGGCTTTCGAGCCGGGCTTTTTCGTTTGGCGCTTTCCATAAAGGAAATGCGATCTCAGGCGGGAGCGCAGGCGCGCGTTCGCTGCTACAGCGCCGCGCGTCCTATTAGACGCGCAAAGGTCGCCGTAGCACTTTGAATTGCTGCATGTTTTTATCCTTAAATCGAATAGGATTTAAGGAAACATGCAGTGGTGAACAAAGGCGGCTATGGCATGCCTGGGGCCGTCGAGATGCAGCAGCGGTGCATGGCCTTGTCCGGCGGCTGTCACGGTCGTCAAGTTGGGATGCCTGCTCTTCATCTCATCGACCGTGGTGCTTGACAGCAGCTTGGAATGTTCGCCGCGAACGACCATCATCGGAAGCCCGGTAAAGGCGTGGAACTGGGGCCAAAGATCCGGCAGCAACATGTCCGACGTCAGCGCCTGCAGTTGTGCCGCAATTGCTGGATCGAAGTCGACGACAGGAATGCCGCCTTCGTCGCGATAGATCGCCCTTGCCATCTGCAGCCATTCGACCTCGTGAAGGATCGGGAAATCGTCTCCGTGTATGGCTTTCAGGTAGTTGGGCGCTGCGGTCCAACTTACCGGTCCGGTCCCTGTGTTGAGATAGTCCCGAATCCCGAGCAATCCCCCGATTTCGATGACAGGCCCGATGTCATTGAGCACGGCCCCTGCTATCAAGCCGGGGGCCAGGCCGATCAAATGGTGCAGGATCAGCCCACCACGTGAGGTGCCGATAAAAATTGCCTTTTCAATAGCGAAATATGCGCACGCGGTGATGACGTCGGACGTTTCGACTGCAACCGTATAGCGACTCTTATCGCCGTCGCGTTCCGAATTCCCGCGGCCACGGTAGTCCAATGAGATAACGGGGTGCCCGCCTCCCGACGACGATGCAAGAAAGGTGGCAAGTTGGTGAAAGTCTCGGCTGTTGCGCGTGAGCCCTGGCAGGCAGATAACCGGAGTTGCCGCTCGTGGCTGAGGCCCAGGTCCGTAGGCCCGCGCGTAGAGCTGCAATCCGCCAACCCCGGGGAAGCGATGTTCCCGAAACGCATCCGCCCCATACTCGTTCATTTCAGCCTCGCCCTCCATCTGCACCCGGGCGGATCGTAGCCATTGAAACGGAAACGGCAAGCAGGCGGTCCGGCGTTCAGGGAATGAAAGGACTCGCCGCTCGCGCTACCTTTTGGACCGCGAGATCGCCGGTCACAGGCTTTAAAACCACGTTTTCGCGCCGATACCGGAGCAGCGGAAACATTGGGAGGGTGCGAGGGGCCGCCGCCCCATCCAGTCTTTTCAGTAGGGCGAATTGCACTGCCGCCGCGGACCACCATAAGGCTGATACGTGTTGTCCCAGGCTCGATAGGACCGATATCGGGCGTAGCACCAGCTGGTATGTGAGCTGCCGCCGGCAACTCCCGGACGGTTGTAGTATCTTGGCTGGCTCAACAAGCCGCCTATGATCGCACCGGCCGCAAGTCCGCCGATGAACGCGCCGGCATCATTATCGTGGTCCCGATAGTATCCGCGGTAACCATCGCGATAATGGCCATGTCTGTCGCCGTAGTAACCGTGCCGGTTGTACCGATAGCCACGGCCGCAATAGGGGAAACCACATCCGCTAGCACTCTTCCGCGCTTCACCGCGCTCGTACGGGAATTGCGCCGGTTGGACATCGGTGGCTTGAGACGCAATCTTCGGGGCGATCGGAAATGCTTGTGCTGGCGGAACGCCACTCATTACTGTCACCACCGACAGGGCGATAACTGTTAACGTCTTCATTGCCTTCACCATTTTCTTCGGGGAGGATGGAACCTTCAAGAAGGGAAATGCGTGACATCGTACTTTGTGCCGCCTTCTGCTATCACGATTATTTGATCATCTCCATTTGTCAACGATAACGACGAACAACCAATCTGAACCTACAGCGCCGCGGGTCTTATCAGACGCGCAAAGGTCGCTGTAGCACTGTGAATTGCTGCATGTTTTATCCTTGAATCGCATACGATCTAACGAAACATGCAGTAGCGTTTCCCGTTGGCACGGGTTCATAGAAGCGCGCTATCTCTTTGTTTTTATGCGATGTCTGACGCACCACCGCTGCGCACTCTTGCTGGAATTGCGCTAAGGTAACTGTCGTCCCATTCTAAGGTCGGCGACTATGTCAGCGCCTTGACCGAGCCTGACCTTGTAGACCTGATAGTTTTCCATCACGCGCTGGACGTAGTTGCGCGTTTCCTGGAACGGGATGCGCTCAATCCAGTCGACGACCTCGTCGATCGGTTTGCCGCGCGGGTCGCCATAGCGGCTGAGCCAGTCCGGTACGCGACGCGGGCCGGCATTGTAGGCAATGAAGGTGAGAATATAGGAACCACCGAAGCTGTTGATCTGCTCGCCGAGATAATGCGCGCCGAGGGTGGCGTTGTATCCGGCATCGCTCGTCAGGCGCTCCTTGGAGTAAGCAAGGCCGTAGCGGCTGGCTACCCCTTTGGCGGTGCCGGGCAGCAGTTGCAGCAAGCCGCGCGCGTTGGCCGTGGAGACCGCCGCAGGATTGAAGGCGCTTTCCTGGCGCGCGATCGCGTAGGCGAGCGCCTTGCCCGAGCCATCGATGTTGGCGGTCGACGGGATGACGCCGACGGGAAAAGCGAGTGCAGCGACATCGATGCCACGGCCAAAGGCGGTCTTGCCGATCTGGAGTGAAAGCTGATGATTGCGGGTCTTTTCGGCGCGTGCCGAAAGGATCGCCAGTTCGCCGGGGCTCGTCAGTTCTTCCGCAAGTGCCCGATAGATGCTGTCGGCACGCCAGCCGTGACCTGCCGCTTCCAGCCGTGCGATGGCGCGAACCGCCTCGCGGTTTTCGAAACGGGCACGGTCTTCCGCTGAAGGGGCGGGATAGGTAACGTTGAGTGCCTTGTGGCCGAGCCGCGCAGCGGCGAGTTGACCGTAGAAGGTGCCTGGAAAGCGGGCGGCATTGGCGAAATAGTCCTTGGCATTGCCCGGTCCGCCCGCTTCCGCCGATCGGCCGAGCCAATACCAAGCGCGGGACGCCGAAAGCGGCCGGTTGGAAACATCAAGGATCCGTCGGAAATGCTGCGATGCTGCGGCCGGATCTTCCATGCCGCGCAGCGCGAACCAGCCGGCGTGAAACTCTGCATCGACGATATCGGTCGCCTCGGTTGCCTTGTGGTTTGCGGCAACTCGGTAGGCGCCGCGAAAATCCCCCTTGTCCAGCAAGCCGCGGCTGACGATCCGTTGTTCGGTCCACCATTCACCGGGATTGACCAACGCGTCCTGATCCCTAGGCATCGTGGCCAGCAGCTTGGCGGCCTCCGCATATTTGTCCTGCTTACGCAGGCTTTCGATACGGATGAACAGATAGGCCGGGTCCTTATGCCATGAGGCGTCGATCGCCGATATCAGCGCAGGGGCATTGGTGCTGCCGCGGCTGACGGCGGCCCAGGCGCGATAGAGCGACTGCGCCTTGCCGAGATCGCTGAAGCGTTCGGCCTGCTCGACGCGGTTGCGATAAAGCAGCATCGTCATCCGCCGTCTGTGGTCGGCAACCGTCAGCAGGCCGGAAAATTCCGACAGGATCTGCGTTTCCACATCCTTGTCGAGCCCCTGCTTGAACCAGAGCGCGCGCAGCCGCGTTGCTGCGGTCGCACTCTGCCCCTGTGCCACCAGCGCGCGGGCAAGGATGATCGTCCCTTCCGTGGTTTCGGGCTGCGTCTGCCCAAAGGCGGCAAGAATATCGGGGGCTGCCGGGTTCTCGCGGTAAAGTGCGCGCTCGGAATGGGCGCGAAGCGATTTGAGGCCCGGCCACCCCTGCAGTTCGCGCTGGGCGTCGGCGATCTCGTAGGAGGGGACGCCACGTTGCCCCGATACGGCGATTGCCCAAGTCAGAATATGACGATCGAGCGTGCCCTCGTGCATGCCGTTTCGAACGGTGATCGCCTTGGTCGGATCCTTGTCGGAAAGCGCATCCAGACCGACCTTCAAGCCGCCCTGAATGGGCGATACCGTCGCCGGGATCGCGCCGGTGATGTCCTTACCCGAAACGCGCCCGACCTTGTCGGAGATTGCGGGTTTGCTGCCCGGTACCGGCACTGTGTTCGAGGCTTCGGAGGAGAGGGCCGACGAGGCCAGAAGCGCTGTGCCGATCATGGCGGCGACAGGCAGAAGAATTGATCCGCGCATCAAGAGCCCCGTGTTTCCCCGTGTCTCACATTCATTTGCCGCCGGATTGCCTAACGAAAGGTTACCGGGGTTTATAGATCACAGCAATCGCACCGCCGCCACCTTAGCACCGGGTGGCGAGCCTCAAGGATTATGCGGCTTGAACGTCAAGCTTTTACGTGAAAACCGGCATGAAATGCCGTGTCACGGCGCTTGCCGCAGCCCCCTCACATGATTATGGTGCGGCAGTTTTTTAACCGTCGATTACGGCCAAAGCGTGAGTGTATGCTCGTCCTTTGAGCCGTCAGGAGTTGTGCATGTTCAAGGGTTCCATTCCCGCTCTCGTAACACCGTTCACCGCCGCCGGCGCGGTGGATGCGGAAGGTTTCGTCGCGCATGTGGAATGGCAGATAAAAGAGGGAAGCTCCGGTCTCGTGCCCGTCGGCACGACAGGTGAATCCCCGACCCTTTCGCATGCCGAGCACAAGCAGGTCGTCGAGCTCTGCATCAAGGCAGCCGCCGGCCGCGTGCCGGTAATCGCAGGCGCCGGCTCCAATAACACGACCGAAGCCATCGAGCTTGCGCAGCACGCCGAAAAGGCGGGTGCGGACGCGGTGCTCGTCGTTACACCCTATTACAACAAGCCCACGCAGAAGGGCCTGTTTGCCCACTATTCGGCGATTGCCGAGAGCGTGAAGCTGCCGATCGTCATCTACAATATCCCCGGTCGCTCCGTCGTCGACATGAGCGTCGAAACCATGGCCGCGCTTGCCAAGGCCCATTCGACGATCATCGGCGTGAAGGATGCCACCGGCAAGATCGAACGCGTATCCGAGCAGCGCATGGCCTGCGGCAAGGATTTCGTTCAGCTTTCCGGCGAAGACGCAACGGCGCTCGGCTTCAACGCCCATGGTGGGGTCGGCTGCATTTCGGTCACGGCAAATGTCGCGCCGCGGCTTTGCGCCGAATTCCAGCAGGCCACCCTTGCTGGCGATTATGCCAAGGCACTGGAATATCAGGACAAGTTGATGCCGCTGCACAAGGCGATCTTCATGGAGCCTGGCCTGTGCGGCGCCAAGTACGCGCTGAACCGTCTCGGCCGTATGAGCCGCGCGGTTCGTTCGCCGCTGCTTTCGACACTGGAGCCGGCAACGGAAGCCGCAATCGACTCGGCGCTCAGACATGCAGGATTGATGAACTGATGGCACCCAAGGGAAGCCAGCGCACGGTCAAGAAGATTGTCGCGGAAAACCGAAAGGCCCGCTTCAACTACGAGATCGTCGACACCTACGAGGCCGGCCTGGTTCTGACCGGCACCGAGGTGAAGTCGCTGCGTGAAGGCAAGGCAAACATCGCCGAATCCTACGCCACCGACGAGGGCGGGGAAATCTGGCTGATCAATTCCTATCTGCCGGAGTACCTGCAGGCAAACCGATTCAACCATGAGACCCGCCGCCGTCGCAAGCTGTTGCTGTCCAAGCGCGAGGTCAACCGGCTGCAGGGGGCCGTCAATCGCGAAGGCATGTCGCTCATTCCGCTCAAGATCTATTTCAACGATCAGGGCCGGGCGAAGCTCGAGCTGGCGCTCGGCAAGGGCAAGAAATTGCACGACAAGCGTGAAAGCGCCAAGGAGCGCGATTGGAACAGGCAGAAGAGCCGACTGCTGAAAGAGCGCGGCTGAACGCAGCCGCACTCTCGCCCCGACGCCCTGCCTAAAAATTTTTTTCGTTGTTTGGCGAGTGACTGGTTCGCTCAGATCCCAACGGGGTCGGCTACCGGCTCGACATGTTGCCGGGGAACGCGTTCCGATGGGTCACGGCCGATTTCGGCCCGCAGCGTGACGAGATCGATGAAGTGATCCGCCTGTCGGCGCAGGTCATCGGCGATCATCGGTGGCTGGGTCGACATCGTCGATACCACCGAAACCTTGCGACCCTTCCGCTGCAGCGCTTCGACGAGCGTGGTGAAGTCGCCATCGCCCGAGAAGATCACCAGATGATCGACGGTTTCTGACTGTTCCATGGCATCGATCGCAAGTTCGATGTCCATGTTGCCCTTGATCTTGCGGCGACCGAGCGAGTCCGTGAATTCCTTCGCAGGCTTGGTCACGACCTTGTAACCGTTATAGTCAAGCCAGTCGATCAGCGGACGGATCGACGAATATTCCTGGTCTTCGATGAGAGCCGTATAGTAGTAGGCGCGTAGCAGATAGCCACGCTTTTGAAATGCCTTGAGCAGTTTGCGATAGTCGATGTCGAAACCGAGGCTCTTCGACGCGGCGTAGAGGTTGGCGCCGTCGATAAAAAGAGCGATTTTCTCGCGAGGGTCAAACATCGTTATTCCTTTTTGGTGCGCATCACATTCGGGTAAGCGGCCCGTCGGCGGATGCGCGAAAATACGGCGATTACATTAATAATTGCTGATATTGCAAATAATGTAGTTAACCACTTGCATTATTCCAAGCGGCGGCACGCGAATATAGCTAGTTTTAGCAGTTGCTGCAGTTCGTCCACATCGGAAATCTGCAGTTTCTACCAGGCGTTTCCGGTTTGTATTAGAAAATGCAACTAGGGTGTGTGAATACAAAGTCCAGCCCGTCCGCGTCGCATTTTATCACGCAGTAAAGGATGATGTGAGCGCTCCGTGCAGGAAAAACTTGAACTTATGCTGTTTTGATTGTATCCGGGCGGCTAATTCCAGAAATCGGAGCCGACGAGGCCGTCATCCGGCGGCCGTTCCGGTCTCGTGTCGTTAATCCGTGCTGCGGCGATGATCGCCGCGCTTTGAGCCCAAAAGGACAGGCAATGGCCCGCGTCACCGTCGAAGATTGCATTGACAAGGTCGACAACCGTTTCGAACTCGTGCTGCTCGCCAGCCACCGCGCCCGCCTGATCTCGCAGGGCGCAGCGATCACCATCGATCGCGACAATGACAAGAACCCCGTCGTGGCTCTCCGCGAAATCGCCGACGAGACGCTCTCGCCCGGCGACCTCAAGGAAGACCTGATCCACTCGCTGCAGAAGCACGTCGAAGTGGACGAGCCCGAGCCCGATCCGGCTTCGCTGGTGCAAGCCGATGCCGACACGACTTTTGCCGAGACGGCGGAAGACGACGACCAGCCGGAGGCAATCACTTTCGACCGCATGTCGGAAGAGGAACTTCTGGCCGGCATCGAGGGCCTCGTGCCCCCGGAAAAGAGCGACGACTACTGAGATCCGTAACGGAACAAGCGTTCCCGCGTGTTTTCAAAGCAGTGCGCCACTCGTATGATTGGCGCACTTTTTTTATTGTCTTTTCCCATGGAGCCGCCAGCGAATGATGCGCCAGTACGAGCTCGTTGAGCGCGTTCAGAAATACAAGCCCGACGTCAATGAAGCCCTGTTGAACAAGGCTTACGTCTACGCGATGCAGAAGCACGGGCAGCAGAAGCGGGCAAGCGGCGACCCCTACATTTCCCACCCGCTGGAAGTGGCGGCGATCCTTACGGAAATGCATCTCGACGAATCGACGATCGCAGTCGCGCTCTTGCACGACACGATCGAGGATACGACCGCGACCCGGCAGGAGATCGATGATCTCTTCGGCGAGGACATCGGTGCGCTTGTCGAGGGCCTGACCAAGATCAAGAAGCTCGATCTCGTCACCAAGAAAGCCAAGCAGGCGGAAAACCTGCGCAAGTTGCTGCTCGCGATCTCCGACGACGTGCGCGTCCTCTTGGTCAAGCTTGCCGATCGTCTGCACAACATGCGCACGCTCGACCATATGACGCCCGAGAAGCGGGCACGCATCTCCGAAGAGACGATGGACATCTATGCGCCGCTCGCCGGCCGCATGGGCATGCAGGATATGCGCGAGGAGCTCGAAAACCTCTCGTTCCGCCATATCAATCCGGAGGCCTTCGAAACCGTCACCCGCCGCCTGGAAGAGCTGTCCGAGCGCAATGAAGGCCTGATCAAGAAGATCGAGGACGAATTGACTGAGCTGCTCCAGACCGAGGGGTTGAAGGGCGCGCAAGTCAAGGGGCGGCAGAAGAAGCCCTATTCGGTCTTCCGCAAGATGCAGTCGAAATCCCTGTCCTTCGAGCAGCTTTCCGACGTCTGGGGCTTTCGTATCGTCGTCGACGATATCCCGTCGTGCTATCGCGCGCTTGGCATCGTGCACACCCGCTGGCGCGTCGTGCCTGGCCGCTTCAAGGATTATATCTCGACGCCAAAGCAGAACGATTACCAGTCGATCCATACGACCATCGTCGGCCCGTCGCGCCAGCGCATCGAACTGCAGATTCGCACGCGCCGGATGAACGATATCGCCGAATACGGTATCGCCGCTCACTCGCTCTACAAGGACGGCGAGGGGGTCTCGACGGAAACCGCCCTGTCGCCGACCTCGAACGCCTATTCCTGGCTGCGGCGCACGATCGAGTCGCTCGCCGAAGGCGACAACCCGGAAGAGTTTCTCGAGCATACCAAGCTCGAGCTTTTCCAGGACCAGGTGTTCTGCTTCACGCCGAAGGGGCAGCTGATTGCGCTGCCGCGTGGCGCGACGCCGATCGACTTTGCCTATGCGGTCCACACCAACATCGGCGACACCTGCGTCGGCGCCAAGATCAACGGCCGCATCATGCCGCTGGTCACGCGCCTCAACAACGGCGACGAAGTCGAGATCATCCGTTCGGGCATCCAGGTGCCGCCGCCGGCGTGGGAAGAAATCGTCGTCACCGGCAAGGCGCGCTCCGCCATCCGGCGCGCGACGCGCGCTGCCATCCGCAAGCAATATGCCGGCCTCGGCTATCGCATTCTGGAGCGAACCTTCGAGCGCGCCAGCAAGACGTTTTCACGCGAAGCGCTGAAGCCCGCGCTGCATCGGCTTGGACATAAAGAGGTCGAGGATGCGATCGCGTCGGTTGGCCGCGGCGAACTGTCGTCGCTCGACGTGCTGCGCGCGGTTTTCCCCGACCATCAGGACGAGCGCGTCACCGTCAAGCCGAACGCCGACGATGGCTGGTTCAACATGCGCAGTGCCGCCGGCATGGTGTTCAAGTTGCCTGGCCGATCCAAGGAGGCGGGCGAGCCGGCGCAAGCGGAAGGTCCGGAAGCGCTGCCGATCCGAGGGCTCTCGGGTAACGCCGGCGTGCATTTCAGCGCGGCGGGTGCAGTTCCGGGCGACCGTATCGTCGGCATCATGGAGAAGGACAAGGGGATCACCATCTACCCGATCCAGTCGCCGATCCTGCAGAAGTTCGACGACGAGCCGGAGCGCTGGATCGACGTGCGTTGGGATCTGGACGAGGCCAACAGCAGCCGCTTCATGGCGCGCATCGCCATCAGCGCCTTGAACGAGCCGGGCACGCTGGCGGAGGTCGCCCAGTCGATCGCGACGAGCGACGTCAACATCCGCTCGCTTTCCATGGGGCGTGTGGCTGCCGACTTCAGTGAGTTGCAGTTCGATCTCGAGGTCTGGGATCTGAGGCAGCTGAACCACCTGATCACGCAGTTGAAGGAATTGCCGAGCATCTCCACGGTCAAGCGCCTCTTCGAGTGAAGGGGCGCCGCTCGACTTTCGCATAGCTGCCGAACCGTCACCACCGGCGCCGTTGCTTCCGCCTTCCGTCGGGGTCTCGCCTTGGCAGGCGGATCATGACCGGCACTTTCTTCTTCTTGCCTCCGTCTGTCTGGCCGTCCGTGAGGGTTGGCGATACTCGCATTCGGCGGTGAAGTTTGGGCCTGTGCGCGTCCGTTTTGCGCAGTTGCCTTCAAAACAGGCAGGTCGGGACTTGAAAAACGGCAAGGCATGCTTGTTGCGCATGGCTGCTGTCTCTTCCTGGCTCTGGTGGAACAGTGACCTCTAAACTATCTTCTGCATGGGAGGTAAACGAAGAGGTTTGCCATGTTAAATCAGTTGAAGAAGATCACCCGCGCTCTGCGCGTCGCCACTCAGGAAGAGCGCGAGCTCGCCTATCTCAACGGTTCGGTCGATCGCATCGATCTCGAATACCGTCAGCGCCAGATCGATCGCGGCCTGTTCCGCAACGGCTACTAAGCCGCTGCCTGTTCCCGCATGATGGCGGGAATGGCGAGCCATGCGCCAGGCGAATGGCTCAATCGTGATCGCTGCACCACACGCCAGCGGGTTGCAAGCAAGGGGCATGACGCCTATCTTGCGGCCTTTAAACAGGCGGACACGCCGTCTTGTGCCGACTGGCGGTTTCAAGATGCGGTCATGACGGCATAGTGTTATTCAGACGTAGAAAACCGGTCACGATATCCGAGAGGCTTCGCGCGCTTTTATGGCCGCGCAAGGGCTTTCGGCGTGGCCCGAGATACATGGCGCTGCGCATCCTGCGCCTGTCGTCGTCACCGCACTCGATTGCGGTCGGGGTCGCTGCAGGTGCCGCGTCCTCCTTCACGCCCTTCTTTGGGCTGCATATCATCATCGCGGTCGCGGTTGCCTCCGCGTTCTCCGGCAATCTGCTTGCGGCAGCGATCACCACGGCGCTTGCCAACCCGGTGACCATCCCGATGATCCTGACCGCGTCCTACGAACTTGGCACGGTCATCATGGGACCGCAGGCGTCAGGTCCCGCAACCGGCGCGGACGTCGCGCATATGGTCGAGCACCTCGAATTGTCGGCGCTTTGGGGGCCTGTGTTCAAGCCTATGCTCATCGGATCGGTTCCGCTTGCCGCCGCCGGCGCACTGATCTTCTATCCTCTTGCCTATCAGGCAGCCCGTCTTTTCCAGTCCCGCCGCAGGCGCGCGCGCGCGTCCGGTGCAAGGTCCACATCATGATCATCGGTATCGGCAGCGACCTCATCGACATCAGGCGCATCGAAAACTCGCTCTCGCGTTTCGGCGAGCGTTTCGTCAATCGTTGCTTCACCGAGGTGGAAATTGCCAAGTCCGAAGGTCGCAAGAACCGCGCCGCCTCCTACGCCAAGCGCTTCGCTGCCAAGGAGGCCTGTTCCAAGGCGCTCGGCACCGGAATAGCGCATGGCGTCTTCTGGAAAGACATGGGCGTCATCAATATGCCCGGTGGCAAGCCCACGATGCATTTGAGCGGTGGTGCTGCCGAACGGCTCCAGGCGATGGTGCCCAAGGGGCATCGGGCGGCAATCCATCTGACGATTACCGACGATTTCCCGCTGGCGCAGGCCTTCGTGATTATCGAAGCACTCCCCGTTGCCCCGCCAGAGGGAACGGTTTAGAGCATTCCGTTGAGAAATCCGGGCGTGCCCGATTGCAGGGGGCAGAGCGCCCTTGCAGCATGGATACAGAATTGCGCATCCGCCGGTGAGGCTGGAACCGAAAGCGCGAATGACAGTTGATTGAGCGGAGCGCCTATCCAGCGCGCCGATGACAAAGGAAGACAGCAGCGTGGCAGAAAAGACAGAAGCGAAGCAGAGCGGTCTCTGGGAGAATGTGAAGGTCATCATCCAGGCGCTGCTCCTGGCCGTGGTCATTCGCACCGTCTTCTTTCAGCCCTTCACCATTCCGTCGGGCTCGATGATGCCGACCCTGCTTGTCGGCGACTACATCTTCGTCAACAAGTTCGCCTACGGCTACTCCAAGTATTCGCTGCCGTTCTCGCCGGATCTGTTCTCGGGCCGAATCTTCGCCAGCGAGCCGGAGCGCGGCGACATCGTCGTCTTCCGCTTTCCGCCAAACCCGGACATCGACTACATCAAGCGTCTGGTCGGCCTGCCGGGCGATCGCATCCAGGTCCGCAACAGCATTCTCTACGTCAACGACAAGCCGATCGATCGCGCGCCTGACGGTGTCTTCCGCGCCGACGATCAGTACGACACCGGTGGCGACGTTCCGGTCTACCGCGAAACCATGGACAATGGCGTTTCCTATGACACGCTCGATCAGTTCCCGGATTCGCGCGGTGACAACACCCGCGAGTTCATCGTGCCCGAAGGTCATTACTTCATGATGGGCGACAATCGCGACAACTCGGCCGACAGCCGCTTCGACGTCGGCTTCGTGCCGGCCGAGAACCTTGTCGGCCGCGCGAGCCTGATCTTCTTCTCGCTCGGCAATGACACCTCGTTCCGCGAGATCTGGAAGTGGCCGGCGAACCTGCGCTACGACCGCCTGTTCAAGGCGGTCGAATGATGAAGGCGCGGTCGCTAAGCGCGGAGGATCGGGCCAAGCTCGAGGCCGTGATTGGCTATCAGTTCAGCGAGAAGGAACGGCTCGATCGGGCGCTGACCCATTCCAGCGCCCGCAATGCCAGGGGATCGAACTACCAGCGGCTCGAATTCCTCGGAGACCGTGTGCTGGGGCTTTGCGTCTCCGAGCTTCTGTTCCAGACCTTTCGTGATGCCAACGAGGGCGAACTTTCGGTGCGGCTGAACCAGCTCGTCAGCGCCGAGAGCTGCGCCCTGGTCGCCGACGACCTGGCGCTGCACCAGTTTATCCGCACCGGTTCCGACGTGAAGAAAATCACCGGAAAGGCGATGATGAATGTGCGCGCCGATGTGGTAGAGTCGCTCATCGCCGCCATCTATCTCGACGGCGGGCTGGAGGCGGCGCGTAAATTCGTGCTGCTTCACTGGAAAGAGCGGGCGACCCGTGCCGACGGCGCCCGTCGCGATGCCAAGACCGAATTGCAGGAATGGGCGCATGCCAAGTTTGGCATTGCGCCGACATATCGGACGGACAACCGCTCCGGCCCCGACCACGACCCGCGTTTCACGGTGACCGTGGAGGTTGCCGGCGTTGCGCCCGAGACCGGGACGGATCGATCCAAGCGCGGCGCCGAGCAGGTGGCCGCGACAAAATTGTTGGAACGCGAAGGCGTGTGGCGGAAAGTCTCCGCCGGAAATTGACGGAAAACATGACGGATATGGAAAAAGATACGGCCGCCGAAAGCGCGCCGACCCACTCTGGTTTCGTGGCGCTGATCGGCGCCACCAACGCGGGAAAATCGACGCTGGTCAACCGCCTCGTCGGCGCCAAGGTTTCGATCGTCAGCCACAAGGTTCAGACGACCCGGGCGATCGTGCGTGGCATTGCCATCCACGACAACGCACAGATCGTGTTCATGGACACGCCGGGCATCTTCAAGCCACGGCGCCGGCTCGACCGGGCAATGGTGACGACGGCCTGGGGTGGCGCCAAGGACGCCGATGTGATCATGCTCCTGATCGACAGCGAGCGTGGCCTGAAGGGCGATGCGGAAACGATCCTTCAGGGCATGAAGGAAGTCCACCAGCCGAAGATCCTGGTTCTGAACAAGATCGACCAGGTGCGACCGGAGGATCTGCTGAAGCTTGCAGCGGCGGCCAACGAGACGATCAAGTTCGAGCGCACCTTCATGATCTCCGCGCTGACCGGCTCGGGCTGCAAGGATCTGATGGATTATCTTGCCGAGACGCTGCCGGAAGGTCCCTGGTATTATCCGGAAGACCAGATCTCCGACCTGCCGATGCGCCAGCTCGCGGCCGAAATCACTCGCGAAAAACTGTTCCTGCGCCTGCATCAGGAACTTCCCTACGCCTCGCATGTCGAAACCGAGAAGTGGGAAGAGCGCAAGGACGGATCCGTTCGTATCGAACAGGTGATCTACGTCGAGCGCGAAAGCCAGAAGAAGATCGCACTCGGCAAGAATGGCGATGCGATCAAGGCGATCTCCACCGCGTCGCGGAAGGAAATCTCCGAAATCCTTGAGCAGCCGGTGCACCTCTTCCTGTTCGTCAAGGTGCGTGAAAACTGGGGCGATGATCCCGAGCGCTTCCGCGAAATGGGTCTTGAGTTCCCACGCTGATCGGCCAGTATTCTCAATACCGCTAACGCCGCTCGCCAGCCCTGCTGGCGGCCGGCTCCTCTCGGAGGGTGAACTTCGGGCTGCCGGGCATCTGCCGAAACGACAGGCGGGACTTGTCTCAGGTCAAGGCGCCGGTGCCCCAACCGTACGCTCCCTCAGTGACAAACGAGATTGGATAGGAACCGCTACTGCATGTTTCCTTAAATCCTATTCGATTTAAGGATAAAAACATGCAGCAAATCAAAGTGCTGCAGCGACCTTTGCGCGTCTAATAAGACGCGCGGCGCTGTAGGACGCCGGCTGTCTTTTTGCCAGCATCGGCCCGATCATCTCGGCACGGTTAGTCCAGACGTAGCCCGAGAAGTTCTCCGGCACCAGTTCAAGATCTTCCGCGCTATCGATGCCCGTGGTGAAATCTCCGCCGGCATAGGGGCCGAGCAGGATGATCTCGCTGCCGGCTGATTTCATGCGCTGTGCAAAACGGTCGGGCCAACCCCACAGCCAGGGCGCATAGTTTCCCGGAACGATCACCAGCGTGTTCTGGCAGGCGGCCGGAACGACGCCGGTCCAGCCATAGGCGATGTAGCGGGCGAGGCAGCCGACGACAGAGTTCCTGTCGTAACCACGCAGGCCCTTCACCAGCTTCAGCGCTTCCCGCGTCGGCTCGCCGCCGCCATAGACCCCAAAGACGGCTTGCCGCCATTCCGGATGTGTTTCGAGCAGGGCGGCGAGCGCTGCGCCTTCCTCGGCCCGGCGGCTCTTGAAATTGACGAGAAACTGGCGATCGGGCAGGGCGGTGAAAACCTCCTCCAAGGTCGGCATGTGGCCGGTGCCTTTTCCGCGGAACGGAAAGGTCTTGCCGCCGTCGGCGGTATAGCCGTAGCCGATGTCGAGCGATTTCAGCACCGTCATTGGCGTTTCCTCGGTGACCCCTTTGCCTTCAGTGCGGCAGTCGAACGTCCAGTCGTGGAAGACCGCGAACTGCCGATCGGGCGTCAGGTGGATGTCGAGTTCGACGACCGCAGCGCCGGAATCGAAGGCGGCCTGCATTGAGGCGACGGTATTTTCGAGGTGATCGTGCCGTGGCTTTTCGATGATCTCGGCCGTGCAGGTATCGTTCCCCACGCCCGCTTTCGGATAGGTCTGGTGGATGCCGCGATGCGCGAGAATCTTAGGCGGGCCCTCGGGGGGCGTTGCCAGCAGGGACGTGTTGAGGAGCCAGACGACGGCAGCAAAAAGCACGGCGACAATGACGAATCTTTTCATCCTGATTCTCCCTCTCGCGACCGGGATTGCTCGACAATGTGGCGCTACCGTGATGCTACGCGCTGGGCGTGTGGGCTGTGTAATGCGAACGATCTGTCAACCGGCCGCCGAATTGACCGGCACGCGCCCGCGTGTGAGTGAGTTGGCATTCCCCGTAGGTTCAGGAGAGAATTCATGCCGCAGCTCGTCGATGGAAAATGGGTCAAGGGTGACGTTGCTGCGAGCGAGATGAAGGGTGGCGCCTTTTTCCGCGAGCCGACCCGTTTCCACAGCTGGATCACGGCCGATGGCGGCCCCGGCCCGCAGGGGCAGCCAGGTCTTCCGGCGGAGGCCGGGCGCTTTCGTCTGTTCGTTTCGTACCTCTGCCCCTGGGCGTCGCGCACGATCGCTTTTCGCAATCTCAAGGGACTGCAGGACGTCATCGGGCTTACCGTCTCCGACCCGCTGCTAGGCGAGGATGGTTGGGTCTACGACGAGCCTGTGGACGCTGGCGGGCGTGTTGGTCTGATCCGTTATCATCACGAGCTCTATACGGCGAGTGATGGCCATTACACCGGCAAGGTGTCGGTCCCCGTCCTTTGGGACATGAAGGAAGGGCGCATCGTCAACAACGAATCCGCCGACATCATCCGCATCCTGAATTCGGCTTTCGACGACCTGACCGGCAACCGCCTCGATTTTTACCCTCAAGCGCTGCGTGCGGAGATCGATCACTGGAACGACCCGATTTACGAGCGCGTCAACAACGGCGTCTACCGCGCCGGGTTCGCCAAGTCTCAAAGCGCCTATGACGAGGCCGTCACGAGCCTGTTCGGGATGCTCGACGAGCTCGAGCGCCACCTGGCGGCCAATCGTTACATCGCCGGCGAGTACCTGACGGAGGCCGATATCCGTCTGTTCGTGACATTGATCCGGTTCGATGCGGCCTACCACGGCGTCTTCAAGTGCAATCTTCGCCGGATCGAAGATTATCCGGCGCTTTCCAACCATCTGCGCGAAATCTACCAGTGGCCCGGCATCGCCGAGACGGTGCGCATCGACCATATCAAGCGAGGCTATTACGGCATCGCCCACGTCAATCCGACCCGCATCGTGCCTGTTGGTCCCATGCTCGATTTCACCCGGCCGCATGACCGGCATTCCCTACCGGGTCGCGGGGTCGTCGGAGCTGAGGCCAATTCGGCCGATTTACTAAGCAAACAAATCTTTGAGGGGGCATAAAAAGCCCATTGCCAATCGTTTGAAGCTTACTAAGTTAGTGTAAGTTCTGATGGATAGGAGCCCGATGGCGGCTGGCATGGCGAATTTCCGGCAGCGCGCGCACGAGGAGCGCCGCATCTGTTCCGGATACCATGAGGCCACGCCAGAGCCGGTTTTCGCCGCTTCCAGAATTAGGTCGCGTCATGCCCCTGCGTTCCGCATCATTCTTCATGCGCGCCGCAACGCTTTCCCGGAAGCCCCGATAGAACCGGCCCCGTCGCCGCTCCTACGCAGCAGGACACAGGATGTGTCTGGCAGGGGTTGGATATGAATGCGGCATTGTTGAATTTGCTTCGCCGTCTGGTGCGCAAGGGCAATCTGACGGTGTTTTTTTCTGCGGGTGAGCAGGTCATTCTGGGTGACGGCTCGGGAAAGCCGGCAACGATCCGCATTGTCGATGCGGAAGCTGAAAAAGCGATCGCTATCGACCCGGGGCTTCGTTTCGGCGAGCTTTATATGGATGGCCGCGTCGTCATCGAGGACGGCGACATTTTCGATGTGCTCTCGATAGTAAAGGAAAACGGTCTGGAGAACGCCGCGACTGTTCCCAACACGCTGGTTGCTCTTCAGCATGTGTTGCGCCAGCAGGTGAAGAGCCGCATGCCGGTCAATCGCAACCGGCACAATGTCGCCCATCACTATGATCTCGATCGCAAGCTCTTCAATCTGTTCCTCGATCAGGACTGGCAATATTCCTGCGCCTATTTCGAGCCGCCGGGCATCTCGCTCGATGAGGCGCAACTCGCCAAGAAGCGCCATATCGCCGCCAAGCTGCTGCTTGAACCCGGGCAGAAGGTGCTTGAGGTCGGCTCCGGCTGGGGCGGGATGGCGATGTATCTTGCGGAATCCTCCGGCGTCGAGGTGACGGGCATCACACTCAGCGAAGAGCAGCTGAAGATCTCGCGCGAGCGGGCGGCCAAGCGAGGCTTGTCCGATCGTGTCCGCTTCGAGCTTCAGGACTATAGGACGATGCAGGGGCGGCAGTTCGACCGCATCGTGTCGGTCGGTATGTTCGAACATGTCGGCATCGGCAATTACGGCCGATTCTTTCGCAAGATCAGGGAATTGTTGAAGCCTGAGGGCGTGATGCTGTTGCACTCGATCGGGCAGGTCTACAAACCCTGGGCGACCAATCCATGGATCGAGAAATACATCTTCCCCGGCGGTTACATCCCGGCGCTTTCGGAGGTTCTGCCTTCCGTTGAAAAGACCCAGCTTCTCGTCAAGGATATCGAGATCCTGTCGATGCACTATGCCTGGACATTAAGGGCGTGGCGGGAGCGTTTCCTCGCGCGGCGCGAAGAGGCGGTAAAGCTGTTCGACGAGCGCTTCTTCCGGATGTGGGAGTTCTATCTCGCCGCGTCGGAGACGGCCTTCCTGCATGACAAGCACTTCATCTTCCAGCTGCAGCTGTCGCCGTCGCTCGATACGGTGCCTTTCGCACGCGGTTACATCGAGGCGAAGGAACGGGAACTGATGGAATTCGAAATGACCCGCCCGCCGCTTGAGCTGGTGGATATTTAACGCATGTCGCCCGAAAGTGCGCCGCGGTTTCGGTGCAACGACATCCTTAGAAAACACAGGTCGAGCGCACCTCTCCTGTGGAGTTCCGGTTTCGCCACGCAAGCCTTCACTTGGCCTTGAAGACCTGCGCCTTTATGGTCGCCGACTGAAAACAGGAAAGACGGATCCCACCATGGCCAGCCCAGCAAAACCCATCGCCGCCATCATTGCCAGCGAGATCAAGGCGTCGACCTCCCAGGTAATCGCCGCGGTGGAGCTGCTCGATGAGGGCGCGACGGTGCCGTTCATCGCGCGTTACCGCAAGGAAGTGACCGGCGGGCTCGACGACACGCAGCTGCGCACGCTGGCTGAGCGTCTGACCTATCTGCGCGAACTGGAGGCAAGGCGGGGTTCGATCATCGAATCGATCCGCGGACAGGGCAAGCTGACCGACGAACTCGAAGCCAAGATCGCCGCGGTGGAAACCAAGGCCGAACTCGAAGATATCTATCTGCCCTACAAGCCGAAGCGGCGCACCAAGGCGGAGATCGCCAAGGAGCGGGGCCTTGGGCCGCTTGCCGAAGCTATTCTCGCCGACCGGACGGTCGCACCGGCTGACCGCGCCGCAAAGTTTCTGACGGCAGATGTGCCCGATGTGAAGACGGCGCTTGACGGCGCGCGCGACATTATCGCCGAAGGCATGGCGGAGAATGCCGACCTGCTCGGCCGCCTGCGCAATCACATGAAGGGCGCGGCGTTCCTGCGGGCCAAGGTCGTCGACGGCAAGCAGGCGGCGGGTGCCAAGTTCTCGGACTATTTCGATCATTCCGAACGCTGGGCGACCACACCGGGTCACCGGGCGCTTGCCATGCTGCGCGGCTGGAACGAGGAGGTGTTGTCAGTCGATATCGTCGTCGATCAGGACGATACGTCTCCCGTCAAACCGGTCGAGCGCATGATTGCGGCCGCCTACAATGTCGGCGGACAGCTGCCGGGCGACAAATGGCTTTCCGAGGTTATCGGTTGGACCTGGCGCGTGAAGCTGTCGATGTCGCTGTCTCTCGACCTGATGCGCGAGCTGCGCGAACGGGCGGAAGAGGAAGCAATCCACGTTTTCGCCCGCAACCTGAAGGACCTGCTGCTGGCCGCTCCGGCCGGCTCGCGCGCGACGATGGGGCTGGATCCGGGCATTCGCACCGGCGTCAAGGTCGCCATTGTCGATGGTACCGGCAAGCTTTTGGAGACAACGACCGTTTATCCGTTCCCGCCGAAGAACGATGTCCGCGGCACGCAGGCCGAGCTGGCATCGCTGGTCCGCAAGCACAAGGTCGAGCTGATCGCGATCGGCAATGGCACCGGCAGCCGCGAGACGGAGAAGCTTGTCGCCGACATGCTTGCCCAACTGCCGGCGCCAAAGCCCACCAAGGTCATCGTGTCCGAAGCCGGTGCTTCGGTCTATTCCGCCTCGGAGACGGCCGCACTTGAGTTCCCCGGTCTAGACGTCTCCCTGCGTGGCGCCGTCTCCATCGCCCGGCGCCTGCAGGACCCGCTGGCTGAGCTCGTCAAGATCGAGCCGAAGTCGATCGGCGTCGGCCAGTATCAGCACGATGTCGACCAGTCGAAGCTCAACCGCTCGCTGGATGCGGTCGTGGAAGACGCGGTGAACGCCGTCGGTGTCGATGTGAATACGGCATCCGCACCGCTGCTTGCGCGCGTCTCCGGTCTCGGCAAGTCTTCGGCAGAAGCGATCGTCGCACACCGCGATGCCGCCGGACCGTTCGCCAGCCGCAAGGAACTCTTGAACGTCGCGCGTCTCGGCGCCCGCACCTTTGAACAGTGCGCCGGCTTCCTGCGCATTCCTGATGGCAAGGAGCCGCTCGATGCGTCGTCGGTCCACCCGGAAGCCTATGGTGTCGCCAAGAAGATCGTCGCGGCCTGCGGGCGCGATGTGCGCGCATTGATGGGCGACAGCGCGGCGTTGAAGCAGCTCGATCCGCGTGTCTTCGTCGATGAGCGTTTTGGCCTGCCGACGGTGAAGGACATTCTGGCCGAACTGGAAAAACCGGGCCGCGACCCGCGCCCGAGCTTCAAGACCGCGACCTTCGCCGAGGGCATCGACGACATCAAGGATCTGAAGGTCGGCATGCAGCTCGAAGGCACCGTGACAAATGTTGCCGCCTTTGGCGCCTTCGTCGACATCGGCGTCCATCAGGATGGCCTCGTTCATGTTTCGCAGCTTGCGGACCGGTTCGTGAAGGACCCCCATGAAGTGGTCAAGGCCGGCGACGTGGTTCAGGTGCGGGTGACCGAGGTGGATGTACCGCGCAAGCGCATTGGCTTGACCATGCGCAAGGACATCGGTGCCGATACGGGCCGCGAGGCGAGGGCGCCGGCATCGAACAACGGCAATCGCAGCGCGCCAGCGCGTCCGCAGAAGCCGCAGCAGCCGTCGCAGGGCGCCTTTGGTGCCGCGCTCATGGAAGCGATGAAGCGCAAGTAATACGGGTCGCCCAGAAGTCGTATCGGTTCCCGGGTTACTCTCCGTAAATTAGTCAATTGTAATATACGGATTGCTCCGCCATACTGATCTCGTGGCGGCACTTGTATCGTGTCGCGAGCAAGTGCCGATCATAACAATGCCGGTCAACGGCGGATGAGGTCAGCGGAAACTCCTTTTCCGCCGGGTTTCCCGGCGAAAGGAGGTGCGTCATGGGACGCAATATGATCCGTGGCCTCGCTCGAGCCGTCATATTGGCGGCCGCGGTGACGGCACTTCCAAACCCGGCAAGTTCGCAGGTGATGGCGAACTGTGCCGCGCGATCCGAAGTGATCGAATTTCTCATGCGACAGTATCAGGAAAAGCCTGCGGGGATCGGATTGATCAACCCGCATGCGGTGATGGAAATCTATGCCGCCGATAGCGGCACCTGGACCCTGATCGTCACGGATGTCACCGGCCGAAGCTGTGTCATCCTTGCCGGCAAAAGCTGGGAGGCACTGCCGCCCCAGCCGATACCGAAGGCATAGAGCATGTCGCGCAAAAGTGTGCAGCGGTTTTGCGATAACGACATGCGGCATAACAGGAAACTTTAAGTCTGTCGCCGCCTGTCGCAGACGATCGCCGGGCAGGGCGCCCGGCGTTAGATTCCGTGTCTTGCAGCCCTCACTGCGGCCGGCCGACGCTGGCATAGGCAAAGCCGTGCTTTGCAACTTCGTCGGGGCGATAGATGTTTCTGAGGTCGACCAGTACCGGCGCCTTCATCACGGCTTTCAACCGGCGGAAGTCGAGCGCGCGGAACTCGTTCCATTCGGTCACGATCACCAGCACGTCGGCCTCTGCGGCTGCCTCGTACGGATCCTTGGCGAAATCGAGACCGTCCATCAGTTTCTTGGCGTTTTCCATGCCTTCCGGATCATAGCCGACGACATGGGCGCCGGCGTCCTGCAGCGTCTGAACCACGGTGATGGCCGGGCTGTCGCGCATGTCGTCGGTGTTCGGCTTGAAGGTGAGGCCGAGGACGGCGACCTTGCGTCCGCGTACATCGCCGCCGGCAGCCGCGATAACCTTGCGGCCCATGGCGCGCTTGCGGTTGTCATTGATGGCGACGGTGGTCTCGACCAGGCGCACGGGGCTGTCGAAGTCCTGGGCGGTCTTGACCAGCGCCAGCGTGTCCTTCGGGAAGCAGGAGCCGCCGTAACCCGGGCCGGCATGCAGGAATTTTCCACCGATACGGCCGTCGAGGCCGATGCCGCGGGCAACGTCCTGCACGTTGGCGTCGACCTTCTCGCAGAGATCGGCCATCTCGTTGATGAAGGTGATCTTCATCGCCAGGAAAGCGTTGCCGGCGTATTTGATTAGTTCGGAGGTGCGGCGCGAGGTGAAGACCAGCGGCGCCTGGTTGAGGTAGAGCGGACGGTAGACCTCGGTCATGACGTCGCGGGCGCGCGCATCATCGTCGGCAAGGCCGATGACGATGCGGTCGGGGCGCTTGAAGTCCTCGATGGCGGCACCTTCGCGCAGGAATTCCGGATTGGAAACCACGGCGAAATCGGCGTCCGGGTTGGTTTCGCGGATGATGCGCTCGACCTCGTCGCCGGTGCCGACCGGAACCGTCGACTTCGTCACGATGACGGTGAAACCCTTGAGGTTGACGGCGATCTCGCGCGCTGCGGCGTAGACATAGGAGAGATCGGCATGGCCGTCGCCGCGACGCGACGGCGTGCCGACGGCGATGAAGATCACGTCGCTGTCCGCGACCGCCGAAACGAGATCCGTGGTGAACGACAGGCGGCCGGACTGGACATTGCTCGCGACGAGATGGTCGAGGCCGGGTTCAAAGATCGGAATGCGCCCCTGCATCAGGGCATCGATCTTGCTTTCGTCCTTGTCGAGGCAAACCACGTCATGGCCGAAATCGGCAAAACACACACCCGAAACAAGGCCGACATAGCCGGCGCCGATCATCGTGACTTTCATCTGCTCTTCCTTTTGTTGCGAGAGCTTCGCTTATGCAAAGTGTGGCGACGGCAGTCGTCGCCGATGGTTGCCTCAGGCCTGCCGGGCCGGCGAGCCAGCCTTCTCGGAGCGACCGTAATATTCGTCATACCAGGCTGCAAAGCGCGCGACACCGTCTTCCACCGAAATCGACGGCTTGAAATCGGTGAGCGCCTCAAGCAGATCCGGAGACGCATAGGTGCGTGGCACATCGCCCTGCTGCATCGGCAGCATGTTGCGAAGCGCCGGGCGACCGACTGCCTTTTCGATCGTCTCGATGAAGGTCATCAGTTCGACCGGCTGGCCGCCGCCGATATTGACGACGCGGAATGGCGCCTGCCGCGACAGCGTGTCCTGCGCCTTTTCGGATGGCACCCGGTTTTCCTCCGAGGGGAGGACATGCGAAAGCCTGAGGATGCCTTCGACGAGATCGTCGATATAGGTGAAGTCGCGGCTCATGCGGCCTTCGCCGTAAATGTCGATCGGCCGGTCGTTGTGGATGGCGTCGATGAACTTGAACAGCGCCATGTCGGGCCGACCCCAGGGGCCATAGACCGTGAAGAAACGGAAGGCCGTCGTCGGCACCTTGTAGAGATGGGCATAGCTGTGCGCCATCAGTTCCATCGATTTCTTCGTCGCCGCGTAGATCGTCATCGGCTCGTCGGCCCGGTCTGTCTCGGCGAAAGGGATCTTTTCGTTGGCGCCGTAGATCGATGAGGTCGAGGCCAGCATCAGGTGCTTGGGGCCGATTTCGCGCGCCAACTCCAACATGTTCCAGGAGCCGATGAGGTTGGAATCGACATAGGCCTTGGGGTTTTCCAGGCTGTAGCGGACGCCGGCCTGGGCAGCCAGATGGATGATGACCTCCGGCTCGGCAAGCTCTGCGGCGTGGTTCAGCGCATCCCGGTCTTCCAGCATGCCGACGACCGCCTTGAAGCCGTTCGAGCGGGCGAGGATCGCGTGGCGCTGTTCCTTGAGCGTGACGTCGTAGTAGGGCGTCATTCCGTCGAAGCCGACGACGAAATGCCCTTCGTCGATCAGTCGCTTTGCAAGATGAAAACCGATGAAGCCGGCCGTGCCGGTGATGAGGTAGCGCAAGACGATATCCCCAGATTGCGTTGTCGCGCGTTCATACGAAGAAAGCAGGGCAATGGAAAGCCGAAACCGTCATTCCGAGGGGCGGTCGAGCCCTTGCTGAAGGGCGGAAAGGATCGACATCGCCTGGCCGGCATACTGGCTGATCCAACGATTGTGGATGGCCTGGATCGGCATGGCGTTGAGGTGGTTCCAGCGCTCGCGGCCCTCACGCTGAACGATCACCAGATCGGCGTCTTCGAGAACTCTTAAATGCTGCATGACGGTGCAGCGATCAAGGCTGTCAAACTGCTCGCAGAGCATGCCGGTCGTCTGCGGCTCATCCTTCAGGGCGTCGAGGATCTGTCGGCGCAGGCCGTTGGCGAGTGCCTTGAAAACAAGGTCATCTTTCGAATCGGTTGACATGTTATATTTTTATAACATATGCTGTGTCAGCACAATGGGAGAAGAGGTCATGTCTTTCGAATTTCGTGTGAATGGACGCATCGACCGGCCTGTCGCCGAGGTATTCGATGCCGTGGTCAATCCTGATCAGATCAGCAAGTACTTCGTCACCCTTGGCGGGGTCAGTGGGCCCTTGGTCGCCGGAACAACGGTTACCTGGTGGGGCAACGTGCCGATAGAGGTCGAGGCCGTGGAACCCCACGAGCGCATCGTCCTTCGCTGGGATGCGTTGGTGGAGAAGGAGGAGGAGCCTTATCGCACCAAGGTCGAGATGCGCTTCCAGCCACTCGAGGACGGCGCCACCATGGTGACGATCGCCGAAACCGGCTGGCGCGAAAACGCGCGCGGACAGAAGAGTTCCTACATGAACTGCGAGGGTTGGTCGCAAATGCTGGCCTGCATGAAGGCCTGGCTCGAATACGGCATCAACCTGCGCCAGGGCTACTACGTCAGCGAATTGTCCGGGCAGCCCGCAACCGAGCCGCCGCTTTAAGGGAGATCACACGATGACGATTACGGGTGGTATCAACATCGCTATGAAGGTGCCGTCGCACCAATATGAGGCGGTCGTCGCCTTCTACCGCGACACGGTCGGTCTCGAGCCTTTCGACGAGAAGGCGCCGGCCAAGGGTTTTATCCTCGGTCCTAACAGGCTTTGGATCGACGAGGCGCCGAATTACAGCCAGGCGGAGGTGTGGCTCGAACTCTTCACCGACGACCATGAGGCCGCACTCGGCGGGCTTGCCGAAAAAGGCGTGGTGCGCTGCGATGCGGTCGAGGATCTCGGCGAAGGCTTTCGCGGCGGCTGGATCATGAACCCGGCCAACATTGTGCACATGCTGCGCACGCCGGACGCCTGGTAGGCGCCCGGCAGCGGGATTAGTAGGCGAACGGCTCGCCGGCGTTTGCCGGCGTCGACATTGGCGCGAGCGTCTCATTCATCGGCGCTTCCGCCTGCAGCACGACGACGCGCGAATCCTTCGGCACGCGGCTGTAGAGATCGATGATATCAGGGTTGAAGAGCCGGATGCAGCCGCTCGATACCGCCTTGCCGATCGACCAGGCCTCGGTGGTTCCGTGGATGCGGAACAGCGTGTCGCGGTCGCCCTGGAAAAGGTAGAGCGCGCGCGGCCCAAGCGGGTTGCGCACGCCCGGTTCCATGCCGCCGGCAAGCGGGCCGTAGCGTTCGGGTTCGCGCGCGACCATGCTGGAGGTGGGCGTCCAGCGCGGCCATTCGGCCTTGCGGCCGATACGGGCTTCGCCTTCGAATTCCAGGCCGGCCTTGCCGACCCCGATACCGTAGCGCATCGCCATGCCGCCGTCCTGGACCAGGTAGAGGAAGCGATTCTGCGTGTCGATCACGATGGTGCCGGGCGGCTCATGGGTCGCATAGGCAACCTGCTGGCGCAGATAGCGCGTATCGACCTTCCTGATATCGATGGCGTCGAGCGGAAACTTTTCGTCCGGCTTCGGTCCATACATCGCGACATAGTAGGGATCGGGTCCCTTCGGCTTCGCCGGTCCGCCGCTGGTCACGCAGCCTGCGAGCGTGGACGTGGCAAGAAGGAGGGCGAAGAGCTGCGCCAAGCGGCCGGCGCTGTTCCGGGACACACACATAATCGGGTCAATATTCCTGCTGATTGCATTTCGGGAGGGAGCGGACGTTGCCGCCGTGTACGGCCGTTCTAATGCCAAACATGGCCTCGGGGAGGCAAGAGCGCGACGGAATTGAGGCAATTGGTGAGTGTCACCGAAAGGCGACAGTGCGGAGGTCTGCGTGAAAGCGCTAGATCGCGATGCCAGACTGGCATCATCGCTTGATCCGCTTTCCATCGCGGGTGTATGCCTTTTTCATGCAATGGAGCGATCAGGCCATCATTCTCGGGATCAGGCGGCACGGCGAAAGCTCGGCCATCGCCGAAGTCATGACTGCGTCGCGGGGCCGGCATCTTGGCATGGTGCGGTCCGGCCGTTCGCGCACCATGCAGCCCGTCCTTCAGCCGGGAAATACCGTCGAATTGACCTGGCGCGCGCGGCTCGATGAGCATATGGGCGAGTTCCGCATCGAGCCGCTCGAACTCCGGGCGGCGCGGCTGATGGAGGCGGCCACGTCAGTCTATGGCATCCAGGCGCTGGGCGCGCTTTTACGCCTGCTGCCGGAGCGCGATCCGCATCCGCATCTCTATGAGGCGCTGGCCGTCATCGTCGATCACCTCGAGGATCCGGCCGATGCCGGTGAACTGTTCGTGCGCTTCGAACTTGCCGTTTTGAACGATCTTGGTTTCGGGCTTGATCTGACCGAATGCGTGGCGACCGGAACGCGCGAAGACCTGGCCTTCGTGTCGCCGAAGTCGGGCCGGGCCGTCTGCCGCGCAGCCGGCATGCCCTATGCCGACCGCATGCTCGCGCTGCCGGAGTTTCTCGCCGTCGAAGCGCGAAGTGCGGCCGACTATGACAGCCTTGCCGCCGCCTTCCGCCTGACGGCCTTCTTTCTCAACCGCCATGTCTATGAGCCACGCGGCCTCAAGGTTTCGTCCGCGCGCGATGGTTTCGTCAATGCGGCGCTCAAGGCATTGAGGCCTTCTTCTTCAGCCGCGTGATCGACAGCGCCGCGCGTCCGATCGGGCGTGTGAAAGAGGCTGTCACACCTCAAGGGAGTTTGCATGTTTCAAGAACTTTTCCCCGGCATGCCTGTATCCGGCATCGGCGTGCTTCCGCTGGATCGCGTTGCGCGCGACGGCGGCCTCAAGGTCATGCAGGATCTTTTGAAGGGCGACCTGCCGGCGCCGCCGATGTCGGCAACGCTCAAGTTTGGCCTGACCGAGGTCGAGGAGGGGCGGGTGGTCTTCAAGGGGCTGCCGACCGAGGAGCATCTGAACCCGCTTGGAACCGTGCATGGCGGCTGGACGGCGACGGTGATGGATTCGGCGCTGGGATGCGCAGTGTTCACGATGATGAAGCCCGGCGAGGCCTACACCACTGTCGAATTCAAGGTAAACCTGGTGCGGCCCTTGCTGCCCGGCATGGGCGAAGTCTTCTGCGAAGGCAAGATCGTCCACCGTGGCCGCACCATCGCCACGTCGGAGGCCTGGCTGCGTGATGCTGGTGGCAAGCTTCTGGCGCACGGGACGGAAACCTGCGCGATCTTCCCGATCGACAATCTGCGCCGATAGCAGCCGCCCTTTCCCCGACGCTGCAACGATCGTCGGCGCTCACATGGGCGCCGGCGGAAGTCGCATACGTGAGTGGGATGCCGTTGGCTGTGCCTCATAGCTGCTCGGCTGTCGCGACGCCGGCGCATCACGTGAATGAAACTTATACATTTCCGCGAAGAGATTGGGGCTCTCAACCGTCTATGCCTTTGGCGGTCGTGCAAAACTCTGTATGGTCGCGATCGGCCTGCGAATATTGCCGCCAGGGGAAAACATGATTGAAGTTATTGCCTTAGTCGCTTTTGTTCTGGCGCTCTCCGCCTTTTTCGGCGGCAGGAAGACAGCAGAACGGTTGGACAGCGAAGTCGCCGCGCTCAAGAAGGAGATCGCGCGATTGACGGCTGCGGCCGGGCTCGCAGCGCCGGAAGGCGATATCGCGTCGGAGCAGGCGGCAGCGCTTTCTGAACGCTCCGCCGATGCGGTGACCGACGATGATGAAGGCGTCGATGGGCTCTCGGCGAGCGCTCGCGAAGGCGCAAGGATCTTCGGCAATGCCGAACCGACCGAGCCCGAAACCGCATCCGACGAAGCCGTGGCCGCGAGCGTCGAGGCGACCTCCGTCGATGCAGCGCCATCCCGGCAGGTGGAAAGCCTGGAAAGCCGTCTCGGTGCCCGCTGGGCCGTCTGGGTCGGCGGCATCGCACTGGCGCTCGGTGGCGTCTTCATGGTCAAGTATTCGATCGACGCCGGTCTTCTGAGCCCTGCCGTCCGGCTGACGCTGGCCGCACTCTTCGGTTTGCTGCTGGCTGCGGCTGGCGAGGTCATTCGCCGTCGCGCCGTGCCCGTTATCGCCAACGAATTCCAGAATGCGATGATCCCCGGCATCCTCACTGCCGCCGGTGCCGTCACGTTGTTCGGGGTCGCCTATGCGGCTTATGACATCTATGGCTTCATCGGCACGGCGACGGCCTTCGTGCTGCTGGCGATGATTTCGCTCGCAACCGTCGGCCTGTCGTTGCTGCATGGGCAGGCGCTGGCCGGCCTCGGCTTGCTTGCCTCGCTGATCACACCGTTGCTGGTATCGAGCGATGAGCCGCGCCCCTGGGTTCTCTTCGGCTTCCTGTCGGTCGTGTGGCTCGCGACCTTATTGGCGTCGCGGTTGCGGCGCTGGATGGTCGTGCCGACGCTCGCCAATGTCGGCATCGGGCTCTGGGGGCTTGCCTATGTCACCGCGGTATCGCCCTTCGACGCGCTGCCGGTCGCCTTTGCGCTGCTGGTGATGATCCTGGGTGTCGGGCTGGTCTGGCCGGGTGCGATGGACACCGATGCGCCCAGTGAGCCGTTGCCTGAGCCGACGAACCGCCCGATTGCGGTTGCCGGCCCGTGGGAGAAGCTCTTCACGCCGGCCTATGCCGCCATCAGCGTTTCCGCGGCCATTGCCGCGACCGTGCTCGCTCTGATCTTCATCAGCCCGGCCGTCAGCGCCGTGGAATATCCCGTCAAGGAGTTCTTCGTCGTGGTCGCGGCCCTGGCCGCACTCGGCGCATGGCGGACGAATGCCGTCTATCCGGCCCTGCTGTCTGCCCTCGGCGCGATCGTCGGCATCGGCAGCCTGACGGCGCTGAGCGGCGTCCTTGCCTATCTCGACTCTTCGCTTGCCGGTGTTGCGCCGGAGATCGTTCTGCCCAGCCGAACCGCGACGCTGACGGCCTTGCTGCTGGCAACGCTGTTCGTGCTGTTCGGCGCATTCGTGCTCACCCGCCGCCTGCGCGAACACCCGCAGTTCGCTATCCTGTGGGCCGGCATTGCCGCCGTCGTTCCGGTTGCTCTGACCACGATGTCATTCCTGATGACCGGCAACTACACCTTCGATCTGCCGCACGGCCTTTTCGCGCTCGTTGTCGGTGGTGGTCTGCTGGCGCTTGCCGATTGGCTCTATCGCCGTGACGGCGAAGCAGAGGGCGTGGATATCGCCTCGAGCCTTCTGGTTACCGGCTCCTTTGCGCTCTTCGTGATCGCCTTGCATGCCTGGACCGATGGCCTCGTCACCACCCTGGCGATTGCGCTGCTTGGGACTGCCTATGCCGGCGCGACCCGTGTTCGGACCTGGCCAATCCTGCCCTGGATGACCGGCGCAGCGGCGATCGTCGTTCTTGGCCGTATCGCCTGGGAGCCGACGATCGTCGGCGCTGAAAACCTCGGCACCACGCCGGTGTTCAATGCGCTGTTGCCGGGCTACGGCATTCCCGCGCTCTTGCTTGTCGCCTCTGCCTATCTCGTCCGATCCTGGCCGGATGTGCGTGTGCGCAACCTGCTGCAGGCCCTGGCGAGCCTCTTCGTGCTGTTGACGCTGGCGATCCTCGTTCGCCATGCCATGAACGGTGGCGTGCTCGACAGCGCCGTACCGACGCTTGGCGAGCAGTCGATCTACACGTTGCTGGCGATCGGTGCCTCGGGTGTGTTCATGACGCTGGACATGAAGTCACCAAGCCCTGTCTTCCGCTACGGCGGCATGGGGCTTGGCGTGTTCTCGATGCTCTCGGTTCTCTCAGCGCATCTCTTCGGGCTCAATCCGTATTTCAGCGGCGAACTCTTGGGGGCCATCCCGTTCTTCGATCTGCTTTTGATCGGCTATCTCCTGCCGGGCATCGGTTATGCGGGCCTTGCCTGGTATGCGCGCGGCAAACGACCATTGCCCTACGTCATGGCGCTCGCCGTCAGTGGCGCGATCCTCGCTTTTGCATGGGCAACGCTTTCCGTCCGGCGCCTCTGGCAGGGGGAGAACATCGTGGACTGGAAAGGCTTCCTGCAGGGTGAGACCTACACCTATTCGGTCGTCTGGCTGGTGCTCGGCGTGCTGCTTTTGGTGTTCGGCTCGCGCTTCAATGCCAAGAGCATTCGCATCGCCTCGGCCGTGCTGGTCTTCATTGCCGTTCTGAAGGTCTTCCTGATCGACATGTCCAATCTCGAGGGCTTCCTGCGCGCGCTCTCCTTCATCGGGCTCGGCGGCGTTTTGATCGGCATCGGGCTGTTCTACCAGAAGATCCTTTCGGGCGTCGGCGTGACGCGGCAGTCGTCTGCTGCGCCGACACAGCCGCAATAGGTTGATGCCATGACTCGTAATTTTGCATTGGCGGCGGCATTCGCGCCGCATGCTGATCTCGCCGCCGTTCTCCTGCCGCATGCTTTTGCGGCAGATGACGGTTCGCATGATGCATCCCACCTGATCCGGGTCTGGAAGAACGCCGCCCGCATCCATGCCGAAGAGGGTGGTGACGAACGCGTGCTCTCCGCAGCCGTGTTGCTGCACGATTGCGTTTCTGTCGAAAAGAACTCGCCGCATCGCACGCAGGCCTCAAGGCTTGCGGCTGAAAAAGCCGCCGACATCCTGCGCGATCTCGGCTGGTCGGCTGAAGCCATATCGTCCGTCGCCCATGCAATTCTCACCCACAGCTTTTCGGCCAGCATCACGCCCGAGACGATCGAGGCGAAGATCCTGCAGGATGCAGACCGACTGGATGCGATCGGCATGGTCGGCGCTGCCCGCTGCTTCTACATCGCCGGGCGCATGGGCAGCGGCCTTTACGATCCGCTCGATCCGCTGGCAGAGGATCGAGAGCTCGACGACAAGGCCTTTGCCATTGACCATTTCGAGACCAAGCTGTTCAAGCTGGCCGATGGATTTCAGACGGCTACCGGTCGCAGGCTGGCGCTCGAACGCCAGCAACGGCTGCGCGATGTGCTTGCCATGATGCTGGATGAAATCTAAGCCTTTCAATCCATTACCGCCGTCCTGTGAATCAGATCGCGAACGGCCTGAATCTGTTTCTCAACGTGGAGCGTTTTCGATGAAGGTGACCGGACTGAACATTCATCCGCTGAAGAGCGGCCGGGCGATCCCGCTTGAGACGGTCACCGTCAATCTCGATGGTTTCGAGGGCGACCGCCGTTTCATGCTGGTGGAGCCGGATGGGCGTTTCATCACCCAGCGCGAGCTGCAGACGCTGGCACAGGTCGAGGCAAACCACATTGATGGCGGCGTGCAGCTGAAGATGGGCGACAAGGCACTCATCGTGCGCTTCGATCCTGACCAGCGGCTCGACGTGCGCGTCTGGGCAAGCGACGTCGATGCGGCAGTGGCCGACGATGCAACAAACGAGACGCTGTCGGGCTGGTTCGGCCGGCCCGTCAAGCTTGCCCATATGGATGCTTCGGCGGAGCGTTTCGTCGGTGCCGAGTGGGCCGGCACGGCAGCACCCGTCGGTTTTGCTGATGGCTTTCCGGTGCTGATCACCACCACAGGCTCGCTTGCCGATCTGAACCGTACACTTGCGGAGAAGGGGCAGGAGCCCGTCGGCATGGACCGGTTCCGCACCAACATCCTGCTCGATTGCGATGAGGCCTGGGACGAGGATTTCTGGGAGAGCCTGGAGATCGGCGGCATCCGCTTCGATTTCGTCAAACCCTGCGCCCGCTGCATCATGACCACCCAGGACCAGATCACCGGCGAACGCATCGGCGGCAATCCGATCCAGGGCCTCGCCGAAAAGCGCATGTCGGCCGACCGCCGCGTGGCGGGCGTGCTGTTCGGTTGGAACGTCGTGCCGCGCGGCGAAGGAACCTTGAAGCTCGGCGACGAGGCGCGGATTGTCGACCGGCGCCGGGAGCGCTGGCCGATGAAGGTGCGCGCTTCCTGAACCGGCGGAAGCCACCTACGATCTCCGCCTCAGAACCAGGGCGTTACGCCGAGCAGCTTTGCCCCGAGGTCCGAGAGGTTGGCGGGCGTGGCGTTGTGCTTTTCCCATTCGCGCGGATCGCCCGGAAAGGCGTCGCGCTTCGGATGGTCGAGCTCCCGCCAGAGCCGCACGCGTTCTTCGCGTTCGGCTCTGTTGTTCCACTTGGCTGGATGCATGGAGATGTACTGTGCCATGCGAACCCTGCCATCGGAATGGTTGGGCCGGACGCCGTGGGCAAGCAGGCTGTTGAAAATCATCAGGTCACCTGCCTCCATCTCGATATTGACGGTCGAAAGGCCTGACATGTCGGGGTGCATGGGGTCTCTGTCCGCCGGTTGGGTCTTTTCCCAGGTGGCGAAGTTTTCAAACAGCTCAGGAACACACTGAAAGCCGCCGACATCGCCATCCTGCTTCTGCAGGCTGAGCACGCCCTGGACGCCGATCGGCAGCGGACGGATCGAGGTGTCGACGTCCCAATGAATGAAACCGTTGGGATTTCCCTTGACCCTTTTCGGCGGGTTGAGGTTGGCGCGGTCGATCGTCACCCAAAGATCCTCCCGGTCCCAGATATCGACGAAGGCACCATAGATGCGCGGTTCCTGGCGATTGTCCCAGAGATATTGGTGATTGTAGATCTCCAGCATGCCGGTGTTGTTGAGTTCCTTCATCTTGTGTTCGCGGCGCTGCGGCGCGTACCAGGTCGAAGGGTCGGCTGGATCCTTCTCGTCGAAGCGCCAGAGCAGTTCGACGAGCCGCTCGACATTGGCTGCCGGCACGGCCTGCCGGACGATCACGTAACCCTTGGTGATCCAGTGCTGCCAGTCCTCCTCCGAGAGCACGCGCAACGGGAGGCGCTTCTTGATGTCCTTCAGTTGGGTTTCGGCGGCGGCTGTGGGGTGGCTGTCTCTGAGCATGCGCAAGGCCTCCTGTGCATCTGCGTCTTTCTGTCGATGCAGGCAGATTAGGCGTTCCGTGGCTGGCATGTTGCCTTCGTACGGCAAAGATTGGTACTAATCTGGCGTCATGATCCAGATGAGCGCAATATGAAGGCCGTTCTGCAGAAGATCCCAAGGCCCACGGAAGCATCCTCCATCCTTCTCGACCGACGGCTTGACGATTGCATCCCGTTTCAGTGGCATCACCATCCGGAATTCGAGCTGACCCTTACGCTGAACTCGCGCGGCCAGCGTTTCGTCGGCGACCACATCGGCACCTATGATGATGGCGATCTCGTGCTGGTCGGGTCGAACCTGCCGCACACATGGCATTCCGCGTCCAAGGTCGATGAGGGGGCGCCCCATGTGGCGCTGGTACTCTGGTTCCACCCGGAATGGGTGGAGCGGATGCAGGACGGCTTTGTCGAGCTCGGTGGCGTGCGGGCAATGTTCGATCGCTCCGCGCCCGGCCTGCAATTCTCGCAAGGAGCAGCCCGTCGCGTTCGGCCGCTGTTCGAGCGCCTGCGTACGCTCGAGCCTGAAGAGCGGTTGCCGGATGTCCTTGCGCTGCTGACGATCCTTGCGCGGGACGAGCATGTAACGCCATTGTCTAACCGGGTCGTCGCGCCCTCGGGCAGGGCCGTCGATCGTGGTCGCCTCGACCGCGTGCTCGATCACATCCACCTCACCTATGCCGAAAGCCCTTCGATGGACGAGCTTGCGGATATTGCCGCCCTCAGTCTCTCGGGCCTGCACCGCCTGTTCCTGCGCCATCTCGACATGCCGATCTCGGAGTATCTGATGCGGCTGAGGATCGGCGAGGCCTGCGCGCTTCTATCCGGCTCCGGAAAATCCATCGCTCATGTGGCCGAGGCGGTCGGCTATCGCTCGATCGCCAATTTCAACCGGCAGTTCAGGGTCCAGAAGGGTATGACGCCACGACTGTTTCGCCAGCGGTTTCAGCATGTCCGATGAGTGGCTTCCGGCCTCATCAATTCCGGTGATCGCGTCGTCAATTTAATTGGCTTTTATCTATTTTAGCGTCCGCGTAGGGTCGCGCTTCGTCATCAGGAGAAAACCCATGTCCGCCATTTCGGGAGCATCCGCGCCGTCGAGCGTTCGCCAGGAAATGCCTTGGCTGATTATTGTCGCCGGCTCGCTCGTTGCGATGCTCACCTTCGGTCCTCGCTCGGCGATGGGCTTCTTCCAGCTGCCGATGCTTGCCGAGACCGGTTGGGACCGCACGACCTTCGGTCTGGCAATGGCGTTGCAGAACCTCTGCTGGGGGCTGAGCCAGCCCTTCTTCGGCGCGATCGCCGACAAGTTCGGCACCTGGCGCGTGCTGACCATGTCGGGGCTTCTCTACGCCTCCGGCCTGTTCATCATGGCCCACGCCAATGCGGCGATCTGGTTGCACATCGGTGGCGGCGTCTTGATCGGCATGGCTGTCGGCTCCGGTTCGTTCGGCATTCTGCTCTCCGCATTCGCCCGCAACGTCACGCCGCACCAGCGCTCCATTGCCTTCGGCATCTGCACGGCGGCAGGGTCCGCCGGCATGTTTCTGTTCGCGCCTCTGAGCCAGGGGCTGATCTCCGCCTATGGCTGGTCGGACAGCCTTGTCTATCTCGGGGTGTTGATGTTGCTGGTGCCGTTGTTCGCCATTCCGTTGCGTGGAAACGCTTCCTCCGGCCGGCAGACGGAAGCGCAGTACAAGCAGTCGATCGGTCAGGCGCTGAAGGAAGCGCTCGGCCACAAGAGCTACCTGCTACTGGTCTCCGGTTTCTTCGTCTGCGGCTACCAGGTGGCCTTCATCACCGCGCATTTCCCTGCTTATATCGGCGACATCGGCATCGACGCCCGCTATGCGGTAATCGCGCTGGCGCTGATCGGGTTCTTCAACATCATCGGCTCGCTGTCGGCCGGCTTCATCGGCCAACATTATTCCAAGCCCTATTTCCTGGCGCTGATCTACATTGCCCGGTCGGTCGCGGTCACCGCCTTCCTGCTGCTGCCGCAATCGCCGACCTCGGTCATTGTCTTTGCAATCGTCATGGGCTTGCTCTGGCTTTCGACCGTGCCGCCGACAAACGCGCTCGTTGCCATCATGTTCGGGACACGCCATCTCGGCCTGCTCGGCGGCATCGTCTTTCTCTCGCACCAGGTGGGTTCGTTCCTGGGCGTGTGGATGGGCGGATACCTCTATGACCGCTTCGGCTCCTATGATCCGGTATGGTGGCTAGGCGTGGCGCTCGGCCTGTTTGCGGCCGTCGTTCATTGGCCGATCGAGGAGAAAGCCGTTCCCCGGCCTGCCATGGCCTGAAGAAATCCGTGAACGGGGCGTCGCAAAATGCGACGTTCCGTTCTTGAATTCTGTCACAAAACTTTCTAAATCAATCCATGCGGCTTTGCCGCTTTTGTTTTGGTTCAATTATGCTCATTTTGAGCATAATTGAAGAGCCGCCCAGGAGAGGGGCGGAGAGGAGATCTCGATGACGCGCCTTGACACCCGCACGCAGGCCGTGGCGAACCCGGTTCTTGTAAGCGCCGCCCAGCGCTTCGGCGTCATCGAAAGACCCGAGCTTGCTTTCACACCCGCAGTCGCGCGCGAGACGGAGCATCTTTACGAGAAGGTGAAGGATTTCATTCCGGCGATCGAGTGGCCGGTCTATGCGCCTTACGTTCACGCCATCAACCGGCTGAAGAAAGAGCGCAACGCCGTCATCCTCGCGCATAACTACCAGACGCCCGATATCTTCCATTGCGTCGCCGATATCGTCGGGGACTCGCTGCAGTTGGCGCGCGACGCCAGCAAGGTCGATGCCGAGATCATCATCCAATGCGGCGTTCACTTCATGGCGGAGACCTCCAAACTGTTGAGCCCGGAAAAGACCGTGCTGATCCCTGATGGAAAGGCCGGCTGCTCGCTGTCGGAATCGATTACCGGCGCGGATGTACGGTTGCTGAAGCAGCGTTACCCCGGCGTTCCCGTCGTCACCTACGTCAACACCTCCGCCGACGTGAAGGCCGAGACGGATATCTGCTGCACCTCGTCGAACGTGCTTGCGGTCGTTGAGAGCTTCGCATCGGACACGGTGCTGTGCATCCCGGACGAATATCTGGCCATGAACGTCGCACGCCAGACCAACAAGAAGATCCTGACCTGGAAGGGCCACTGCGAGGTGCATGAGCGCTTCACCGCCGCCGAACTGCTGGCCTACAAGGAAGCCAATCCGGGCATCGAGATCATCGGCCATCCCGAATGCCATCCGGATGTGATTGCCGTTTGCGATTTCGCCGGCTCGACATCGGGCATGATCAACTACGTCAAAGACCACCGGCCGTCGAAGGTCCTGCTCGTCACCGAATGCTCGATGGCATCGAACATCCAGGCCGAGATCGAAGGCGTCGAGTTCATCAAGCCCTGCAATCTCTGTCCGCACATGAAGCGCATCACGCTGCCGAAGATTCTCGACAGCCTGCTCACCATGACGGAAGAGGTTCTGGTCGATCCGGCGATCGCCGATCGGGCGCGCCTTGCAGTCGAACGCATGGTCAACCTCAAGCAATAACACCTGCCGGGCGAAAGGCCCGGCATACAAGCATGCGCTGGAGGAGAGCCGCACCATGCTGAGAGATCATTTCCGTCCGCAATCCTTCAACGGGATTGACGATATCGTCATCGTCGGCGGCGGCCTTGCCGGCCTCTTCTGCGCGCTGAAGCTCAGCCCCCGGCCGGTAACCATTCTCGCCGCCGCACCGATCGGCCACGGCGCCTCGTCGGCCTGGGCGCAAGGGGGGATCGCTGCGGCGATGAGCCCGGGCGACACTTTCGAGAAACACGTCGCCGACACGTTGACGGCGGGGGCCGGCATCGTCGACGAGAAGATGACGCGCATGATGGTGGCCGAAGGTCCCGCGCGCATTCACGATCTGCTGGAATATGGCGTACCCTTCGACCGCGATCTCGAAGGCAAGTTGATCCTGTCGCGCGAAGCTGCCCACTCCGAACGCCGCATCGTGCGCGTCAAGGGCGACATGGCCGGCAAGGCGATCATGGAAGCGCTGATCACGGCTGTGCGCAACACCCCGTCGATCCGCATCATCGAAGGCTATGTGGTCGAAGAGCTGGTGCGCGAAGGCCGCTTCATCTCCGGCGTCATCGCCCGGCCGGATGCCGGCCAGGCGAAGAAGCGCGTTTCGTTTCCGGCGCGGGCCGTGGTTCTGTGTTCCGGTGGCATCGGCCACCTCTATGCGGTGACAACCAACCCTTGGGAAGCTTGCGGCCAGGGTCTCGGCATGGCGGCGCGGGCAGGGGCGATCATCGCCGATCCGGAATTCGTCCAGTTTCACCCGACGGCGATCAACATTGGCAAAGACCCGGCGCCGCTTGCGACCGAGGCGTTGCGTGGCGACGGCGCCCAGCTTATCAACTCGGCCGGGCATCGCTTCATGCTTGACATTCACCCGGACGGCGAGCTTGCCCCACGCGACATCGTCTCGCGCGGCGTGTTCGCCGAGGTCCAGGCCGGTCGCGGCGCCTTTCTCGATTGCACCAAGGCGGTCGGCAAGCATTTCCCGGACATGTTCCCGACAGTCTATGCCTCGTGCATCGGTGCCGGCATCGATCCGGTGACGCAGCCGATCCCGGTCGTACCGGCGGTGCACTACCACATGGGCGGCGTGCTGACGGATGCTGAGGGCCGCACCTCGATCGACGGTCTTTGGGCAGCCGGCGAAGTGACGTCGACCGGCGTGCACGGCGCCAATCGGCTGGCCTCCAATTCGCTGCTGGAAGCGGTGGTTTTTGCCGCCCGCATCGCCGAAAACATCAAGGGCACCCTGCCGACGCCGCAGCTTACCCAATGGGGCGACAATGCCGGCGAAAACGACGACCCGGTCACGGTCGAAGACAGCCCGCAGCTCACGATCCTGCGCAGCCTGATGAGCGACTGCGTCGGCGTGGTGCGCACGCGCGAAAGCCTGTTGCGGGCGATCCGCGAAATTTCGGCGCTCGAGCGCGACAACACCCGCATGCGCTTCACCAACATCATCACCACCGCCAAGCTGATCGCCGTCGGCGCCCTTCGCCGCACCGAGAGCCGTGGTGGCCACTACCGCGCCGATTGCCCGACGGAACAGCCGGAATGGCGGCGCAGAACCTACCTGACGCTTGCGGAAGCGAACCGTCTGGCGGCCGACGTCGCGGAAGCCGAAACGGCCTGAGCATGGCGCGCAATAGTCACTTGAGAATAGAGACAGGACCAACGACCAGATGACTGCAGCCCTTCGCCCCGAACTGCCCGCCCTCATGGTCGAGGATCAGGTGCGTGCCGCCTTGCTCGAAGATCTCGGTCGCGCCGGCGACATCACCACCCTGTCGACGATCGGGCCGGAACTGTCGGCAACGGCTGGCATGAACGCCCGCGATCCCGGGGTGATTGCCGGGCTTGAGCTGGCGCGGACAGCGTTCCGCTTCGTCGATCCGTCCATCGTCTTCGAGGCTCTGGTTTCGGACGGAGATCGTGTGACACCGGGAACGGCGATTGCCCGCATCTCTGGTCGCGCCCGCGGGCTTCTGTCGGCCGAGCGCGTTGCCCTGAACTTCCTCATGCATCTCTCGGGCATTGCCACCTACACCGCGAAATTTGCCGACGAGATTGCCCACACGCGCGCAAAGGTCTGCTGCACCCGCAAGACGATCCCTGGCCTGCGCGCGCTGGAGAAATACGCCGTGCGTCTCGGCGGTGGCTCCAATCATCGCTATGGCCTCGACGACGCCGTGCTGATCAAGGACAATCACATCGCCGTCTCCGGCGGCGTTGCCGGCGCCGTCCATGCGGCGCGCGCCTATTGCGGTCATCTGGTCAAGATCGAGATCGAGGTCGATGGCCTCGACCAGATGCGCGAGGCGCTGACTGCGGCACCGGACGTCATCCTGCTCGACAATATGGGACCGGTGCGCCTGCGCGAAGCCGTCGCCATCAACGCCGCCCATTGGCAGCTTGGCGACGAGGCCTATGCCGCAGACCCGCGGCGCACGCGCCTGGAAGCTTCCGGCAACGTCAGGATCGACACGGTACGTGCCATCGCCGAGACCGGCGTCGACTATATCTCGACCTCCAAGATCACCATGGCCGCTCCGACGCTCGACATCGGTCTGGACGTAGCGATCAAGCACTGAGGCGCTCCGACGCGTAAGCGCCGCGATAATGCTTGAAGCGCGCCGCATAGGGCCCTGAATCGATTCCGGTTTAAGGAGTTGTTTAGTGGCCGTCGGCGCAGTTGAGGCCGACGCTAGCGCTGCATGATGAAGGGGCAGACGACGCGTTTGTCGATGGTGATCTCCGTGCCGCAGTCATAGCGACAGATCTTGAACTGCCCTCGCATGTCCTGGCCGTTGAGGTTGCAGATCGTCACCTGGCCGCGGCCCATCTGGTTGTTCTTGAAATAGTCGGGGATCGCCTTGTTCCCCTGCGGGTTCGGCAGGAGAGGCTGGTCCGTCAGGAGGCTGGTGAGCAGCGCAAGCGCAAGCAGCATGTGTTCTTCCCTAAAGCATTTCCAGAAAAAGTGCGGAGCGATTTTCCGTTCGGAAATGCGTTAAAACAAAGAGGTAGAGTGCTTCTTTGACTCCGTTTCAACCGGAAGCGCTCTAGCCGGCCACAGAGCCGGCACCATATCCAATTGAACGAATGTAGCGCGCATTGGCCGAAGTGTTAGATGCAGTCCGCACATTAAACCCGCCGCAACGATGTCATCGCCAGCATAAATCCCCAGTCGTTTCTGCCTGCGCGTTTCATGCGGAGGATGAGCGGCCGCCCACCTTGAGGCCGGGTGCGGGCCGTTCGTCGAGGATTTGCCGGCGGAAGCGGAACAGCGCCGCAGGCCTGCCGCCGGTCGACGCCAGCGTCATGCCGGTCGGCTCGACCAGCTCCGCACCTTCGACCAGACGCCGAAAATTCTGCTTGTGCAGGTGGCGGCCGGAAATGGCCTCTACCGTTGCCTGCAGATCGGTGAGGGTGAATTCGGGCGGCATCAGTTCGAAAATGACCGGCCGATATTTGATCTTGCCGCGCAGGCGGGCGATCGCCGTTGCGACGATGCGGCGGTGGTCGTGGCGCATGGCCTGCCCGGCGGCAGCGTTGTCCTGCTCCCGGCTGCGGCCGTCAATCACCGCTTCGCGCACGAGACCGGCCTCGTAGAGCAACTCGTAACGCTCCAGCACCCGTTCCTCGTCCCAGGGGAAATCGTCGAGGCCGAAGGCAAGCCGGATGCGTGCGCGCCGCTGCGCGCTTGGCGCCATGCGCTCGTCGTCTGATGTGGCAAGCTCCCACCGCGAGAGCGCGGGCAAAATCAGCTGGTCGAGGATGGCAGGGCGGCCCTGCCGCCAATCCTCCCACGGCAGGTAGCCGTACCAGTCGCGCCAGTGCGCGCCGGCCTCGGCCAACCGCTCGGTGTTCTCGGTATCGGTTCGCGTCAGGGCGAGATAGCCGACCGAGACCATGTGCTTGCCTTCTTCGCCCGGCAGGCGCTGCCGTCCGCGGTCGCCGAAGGTGTAGAGCTGCTCGATATAGCCGAGCTTGAGCGCCGTGCGTTTTTCCACGCGGTCGCGCAGACTGGTCTCGAAGGTGCGGTGAAGAGCAGGGTCGAAGGGGCCGAAGGGCAGGCTGTCCCTCGCGTCGCCATCCGCCTCGTTGACGGCCAGGATGCGCGGGCTGCGGCTGACGACGGCAACGATGGCCGCGTTGAGACCGATTTCGACGGTGACGGCCCGCATCTCAGTCGCCAACATTGGCTCCCTCGGCTACAAGCGGCAGCACGAAGGGAACATTGCCGTCCGTGTCCGCACCGCGGCCGATCGAGCGTACGGCAGCGACCAGCCGCCCGCCGCGCGACAAGACAGTGTCGCCGATTTCGACAAGCCGCGTATTCGGCGTCGCATAGGGAGAGGCGAACCGCAGCCGCTCGACCAGTTCTCGGTCGTCCTGCTCAGGCTCCACCGCAAGGGCGGCGATAAGGGCAGCGGCCGGCGACCTCGAAACGCCCATCCAGCAATGAACGAGCATCGGCCGCGAACGGTCCCAGCCCTTGGCGAAGGCGACGATCTGCTGGACGTGCTCTTCCTGCGGAGCGATGAGCCCACCGGTACCGGCGAAGCTGATATCGTTCATTCCCAGCGTCAGGTGCCGCGCCTTGGCAATGACGGCCGGACGGTGGAAGTCCTGGCCCTTGGCGACCAGGCTCAGCATCTCGGTGCAGCCGTGGCGCACAGCCATCTCGGCGATGCGGGCAAGCGGCGATACGACGATCTGGGGCATCTCAGGCATCCACCTTCGCAGCGGCGCGTTCCGCCTCGAGCGTGGCAAAACGCTCGGTAAACAGACGCTGGGCCTCTATGGCCGGCAGGGGGGCGATCAGCAGGCTGTCGCGGGTGATGCCGCGCGGCTGCCCGAAGAACTTTCGCGCCTCCTCGGTCGAAAAGCCGGCAAGCGCAGTCGCCTCGAAATAGGCGGCAATATGATCTGCCTTCTTGATCCGGTCCTTCAGATCCTTGGCGCAATGGGCAGGCAGACCGAAGCGCAGGTGAATGGCGCTTTCCAGCCTCTTTTCGACCAGCTTGTAGCCGCCGCCGACCACGGCCTTGAAGGGGGAGATCATATCGCCGATCACATACTCCGGGGCGTCATGCAGCAGCGCCATCAGGCAGTCGTCGGCGTTGCACTTGTAGCTCCGGCGAAAGATGTCCTCGACGATGAGGCTGTGCTGGGCGACGGAGAAGGCGTGGTCCCCGGCCGTCTGGCCGTTCCACCGGGCAACGCGGGCAAGACCGTGGGCGATGTCGGTGATCTCGACATCGAGCGGTGACGGGTCGAGCAGGTCGAGCCGCCGGCCGGAGAGCATGCGCTGCCAGGCGCGTGCCGAGGTCACGCGCTTGCCTCGTCGGCGGTGGTTGGGAAGGCAAGCCCGGTCCATTCCGGCAGGGTCAACGTCACAGTCACGTCGCCCGCGAGCAGGTCGACGCCGTTGGCCATCGCTTCGCCGGCCTTATCGATGCGCACGATCGCGAGGGCCGAAGTGCCACGCACTGTGCCGAGCGTGCCGATCGACTTGCCGTCTGCCGTTATCGCTGTGCCGGTCGGCGGGAGCGCCGATGCACCGGCGACGATTACGACGCGACGGCGCTGCGTGCCGCGGTGCTGCATGCGCGAAACCACTTCCTGACCGACATAGCAGCCCTTGCGGAAGGAGAGCGCACCATTCTTGTCCATTAGCACATCATGCGGGAAGGCGTCCTGCAGCGCATAATCGGGGCCGGAAACGGCAATGCCGGAGACGATCCGGAGTTGGTCGAGGTCGGCATTAGAGGCTGAGTCCGCTTCGCTCTCACCATAGAAGCGGAAAACGGTGGCGCCGGCCTTCTCGAAGCGGTGGTCGCGAAATCCCTCGGCCAGCGGCTCGTCGAAGGCAATGACAGTGGGTGTGGAGGTGTCGAGCGACAGGGTCACCGCCGAGCGCAGCTTGTACATGGTCAGCCGCTTCAGAAGCGCTTCGGCCTGATCCGCAGTCGTTTCCAGCCTGAAGCCGTCGCCGTCGCGGGAAATCATGAAATCGAACAGGATCTTGCCCTGCGGCGTCAGCAGCGCGCCTGGCCTCGCCTCGTCAGGGGCGAGGGCATCGAGATCGGTGGTGATCAACCCCTGGAGAAGATCTTCCGCATCCTTGCCGGAAACGGAGACGATCGCGCGGTCGTCGAGGCGAACTCTGGGCATGGCTCGATTCCTGTTCACATTGCCGAACAGGTAGGATGTTCAGGGATGAACGGCAAGCGTATCGCCGGCGCTTAGAGCACTTCATCTTTAAACGGAAGCAATTCTGTTGGCTCAAAACGGCCGTTCCACACGAAGGATGGCGCTGAGCGATGCGGATCCATCGGGCAAGCCATCCGACACAGTGGGCGGCCGTTTTCAGCCAACCCTAAGGGCCGGATGAATTTCGGCCATTACCGGCGGCGGCCGTCTCGACCGCAGCTTCTGCTGCGCTCTTTGCCAGCCGCCTTGGTCCTGGCCGAAATTCCTTCCGGCAGAATGCTTCTGTTTAAAGATGAAGTGCTCTAGTCGCCGGCGATGAAAAATTTCCACTTCCCGTCGGGCATGATGCCGACACGATAGAAGTTGTAACTGCCGAATTCTTCCATGTCCGCGAAATCGCCTGCCGTCACCAGCCGGAAGAGGTCGACTTTCTCAGGGGCGGTCAGCGAGGCCAGCGGCTTTTCGGCGAAATAGGGCCAGACATAGGCTTCCTGTGGCGTACCTTTGTCGACCTGGACGAAGCTGGTCGAAAGAACGTCGAGCAGGATTGCCAGGATCTCGACGCCATCCTGGTCGCCCGACAGGCTTTTCAGGATCGCGATCGGATCTTCATCGGCGCTGACGCCAGTGACCTGGGTCTGGGTCGGGCCTTTGCCGAGCAGGGGCCGCAGCCGCTCGATATCGCCGGAGGCAGCCGCCTCGACGATCAACTCGCGCATGCGCGCCACAGGCGCCGGTATCTTGGAGACGTCGCTGAGCACTTCTACGGGTTCGACCGTCTTCGGCTCTTCGGCGGCCTGATCTTCCTTCGTTATGGTAACCGTCTTTTTGATCAGCGGGTCCGGCATCGGGATTTCGAGCGGGAGCTTTTCTTCCTGATCCGGTTCGTCGTCCACAGGTTCGGCTGGCGGAGGAGGAGTATTCTGGTCGCTTGCGACTGCGTTGGGCGCTTCCTGCAATTCGCTGAGCGCGAATGCGGGCGACATCATAACCGGAACGCAGAGAGCGACACCGGCCAGAAGCAGCGTAACAAGGCGAACCGGAGAGGTCCGGTTGGCATGGTTCCGGCTCATAAGGGCAGTCCTGATATTACTGAAGCGAGCGTTGGGGCGAAAATTCACCGGCGAGCATGCGCTCGCGAAGCGAATTGAGCATCGCTTCCGCACCTTCTTCACCATGAAGCCGAACGGTTTCCCGCATGGCTAGAGCGATGGCCGCATCGGCGATGATTTCTGGCTCGATGCCATCAGCCATGCCGTCCGCCCAGGCCTCGTTCTGGTGTTCCAGCGCTGCCTGCATTTTCTCGTGGACGATCATGTCATCGATGTCGGTCAGGCTTGGTTCCATCATTCGTTCCATGCGACTTCCATTGCTGCAAGTGGCTCACTTTAACGTCGTCCGGCTGAACCCCAACTGAACGACTGTGACCCGGTTGTCACTTCTTACCACTCTCTTAACGAACTTAGCAGCCTTTTCCCGAAACGACACGGGGTCGTGAGAAAAGAGGTTAATTTATTGCTAATTTCCAAAGCGAGCGACGATTTCTGACGCAAGTGTTGCTCCTTCGGCACGATATCGCTGTTCCGCGACGATCGCCGGCTGCGTGCAGGTCGTGTAGACAGAGGCAAAGGTGCGATACCCCCGGTTGAAGGCGGCGGTCATCCGCTCGCGCCTTTTTTCCTCGTTGGCCGTTTCCTTGTCGATCAGCTGCTGCATCGAGCGCCGCCAGACATCCTCGGGCTCTTTTACGCAGAGATTGCGCAGATAATGGACCGATCCAAGCACCTCGGCGAGGCGAATCAGCCGTTGGTCATAGGGTGTCGGCTTCTCCTCGACGACAGCAGGTGCGGGCGCTTGCGTCTGCGTCTTGTCCTGCGGAGGTGCAGCCGTCTTCTGCGACGCAGCGGCCGTCGCCGTGGCAAGCAGCAGTGTTGTCACAGTCAGGCGGATGATGGTCGGGCCGAATGTCATCATCCCTTCAAGTCCGAATCGACGGCTGTTTCAAGGCATCCGCCCGTCTTTGCGTTGGCTGCAGCCTGGGCGGCCAGTTTTTCCACGCATTCGCGAACACTGTCGGGAATGGGAAGCGCAAAGATCTTGTCCGGCGTGAACCATCCGAGGCCGGCTGCGTCGTCGCTGGCAACAGCGACAGCCTTCGCGTCCGCCTGCGCCTTGAAGACGGAGAGGAAGAAATGCCGACCCTCGGATTCTTTGCCCGGCAGATCGTAGGTTTCAAACAGCACGGGGTTGTCGGCACAAATGCCGGTCTCTTCCTGCAATTCGCGCAGGGCCGTCTGCTCCGGCGTCTCTCCCGGCTCGGCCCGGCCGCCGGGAAAAGCGTACATGTCGGCCGACGGCGGATTGGCGCGCCGCACAAGCAAGTAGCGGCCATCGCGTTCGAGAATGACGGAGGAGGCGAGTTCGGGCTGTTTCGGCATGATGGAATCAATTTCGATCGGTATCGTTGACCCATCCTACGTGAAGTGCCACATCCATGTCATGTGCGGACGTTTTGCGCTGACGGCGACCCCGGAAGAATTGATGGAGCTGTTCGGCCTGCTGGAAAGCGACGACTTTCCGGTGCGCTTCAATATTGCGCCGACGCAGCCGATCATCGTCGTGGTCGCCGCGGATCGCGCCGGGCCGGGCAGCAATCTGCCGGAGCGCAAGGCCCTTCTCGTTCGCTGGGGCTTCACGCCCGGCTGGGTCAAGGACCCCAGGGACTTTCCGCTGCTGATCAATGCCCGTGCCGAGACGGCGATCGAAAAGGCATCGTTTCGCGCCGCGATGCGCCATCGGCGCGTTCTCGTCCCGGCATCCGGCTTCTATGAATGGCATCGCCCCGCAAAGGGCAGCGGCGAGGCGTCGCAGGCCTATTGGATCCGTCCTCGAAAAGGGGGCATCGTCGCCTTTGCCGGCCTGATGGAGACCTGGTCTTCCGCCGATGGCTCCGAAGTCGACACTGCTGCAGTGCTCACCACCAGCGCCAATCCCGCGATTGCCCCCATACATGACCGCATGCCGGTGGTGATCCAGCCGGAAGATTTCGCCCGCTGGCTGGATTGCAAGACGCAGGAGCCGCGCGACGTCCTCGATCTGATGGTGCCGGCGTCGGAGGATTATTTCGAAGCGATCCCTGTATCCGACAAGGTCAACAAGGTGGCGAATGCGGGGGCCGATATCCAGGAGGCGGTCATCCCGCAACTGGTGCCGAAAGCGCCCGTGAAGGACGACAAGAACGGGGACAAGCCCGACGACGGGCAGATGTCCCTATTCTGAATCTCATGGGTACTTAGGCCGTCTGCTTCTTCAGCTTGGCGGTGGGCTTTGCCTTCACCTGCAGGGCAGCGGCCAGCACGGCCTTGAGACCAAGCGGACGGTACTGTTGAACCAGATCGGCGGGTGTCTTGGCGATGTCGGTGGTCTTGGCGGTCTTCACGTGCATGCACTCCTTGATGCTTTTCCTGGACCGGAAACGCCTCGTTCTCGCTTGCCTACTGCATGTTTCCTTAAATCGTATCCGATTCAAGGATAAGAACATGCAGCAATTCAAAGGGCTACAGCGACCTTGGCGCGTCCGATAAGACGCGCGGCGCTGTAGGCGACAACGACGCTCCTCCTCATTTTCTCCGGAGACAGGAACCGTGGCGCAGGGCCAAGCTGCACCGCGAATCTCTTTCCCGCGTGGCGATCCCAGATAAGCCAAATCGTGACAAATCCATGACCATGCCTCAGCTTGGATAGTTGGCTGTGCTTCGCATGCGGCTCACCACTTGACCGGCGCCATGCGACGCGCGATAAGTGTGGCCATGAAAACGGTTACCTGCATTATCTGCCGGAAGATTATTCGCTAGCGCTTCGCTGGCCTGGCCGTTTTCGTCTCCCGAAATCCAAGATGACAAACGTGCGGGCCTCCCGGGCGCCGTATTTCTGACGGTCGCATGCGTATTGGAGATTTGGAATGGGCGGAGTGCCGACACTTAAGCTGTACAACACGCTGACGCGGGAGAAGGTCGATTTCCGGCCGATCGATCCTGACAATGTCCGCATGTATGTCTGCGGCCCGACCGTCTACGACTATGCCCATATCGGCAATGCGCGTCCGGTCATCGTTTTCGATATCCTGTTCCGGCTGCTGCGCCATGTCTATGGGCCGCAGAGGGTGACCTATGTTCGCAACATCACCGACGTCGACGACAAGATCAACGCGCGGGCCCTGCGCGACTATCCCGGCCTGCCGCTGAACGAGGCGATCCGGCATGTGACCGAGAAGACCGAGACGCAGTTCCTCGAAGACGCCAAGTCGCTCGGCTGCCTTGATCCTGATGTCGAGCCGCGCGCCACCGACAATATTCCGCAGATGATCGACATCATCGACAAGCTGATTGCCAAGGGCCATGCCTACAAGGCCGGTGGCGAGGTGCTGTTCGATACCAGATCGATGCCGGATTACGGGCAGCTTTCCAAGCGCAATCTCGACGAGCAGCAGGCCGGTGCCCGCGTCGCCGTCGAGGTGCACAAGAAACACCCGGGCGATTTCGTGCTCTGGAAACTCTCGGCCGACAACGAACCGGGCTGGGAAAGCCCATGGGGCAGGGGGCGTCCGGGCTGGCACATCGAGTGCTCGGCCATGAGCGGGCGTTATCTGGGCGAGGTCTTCGATATCCACGGCGGCGGGCTCGATCTCATCTTCCCGCACCACGAGAACGAGATTGCCCAGTCGCGTTGCGCTCACGGCACGGATGTGATGGCGAATGTCTGGATGCACAACGGCTTCCTGCAGGTCGAAGGCCGCAAGATGTCGAAGTCCGAAGGCAACTTCGTCACCATCTACGAATTGCTGCACACCGAAAAATTCGGCGGCCGGAAGTGGCCGGGCGACGTGCTGCGCCTTGCCATGCTGATGACCCACTACCGCGAGCCGATCGATTTCTCGATCAAGCGCCTGGAGGAGGCCGAGCATCTGCTGTCGAAATGGCCGGTGCCGGGCGACGCCAAGGGCGAGGTCGATCCGGCCATCGTTACGGCGCTGTCCGACGACCTGAACACGGTGGCGGCGGTTCAGGCGCTGCATGCGCTGGCGCAGAAGACCGCCAGCGATCCAAGCCTGAGGGGCAGCTTTGCCGCCAGCGCGTCGCTGCTCGGCATCGTGCCGCAGGCGGTCGAACTCGACGAGGCCGTCGTGCACGAAGTCGATGGCCGCGTCAGGGCACGTCTCGAATTGCTGAAGGCCAAGGATTTCGCTGCGGCCGACAGAATCCGTGACGATCTGCTCGCCCAGGGCATCCAGTTGAAAGACGGCAAGGACCCGGCGACTGGCGAGCGCCTGACGACCTGGGAAGTGAAGCGATGAAGACGGCCTGCCATCCCCTATTGCCCTTGGATGCCGACGGTGTCCGGGCAGGGGACGGCGGTCGCAGCTTGACGGCATGAGGAGAGGCGCATGAAGGAGGAGTTCGTGCAATGATCGATCATACTGGTATCTCGGTTGCGGATTTCGACAAGGCGAAGTCGTTCTACGACGGGGCGTTTGCGCCGCTTGGCGCCTCCCTCCTGATGATGGTGCCGGCCGAGCACACCGGCGGCGTCAAGGTCGGCGGTTACGGTCGCGAACGTCCGGTCTTTTGGTTGCATGAGGCGGCCGCAGGTCCGGGCAGGCACTATGCTTTTACCGCACGCAGCCGCAGCGAAGTCGATGCCTTCTACGACGCAGCTCTTTCTGCCGGCGGCCGCGACAATGGCAAGCCGGGACTGCGCCCGCACTACCACCCGGATTATTATGCCGCCTTCGTCTTCGATCCCGACGGCAACAACATCGAGGCGGTCTGTCATGTGTCGACTTGAGGAGACGTTGCGATGAGTCTCGACAACAGGCCGTATCATACCGGCGGCTGCCAATGTGGTGCCGTGCGTTTCCGCGTCGAGGGCGTTCTCGGCGACGCTTCCGTCTGCCATTGCCGCATGTGCCAGAAGGCGAGCGGAAACTTCTATCTGCCGTTGGTGTCGGTGCGTGGCGCTACCGTCAACTGGACGCGTGGCGAGCGCAAACGCTTCCAGTCGTCCAATTTTGGCTGGCGTGGATTTTGCGGTGATTGCGGCACGCCTCTAACCTATGAGGCGCCCGATGGCATGGCGCTGGCGATTGCTGCCTTCGACGAACCTCAGGGGATCGTGCCGACAATCCAGTGGGGCATCGAGGCTAAGCTGCCCTATGTCGATCAAGTGCCTGAATTGCCGGGGGAGGAGACGTTGGCCGATGCCGACGCCGTGGCATTCCTTGCCGATCTCGTTTCCTACCAGCATCCTGATCATGACACCGAAACCTGGCCCCCGGAGGACGAGAAATGACCGATACAGTGCGAACAGGCGGATGCCAGTGCGGCGCGGTCCGTTTCCGCATTCGGGGACAACTCGGCCGTCCGTCGATCTGCCATTGCCGCATGTGCCAGAAGCAGTTCGGCGCCTTCTTCTCGGCGCTGGTGACAGCGCCGAAGGATGGCGTCGAGTGGACGCGCGACGAGCCGAGCTACTTCCAATCCTCGGTCAATATCGATCGTGGTTTCTGCCCGAAATGCGGCACGCCGATGATCTACCGCCATCCCGGCGGCATGGAAATCGCCATCGGCACGTTCGATGATCGCAGCGATCTGGCCCCGCAGATACAGGTTAATTATGCCTCGCGGCTCCCCTGGGTCGAGACCATCTTCGACCAGCCGGTGCTGACGGATCCGGATTTCTATAGCAGGCAGGAGAGTGTCATTTCCTTCCAGCATCCCGATCACGACACCGAGCAGTGGCACCAACCGGGAGTGTTCCGATGACGATTTCGCGCATCTTTACCGGCGGCTGCCAGTGCGGAGCGATCCGCTACCGCGCCGAAGGCGTGCTGGCGGATGCGCATATCTGTCACTGTCGCATGTGCCAGAAGGCCGCCGGCAATTATTTCATGCCGCTCGCCAACATCGCGCGCGACAATTTCGACATCACCCGCGGGCAACCCTCATGGTTTCGCTCCTCGCATCTGGTGCGCCGCGCCTTCTGCCACGATTGCGGAACGCCGCTCTTCTATGACATGCCGGACGAGGATTTCCTCAACATCGTGCTCGGCTCGCTCGATGATCCAGACGATCTGCCACCGGTTTATCAGTCTGGGGTAGAATCGCGCATGGTTTGGTTCTCGCGGCTTGCGAAGCTTCCCGAAAGGCAGACCGACGACGGCACCGAGCTTTCCGCCACCCGGCACCTGCTCGTGCTCGAAACGAACCGCCAGCATCCCGATTACGATACGGTGCACTGGCCACCGATGAGAGACTGAAGATGACTGCTCAATTGCGTACGCTCTACCCGGAAATCGAACCCCATGCGTCGGGTCACGTCGACGTCGGCGACGGTCATTCGGTCTATTGGGAACGGGTAGGAACGCCAGGCGCAAAACCGGCGGTGTTCCTGCATGGCGGGCCGGGCGGCACGATCTCGCCCAACCATCGCCGGCTGTTCGATCCCAAGCTTTACGACGTGACGCTGTTCGACCAGCGCGGTTGCGGCATGTCGAAGCCGCATGCGGAGATCGAAGCCAACACCACCTGGCACCTCGTCGCCGATATCGAACGTCTGCGCGAGATGGCAGGGGTCGAGAAATGGCTGGTGTTCGGCGGCTCCTGGGGATCGACCCTGGCACTCGCCTATGCGGAAAAGCACCCGGGTCGGGTGACGGAACTGGTGCTGCGCGGCATCTATACCCTGACCAAGGCCGAGCTCGACTGGTACTATCAGTTCGGCGTCTCGGAGATGTTTCCGGACAAATGGGAGCGGTTCATCGCGCCGATCCCGGAGAATGAGCGGCACGAGATGATGCGTGCCTATCACCGGCGCCTGACCAGCGACGACAGGGCGACGCGTTTGGCAGCTGCCCGGAGCTGGAGCATATGGGAAGGTGAGACGATCACGCTGCTTCCGGAACTGTCGACCAGCGGCCGTTTTGAGGAGGACGAGTTTGCCGATGCCTTCGCGCGCATCGAGAACCACTTCTTCGTCAATGCCGGCTGGATGGACGACGGCCAATTGCTGCGGGATGCCCATCGTCTGCATGGCATCCCCGGCGTGATCGTCCAGGGCCGCTACGACATGCCATGCCCGGCAAAATATGCCTGGCAGTTGCACAAGGCCTGGCCCGAGGCTGAGTTCCACCTGATCGAGGGGGCAGGGCACGCCTATTCCGAACCCGGTATCCTCGACCGGTTGATCCGCGCCACTGACAAATTCGCCGGCAAGACCGAATAACGACTGAGCATTATTGGAAACGAGCCATGACCAGGGAACGCATCTACCTCTTCGACACGACGCTACGGGACGGGCAGCAGACGCCCGGCATCGACTTTTCCGTCGAGGACAAGATCGCGATTACCACCCTGCTCGACGATTTCGGCATGGACTATGTCGAAGGCGGCTATCCCGGGGCAAACCCGACCGATACGGAGTTCTTCAAGCGCAAGCGCACGAAGAAGGCCTCCTTCGTCGCCTTCGGCATGACCAAGCGCGCTGGCGTTTCCGCCTCGAACGACCCGGGCCTTGCCGCCCTGCTCGAAGCAAACACCGACGCGATCTGTCTCGTGGCCAAGAGCTGGGATTACCACGTGGCGGTGGCGCTCGGCTGTTCCAACGAGGAAAACCTCGACAACATCCGGGCTTCCGTCGCAGCCGTTGTCGGCGCCGGCCGCGAGGCCATGGTCGACTGCGAGCATTTCTTCGACGGCTACAAGGCGAACCGCGCCTATGCGCTTGCCTGTGCGCAGACTGCCTTCGAAGCGGGCGCACGCTGGATCGTGCTTTGTGATACCAATGGCGGCACCCAGCCGCACGAGGTGCGCGAGATCGTTTCGGCTGTTATCGCCGCCGGTGTGCCCGGCGCCAGTCTCGGCATCCACGCCCATAACGACACGGGGCAGGCGATAGCCAATTCGCTTGCAGCCGTCGAGGCCGGCGTCCGCCAGATACAGGGAACGCTGAACGGCATCGGCGAGCGGTGCGGCAACGCCAATCTGGTGACGCTTATCCCCACCCTCGCGCTGAAAGAGATCTATTCCAGCAGGTTCGAAACGGCGATCGATTCCGACCGCCTGCAGGAACTGACGAAGCTCTCGCATGCTTTCGACGAACTATTGAACCGCTCGCCGGACATGCAGGCGCCCTATGTCGGTGCCTCGGCCTTTGCCACCAAGGCCGGCATTCACGCCTCGGCGCTTCTGAAGGATCCACGCACCTACGAGCACATCGCCCCTGAAAGTGTCGGCAATCTGCGCAAGGTCATGGTGTCCGACCAGGGCGGCAAGGCGAACTTCATCAACGCGCTGAAGCGGCGGGGGATCGTGGTTGGCAAAGACGATCCCAAGCTCGACAAGCTGATCGCGATCGTCAAGGAGCGCGAGGCGACCGGTTATGCCTATGAGGGCGCCGATGCGAGTTTCGCGCTGCTGGCCAGCCGCATCCTCGGGACGGTGCCGGATTTCTTCCACGTCGAAAGCTTCCGGGTGATGGTCGAACGTCGGTTCGACGCCAACGGTCATCTGAAAACCGTGTCGGAAGCGGTCGTCAGGGTCGTCGTCGATGGCGAAACCATGATGTCGGTGGCCGAAGGCCACGGGCCGGTCAATGCGCTCGATCTGGCCCTGCGCAAGGACCTCGGCAAATACCAGTCGGAGATCGAAGACCTGGAGCTTGCGGACTACAAGGTCCGTATCCTCAACGGCGGGACCGAGGCGATCACGCGCGTTCTGATCGAATCGACCGATGGCACGGGCGCGCGCTGGTGGACGGTCGGCGTCTCCGACAACATCATAGATGCCTCGTTCCAGGCGTTGATGGACAGTATCATTTTCAAGCTGTTGAAGAATCGCGACCATGTCGGACTGATCGCCGCCGAGTAAGCGCCTGCTTCAGGTGAGGGAGAGCATAGGCACCCCGCTGGGCGTCGTTGCTCTTGCCTAAAGTATGAGCAAAATTCACCATCCGTTCACGGAAATGAATTGGTGCATTGATGGTCATTGGAGTACGACGCCCCATGGAAGGGTTCGTCGGCCGGTAAGGCTGCACCTTCGATTGCGACCGGAGCGGGCGTCATCGCCAAGACAGCCTCCGGCGACTACATCAGGAAAAATGTCATGGCCGAGCCGAACGCGAAAGTACCCGCAGAAAACACCGATTCCGCCAAGGGCTTCGCCTTTGCGCTCACGGCCTATCTGCTCTGGGGATTCCTGCCTTTCTTCATGAAGGCGATCGCCCATATCCCGGCGCCGGAAGTGGTTGCGCACCGCATCGTCTGGTCGGTTCCGCTCGCGGGCCTCGTGCTGGTGTGGCTTGGGCGCACGGAAGACGTCAAGGTCGCCCTTCGTTCACCGCGCATGTTGCGCATGGCGGCTCTCACTGCCGTGCTCATCACCATCAACTGGGGTATCTATGTCTGGGCGATCGGTGCTGGTCGCGCGATCGAGACGGCGCTCGGCTATTACATCAATCCGCTTTTCTCGATTTTCCTCGGCGCTCTGTTGCTGAAGGAAAAGCCAAGCCCGGCGCAGATGGTGGCGATCGCGCTGGCCGCTGCCGCCGTTGGCGTACTCGCCTTCGATGCCGGCGGTCTGCCCTGGGTGTCGATCGGGCTCTGCCTCTCCTGGGGCTTCTACGCCTTTTTCCGCAAGACGCTGCCGATCGGGCCGAACCAGGGCTTCTTCCTCGAAGTGCTGCTGCTCAGCGTTCCAGCGATCGGCTACATCATCTGGCTCGAGGCGACCGGCCAAGGGCACTTCGGCGACACGGGCATGACTGACGTGCTGTGGCTGATGTCCTGCGGCATTGTCACCGCGATCCCGCTGATGATCTATGCCAATGGCGCCAAGCTGCTGCGGCTGTCGACCATCGGCATCATGCAGTATATCGCGCCGACGATGATCTTCCTGATTGCCGTCTTCGTCTTCCACGAGCCTTTCGGCACCGCAAAGCTGATCGCCTTCGCACTGATCTGGGCCGCATTGGTTATTTATTCCGGCGCCATGCTGGCACAGAGCCGCGCCCGTCGCGCCGAACAGGTCAGCCCGGCCGAATAAGACACTACAGCGCCGCGCGTCGTGTTAGACGCGCAAAGGCCGCTGTAGCACTTTGAATTGCTGCATGTTTTTATCCTTAAATCGAATGTGATTTAAGAAAACATGCAGTAGGCAAGAATGGAAAAAGGCGCGTCCGTCAGGCGCGCCTTTTCTGATTTTGGGGGTGTAACACAGGCCTAAAGGCGGGAGATGATCTCGGCTTCGCCTTCGCGGCCGTTTGCGCCGCTAGCGGCCGCAAGGATCGCCGGCACGATGTCCTCGGCCTTGTCGACGACAAGCGGCTGGACGAGGTGGGCCGTGTGAACGAAGCCTTCAGCGCGCATGTGCTGCAGCAGGTCCAGCATCGGCTTCCAGAAATCGTTCATGTTGCCGAAGACCATCGGCTTGCGGTGACGACCGAGCTGCGCCCAGGTCATGATCTCGACGATCTCTTCCAGCGTGCCGATGCCGCCCGGCAGGGCGACAAAGGCGTCCGCCCGCTCGAACATGGTGTGCTTGCGCTCATGCATGTCGGCGGTGACGATCAGCTCGTTGAGCTGGCCGAGCGAATGGCGCGTCGCTTCCTTGTCCATCAGGAATTCCGGGATGATGCCGGTGACCTCGCCGCCATTGGAAAGCACGCCGCTGGCGACCGCTCCCATGATGCCGCGCGTGCCGCCGCCATAGACCAGACGCAGGCCATGGTCGGCGATCGAGCGGCCGAGCGCGCGGCCGGCTTCCATGTAAATCGGGTCGCGCCCGGGCTGCGAACCACAGTAGACGCAGATGGATCGAATCGTGCTGGTTTCAGTGCTCATCCGGTCAAAAAGCATTGCAGCGCAGCAAGGGTCAAGAAAAATGAGGGGAAAGCTTGGTTCGCGGCGCCTGCAGCAGGGGCGGCTGCTTGTCTGCTACACTAGGAAACGCTAGCAATTTCAGGGATCGATTGAAGAAATTGGGCGGGTAGCTCGCAGTTGCGCTATAATGACCGCGCAAGCCCCGCGCCTTAGGCCGATGAGAGGGCATGCGCGGAGCGTCGCTCCGCTCCTGTGGAGAGTGGCATGATCAAGAACAAGGCCGGCTGGGTGGCCCTTACTGTCCTTGCGGCAGCAACAGCGTTGATGGTTTTTGTAGTTCAACCGAATTTGCGTGACGGCAAGGAAGCCTCGGCCGATGGCACGGCAAACGCTCCGGCCCAAACCGGTGACGCGGCATCGTCGACCGGCGGGCCTCAGCCCACTTCGGACTCGGCGAAGTCCGATGACGCCAGCAAAATGGCGGAGCCGCAACAGGCGGCAAGCGCCGCTGACGCGAAATCACCGGTCGAGGATGCATCTATTCCCGGTTTTGACGTGCTGCGCGTCGAGCCCGATGGTTCGACCGTTGTTGCCGGCCACGCCGCACCCGGTTCCAAGCTGGAAATCCTCAACGGCGCGACGATCGTCGGAACGGCTGATGTCGGCGTGACCGGCGATTTCGCCGCCGTCTTCGACAAGCCGCTTCCGGCCGGGGACTACCAGCTGACCCTGCGCGCGGTCGGCGAAGACGGCGTTGCCAAGAATTCGCAAGAAGTCGCAACGGTTTCCGTTCCAAAGGACCCGACCGGCCAATTGCTTGCCATGGTCTCTAAGCCCGGCACTGCCAGCCGGCTGCTCACCACGCCTGACGCGCTGGCGGGCGTTGCGCAGACGGCTGACGCGCCTGCTTCGCAGCCGGCCGCGGCGACATCCGCCGATGTGGCGTCTGCAACGCCGCAGACGACGAGCGACGCAACGGCGGCAAAGCCAAACGGCGCTGCAGGGCTGCAGGTCACCGCCGTCGAGATCGAGGGCGCCAAGATGTTCGTCGCCGGTAGCGCAAAGCCCGGTGCCGTCGTTCGCATCTACGCGGACGACAAGCTGCTCGGCGAAATGAAGGCGGATGACAAGGGCCACTTTGTCGTAGACGGTCAGATCGACCTTGCGGTCGGCAGCCACATCATCCGTGCAGACATGTTGAGCGAGGACGCAAGCAAGGTCGTCATGCGCGCATCGGTGCCGTTCGACCGCCCGGCCGGTAGCCAGGTCGCAGCTGTTGCCGGCCCGGTTTCGGCCGCCGCGACAGCCGGCCTCGACGGGCTGCGTGCCGAAGCCGGCAAGGCGCTCGCGCTGCTGAAGGGGCTTTTCTCCAATGGCAAGGTGCCGACGGGCGAGCAACTCGCGGCAGCACGCTCAGCAAGCGAATTCGCACTGAAGTCGCTGGCCGATTTCAGGCTCGCCGACAATTCCGATCAGGCGCTCGCAGGCGAGGTCGCCCGGACAGCAAAGGCTGCTGCCGATGCGCTGGCCGTGCTGAAGGAGGCCCCGCAGGATGCCTCAAGTGTCGCTGCGGCCCTAACCAAGGTCGAAGCCTCGGTCGGTGCAATCCTTGCTGAACGCGGCAGTGTCACGCCGGCGGTTGCCAACACCATCGCATCGGGCGAGATCGCCGAGGCTTCCGGCGCGTCGAAGGTCAAGGGTGCCGGCAGCTCGATCACCAATGACGTCGCCGCTGCGCAGCCTTCCATGGCCTCGACTGAAACCCAGGCTCAGCCGGCAACGGTGGAGCAGGCGCCGCTGAAGGAAAGCAAGAGTTCCGTGATCATCCGTCGCGGTGATACGCTCTGGCAGATCTCACGGCGTGTCTATGGCGCGGGTGTTCGCTACACCACGATCTACCTCGCCAACCAGGCACAGATCGAAAACCCCGATCGCATCCGCCCTGGCCAGGTCTTCGGCGTTCCCGATCAGGCACTTTCCGATGAAGAATCGCGCGAAATTCACAAGAAGCACATGAAACACGAGCAATAGGCTGTTCATCGACATCATCGCATTGCGGCAGTGTCGACGGAGACCTATTTGTCAAAGAAGGCGGCGTCTTCAACGAGACGCCGCTTTTCATTGGATGGCGATGATGTGCCCCGATGTCCTTGCCCAAAGGTTCGAGGCGCGGAGCCGCAACTGCGCGACGCCGGTGGATTGGCATGACCGTCCGCCCGGGCGTGCGAAAGAGTGAAGGCGGATCAAGACGTGGCACCTCAGAACCAGACGAAGACGATTTCCGCCGATACGAGCAACCCGTTTCGAACCATCGTCAACCTGTGGCCCTACATGTGGCCTTCAGATCGGGCTGATCTGAAGCTTCGAGTCGTCTGGGCGACGATCATCCTGGTGATTGCCAAGGTCGTCCTCATCCTCGTTCCTTATTTCTTCAAGTGGGCGACGGATGCGCTGAACAACAAGCCGGATGCACTGGGCTTCCTGCCGCAGTTCCTGGGCGGCGCAGTCATGCTGGTGCTTGCCTATAACCTCGCGCGTTTGCTGCAGGCGGGGCTCAACCAGTTGCGCGACGCGCTGTTTGCCAGCGTCGGGCAGCATGCGGTCCGGCAACTCGCCTACAAGACCTTCGTGCATATGCACCAGTTGTCGCTGCGCTTTCATCTCGAGCGACGCACCGGCGGCCTGTCGCGCGTGATCGAGCGCGGCACCAAGGGCATCGAGACCATCGTTCGCTTCACCATTCTGAACAGTGTACCGACGCTGATCGAATTTTTGCTGACCGCCGTGATCTTCTGGTGGGGCTACGGTTTCAGCTACCTGCTGGTCACGGCCATCACCGTCTGGCTCTATATCTGGTTTACGGTCAAGGCGAGCGACTGGCGCATCGCCATCCGCCGCTCCATGAACGACAGCGACACCGACGCCAACACCAAGGCGATCGACTCGCTCTTGAACTTCGAGACCGTCAAGTATTTCGGCAACGAAGAAATGGAAGCCAAGCGCTTCGACAGATCCATGGAGCGCTATGAGAAGGCGGCGACCCAGGTCTGGACCTCGCTCGGCTGGCTCAACTTCGGCCAGGCGATGATCTTTGGCGCTGGCACGGCAGTCATGATGGTCATGTCCGCGCTCGCGGTGCAGCGCGGCGAGCAGACGCTCGGGGACTTCGTCTTCATCAACGCCATGCTGATCCAGCTGGCCATTCCGCTCAATTTCATCGGCTTCGTCTATCGCGAAATCCGCCAGGGGCTGACCGACATCGAACACATGTTCGATCTGCTCGACGTCGAAGCCGAAGTGGTCGACCGCCCGGATGCGCGGCAGCTCGCCATTGCAAACGGCGCCATCGCCTTCAAGGACGTGCACTTTGCCTATGATGCAGCGCGACCGATCCTGAAAGGCATCAGCTTCGAGGTGCCTGCCGGCAAGACCGTTGCCGTCGTCGGCCCGTCGGGGGCCGGCAAGTCGACGCTGTCGCGGCTTCTTTATCGCTTCTACGACGTGCAACAGGGCACGATCACTATCGACGGGCAGGACGTGCGCGGTGTGACACAGAAGAGCCTGCGCGCCGTGATCGGCATGGTGCCGCAGGACACCGTGCTGTTCAACGATACCATCGCCTACAACATCCGCTACGGACGCGTTTCGGCAACCGAGGAGGAGGTTGTCGCTGCGGCTGAGGCGGCACAGATCGCGACCTTCATCCAGTCGCTTCCCGAAGGGTTTCAGGCAATGGTCGGCGAGCGCGGCCTCAAGCTTTCGGGCGGCGAGAAGCAGCGTGTCGCCATCGCCCGTACGATCCTGAAGGCACCGCCGATCCTCATCCTCGATGAGGCAACTTCCGCGCTCGACACGCGCACGGAACAGGAAATCCAGTCGGCGCTCGACGTGGTTTCCCGCAACCGCACGACACTGGTTATCGCCCACCGGCTTTCGACGGTCATCAATGCCGATGAGATCATCGTGCTCAAGGATGGCGTCATCGCCGAGCGCGGCACGCACGGGGAACTGATCGATCGCGACGGACTTTATGCTTCCATGTGGAGCCGCCAGCGCGAGGCGACCCAGGCGGAAGAACAATTGAAGCGTGTGCGCGAGAGCGACGACCTCGGTATCGTCACGCGTGGCGAGCCGGCCCTATGACGGCCATGTCTTGTCGCTGATCGCGACGCGTTTTGTCGCTGTCGGGCGGGCAGCGTTGCCGCGGGCGGCATTTCGCGCTAGGTCACGTTCCACAGCAAATTTGGAGTAGAGTTCATGAGCTTGGTCAATACGGTGCGCAACACGCTGGTCCCGGTGCACAAGGAAGGCTATCGCTTCATCGCGATCTTCTTCGTCGCGTCGCTGGTGCTGGGCTTGCTGTGGGAGCCGCTGATGTGGATCGGCTTCCTGCTCACCGCCTGGTGCGCCTATTTCTTCCGTGACCCCGAGCGCATGACGCCGATCGACGACGATCTGGTGATCAGCCCGGCCGATGGCCGCGTTTCGTCGATTGCCATGGTGACGCCGCCGGAAGAGCTGGGTCTTGGTTCCGAACCGATGCTGCGCATCTCGGTCTTCATGAACGTCTTCAACTGCCACGTGAACCGTGCGCCGATGACCGGCACCATCAGCCGCATCGCCTACCGCGCCGGCAAGTTCGTCAACGCCGAACTCGACAAGGCCAGCCACGAGAACGAACGCAACGGCCTCGTCATCCAGACGAAGCATGGTGAAATCGGCGTCGTACAGATCGCCGGTCTGGTTGCCCGCCGCATCATCTGCTGGAAGTATGAAAACGGCTCGCTCGACGCCGGTGAGCGTTTCGGCCTCATCCGGTTCGGCTCGCGCCTCGACGTTTTCCTGCCTGATGGTGTCGAGCCCCGCGTCAGCCTCGGCCAGACCGCGATTGCCGGTGAAACCGTGCTTGCCGAATTCGGCTCGGCCAAGGGCCCGGTCATCAGCCGTCGCGCATAAGGAGCCCCTATGGAAGGTCCTCAACAGGAAAACCCAGCCGAACCGCCGAAAGTCGCGGGCGAGGCGAACGGTTCAAGCGATACCGGTCGCGGCCCTCGACTGCGCGAGATACCGCTGCGCCTGATGATCCCGAACATGATCACCGTGCTGGCGATCTGCGCAGGTCTCTCCGGCATTCGGCTCGCCTTCGAAAACCGCATCGAGCTCGCCGTTGCCATGGTGTTGCTTGCGGCCTTTCTCGACGGTATCGACGGTCGCGTCGCGCGCCTGCTGAAGGCGACGTCGAACTTCGGCGGCCAGATGGACTCCCTCGCCGATATCATCAACTTCGGCGTGGCGCCGGCGCTCGTTCTCTACGTCTTCATCCTGGATCAGGCCCGCTCGATCGGCTGGATTGCGGCGTTGATCTACGCGATCGCCTGCGGCCTGCGATTGGCCCGCTTCAACGTCATGGCCGAGCGCCAGTCCAAGGCAGCGTGGCAGTCGGAGTATTTCGTCGGCGTGCCTGCGCCGGCGGGTGCCATGCTGGTGCTGCTGCCGGTCTATCTCGGCCTGCTGGGCTTGGCACCTGAGCGCACCTTCGCGCTGATCGCATCGGGCTACACCGTGCTGATTGCCTTCCTGCTGGTCAGCCGTCTGCCGGTCTGGTCGGGCAAGTCGGAAAACAGCCGCGTTCGCCGCGATCTCGTCCTGCCGGTCATTCTCGTCGTCGTCTTTTATGTCGCGACGCTGATGACCTACACCTGGGAGACAATGGCGGTGACGGCGCTTGGCTACCTGATCACGCTGCCGTTCGGCGCGCGCTCGTGGCAGCGCAAGTATGGCGGCGACTGGCCCGCCCATCCCGCCCATGGCGGCGACGGCCTGCCGGGCGACAAGGTCGACTGAAGCATGTCGCAAAAGTGCGCGGCGGTTTTGCGATAACAACATGCGCAAAACGAGAGCTTAAAGCGCGGTAAGCGAATCCTACAGCGCCGCGCATCTTATTAGACGCGCGGCGCTGTAGCGCTTTGAATTGCTGCACATGCAGTAGAGATCGCGGCGCGCATTAACGCTGAATGTCAGCGCAAAATAAAAGGGCCACCGTGGAAACACGGTGGCCTTTTTGATCTCGGCTTTGTGGTGACGTCACTCCGGCAGGCGGTAGTCGACGATCTTCTTTTCGCGAACGATGTAAAGCTTGCCGGTCTCGGTCTGGTCCGGGCCGACCAGTGGCAGAAGCTCCGCCGCGACCTCGGAGGGGTGCGGCACGGTCTCCGGATCTTCACCGGGCATCGCCTGGGCGCGCATCGCGGTGCGGGTTGCGCCCGGATCGACGCTGAGGATGCGCAGCGGTAGTCGCTGTGTCTCTCCGGCCCATGTGCGGGCGAGCGCTTCGACGGCGGCCTTGGAGGCAGAGTAGGGGCCCCAGAACGGCTTGCACTTGTGGGCAGCGCTAGAGGAGAGAATGAGCGCACGTCCGGCATCGGACTTGATGAGCAACGGCTCGAGCGTGCGGATCAGGCGCCAGGTGGCATTGACGTTGATGTTCATCACCTTCTCGAACACCTTGGCCTCGACATGGCCGATCGGCGAGATGGTGCCGAGCACGCCGGCATTGGCGACCATGATGTCGAGTTTGCCCCAGCGCTCGTTGATCGCGCCGCCGAGCTTGTCGATCGCAGCCATGTCGGCGAGATCGAACGGAACGAGCGTTGCCGAGCCGCCGACCGCCTTGATCGCGTCATCCAGCTCTTCGAGGCCACCGACGGTGCGGGCGCAGGCGACGACGTGGGCGCCAGCCTTGGCGAGTTCGAGGGCCGTGAAATAGCCGATACCGCGCGATGCGCCGGTGACGACGGCGACCCGGTCTTTCAAATTGATCGTCATTTTATTGTCTGATTATCCGTTGCTGGCGAGAACCGAGAGTTTGCGGACATTGCTGGCGCCTTCCTGGTCGAGAAGGCGGGTCGGATAGTCCCCGGTGAAATAGTGATCGGTGAACTGCGGCGACTTGAGATCGCGCTTGATGCCGCCCACAGCCTCGTAGAGGCCGTCGATCGACAGGAACTCGAGCGAGTCCGCGCCAATGAAGCGGCACATGGACGCAAGGTCGGCATGCTGGTTGGCGAGCAGCTTGTCGCGGTCCGGCGTGTCGATGCCGTAGAAGTCCGGATGGAAGATCATCGGGCTGGCAACACGCACATGCACTTCGCGTGCACCGGCATCGCGGATCATCTGCACGATCTTGACCGAGGTGGTGCCGCGAACGATCGAATCGTCGACGAGCACGACGCGCTTGCCCTCGATCATCGCGCGGTTCGCCGAGTGCTTCAGCTTGACGCCGAAGGCGCGGATCTGCTGCGTCGGCTCGATGAAGGTCCGGCCGACATAATGGTTGCGGATGATGCCGAGCTCGAAGGGAATGCCGCTCTGCTGTGCGTAGCCGATTGCGGCGGGCGTACCGCCATCGGGAACCGGGACGACGACATCGGCCTCGACAGGGGCTTCCTTGGCCAGGTTCTGGCCCATGTTCTTGCGCGCCACATAGACGTTGCGGCCGCCGACGACCGAATCCGGACGGGCGAAATAGACGTATTCGAACAGGCAGAGCCGCTCCGGTTGCGGAGCCAGCGGCTTGCGCGAATCGATCGAGATCGAGCCGTCGGGCTGGATCTCGCAGATGATGATTTCGCCATTCTCCACGTCGCGCACGAACTTGGCGCCGATGATGTCGAGTGCGCAGGTTTCCGAGCAGAAGATCGGCTTGCCGTCGAGGTCGCCCATGACGAGCGGGCGGATGCCGTGCGGGTCGCGGGCGGCGATCAGCTTGGTGCGTGTCAGCGCCAGCATCGAGTAGCCGCCCTCGACCTGCGCGATCGCATCGGCGAAGCGGTCGGTGGTCGAAGCGTGCTTGGAGCGGGCGATGAGGTGGAGGACAACTTCGGTGTCGGAGGTCGACTGACAGATGGCGCCGTCCGAGATGATCTGGCGGCGCAGCGTCAGGCCGTTGGTGAAGTTGCCGTTATGGGCAATCGCGATGCCGCCTTCATGCAGCTCGGCAAAGAGCGGCTGGACGTTGCGCAGCGCCACTTCGCCTGTCGTCGAGTAGCGCGTGTGGCCGATGGACATGAAGCCCGGGAGCTTCGCGAGCGTTGCGGGATCGGTGTAGTGATCGCCGACGAGACCCATGCGCTTTTCGGTGCAGAACTGCTTGCCGTCGAAGGTGACGATACCGGCGGCCTCCTGGCCGCGATGCTGGAGCGCATGCAGGCCGAGCGCCGTCAGCGCCGCCGCATCCGGGTGCCCCAGGATGCCGAAGACGCCGCACTCTTCGTGCAGGGTATCGCCATCGAGTTCGTCATGGATTTCCGTGGATCTCAGATCGGTCATCACAGTCGCCTTTGCTCCGTGCCGGTGCGCATATCGTGATCAGGCCCGCCGTCTTCAAGCGATCTTAGCTGAAAACGGACACAAGCGTTATTCCCAAAAGGACAAAGCCCGCGCAGCGGGCTTTGTCGGCAGTTCTTCCATGTCTCAGCCGTTGGTGGCCGGGGCGTCGTCAACGGGCGCCTGGTCGGGCGAACCCGACGGTGCCTGTCCGGGCGTGCCGGCCGGGGTCTCGCCTTCGCCTTCGCCGGTCGTGTCCTTGCCGCGCAGGCGGTCGAGGATGGTGGCGTCGGCTTCCTCGGGCAGAAGCGCGATCAGCTTGTTGCCGAGATTGTCGAGAAGCGGCTTGGACTTCGCCTGCGTGACCCAACCCGGCTGCTGCTGCGGAGCGACCAGCCAGTTGAAGAACAGCATGGCGACGACCACGAGCAGGATGCCGCGCGCGGCGCCGAAGAGAAAGCCCAGCGTGCGGTCGAGCGCGCCGATGCGGCTGTCGATGATGAAATCGGCGACGCGCATGGTGATGAAGGAAATGATGATCAGCGCAACCAGGAAGATCACTGCCGCCGAGCCGATCAGCGCGACCGTGTCGCTGCTGGTATACTGCTTGGCATAGGGCAGGAGGTGCGGGTAGAGGAAGTAGGCCGCCGCCGCCGCGCCAACCCAGCTGGCAACCGACAGGACTTCGCGTGAGAAGCCTCGGACCATTGCCAGGATTGCTGAAAACAGCGCGACGCCGAGAACGATACCGTCGAGAATTGTAATGGGCATTTTGTCCTTACTCCGAACCCGGTTCGTCCGGGTCTCCTCAAGCCTATCCGCCGTCGGCCCTGCCTGATGTTCAGGGCATTGTTATGAGCCTGCTCAGAAGGCGTCCCGTGGAGCCGCTTGCAGCACCCGCACCTTCAATCTGCATCCTCTGCCGGTCTCAAGGCGTTTCGCGATCCCGCGATGCGCGCCACCAGATCCGGCAGGCTTTCCAACTCGCTCCACCGGCCATTGCCGTTCTTCGGCAATTCGGTCGAGGCAGCTGGCAGAACAGCCTGCGAGAAACCGAGCTTCTCGGCTTCCTTGAGGCGTTGAGCGGTATGCGCAACCGGCCGGATGGCGCCCGACAAGCTGACTTCGCCGAAATAGACGCAATCAGCCGGAAGGGCAAGCCCGGCAAGCGACGAAACCAGTGCGGAAGCCACAGCCAAGTCGGCGGCAGGCTCGGAAATTCGGTAGCCGCCGGCGATGTTGAGGTAGACGTCGTGCTGCCCGAGCCGCACGCCGCAATGGGCTTCAAGCACCGCAAGGATCATCGAGAGGCGGGCGGAGTCCCAGCCGACGATGGCACGGCGCGGCGTGCCGAGCGAGGTCGGCGCCACCAGCGCCTGCACCTCAACCAGGATCGGCCGTGTTCCCTCCATGCCGGCAAAGACGGCGGCCCCCGGCGATTTTTCGTTGCGCTCGCCGAGGAACAGTTCCGATGGATTGGCGACCTCGCGCAGACCCTTGTCCGACATCTCGAAGACGCCGATCTCGTCCGTCGGCCCGAAGCGGTTCTTCACTGTTCTCAAGATGCGGTAGTGATGGCCGCGGTCGCCTTCGAAATAGAGCACGGCATCGACCATGTGCTCGACCACGCGGGGACCGGCGATCTGGCCTTCCTTGGTGACGTGGCCGACGAGCACGACGGCGGTTCCCGTCTGCTTGGCAAAGCGGATCATCGCCTGCACGCCGGTCCGCACCTGGGTCACCGTGCCGGGCGCCGAATCGACGATGTCGCTCCAGAGTGTCTGGATCGAGTCGATGATGACGAGATCGGGGCGCTTGCCCTCGGCAAGCGTCGCGAGAATGTCCTCGACGTTGGTTTCAGCTGCCAGCAGCACGTCGCTGTCGGCAGCACCCAGCCGTTGGGCGCGAAGGCGCACCTGGGCCACGGCCTCTTCACCCGAGACATAGATGACACGGTGTTTCTGGCGCGCAAGGGCCGCTGCCGCCTGCATCAGCACTGTCGATTTACCGATGCCGGGATCGCCGCCGATGAGGAGGGCAGAGCCGCGAACGAAGCCGCCGCCGGTGGCGCGGTCGAGCTCGGATATCCCGGTCTGGATGCGCGGGGCGTCCTCGATTTCACCCGATAGCGTGGTGAGCGCAACCGGGCGCCCCTTCTTCGGCGCGCGGGACGGGCCGCCGCCGATGCCGGCTGTCGGGTCGTCCTCGATGATCGTGTTCCATTCGCCGCAGCCCTCGCACTTACCGGCCCAGCGGGTATGGATGGTGCCGCAGTTCTGGCAGACGAATTGTGTGCGGGCTTTCGCCATCGGCAACGACTTTCACAGTGCGGAGACTTTCGACGTGCCGTCTGTGGCGGCACTGCCGGTGATCGGAGAATCACTTTTGCCTTCACATAATGCCGCGAAACGCGGAACAAAAGGTGATTTTCGACGACGGACTGTAAAGTATCGGTGCGAAAGCCGGCTCAGACCGCGCCGATATAGTGGCGGTCGTAGCGATGGCCGAGGCTGGTCAGCATCTCATAGCCGATCGTGCCGCCGGCGCGCGCCACGTCGTCCAGTGCGACATGCCGGCCGAACAGCTCGATATAGTCGCCGGCGCGCACCGCGTTTTCCGGCAGGTCGGTGACGTCGAAGAGGCTGAGGTCCATCGTCACCCGGCCGACATGCGGCACCTTCTCGCCGTGCAGAAAGCCGAAGGCGCCCGAAGGCGTCGCCTGGCGCAAGGTCACGCCACCGCCCGAGACGGAGCGGTGATAGCCATCGGCATAACCGACGGCGACGGTGGCGATGCGGCTGTCGCGGTTGAAGCGGGCAGACGCTCCGTAGCTTGCGTGCCCGCCGGCGGCGACGTTGCGTACCTGAATGATGCGGGCTTCTGCCGTCACGACCGGCTTCATCGGATTGGCGACGTCATTGACCGCTTCGCCGCCATAGACGGCGATGCCCGGGCGCGTCAGGTTGAAATGGTAGTCGTCGCCCAGGAACACGCCGCCGGAGTTTGCCAGGCTGGCATCAACGCCTTCGAATGCAGCAGAGGCTTCGCGGAAGCGTTGCAACTGATAACTATTGAGCGGGTTGCCCGGATCGTCGGCGCAGGCGAGGTGGCTCATGATCAGGACCGGCGAGAAGCTCGCCGGGCGGGCCGGATCGTTGGCAAGAGCGACGGCTTCTTCGACCGACAGCCCCAGGCGGTTCATGCCGGTATCGACATGCAACACGCAAGGGTGGTCGCCGCGCTCGGACAGCGCCGCCATGAAAACGGCAAGCTGCTCCTCCGAGTTGATCACCGGCACGAGATCATTGTCGAAGAACAGCACCTCATTGCCGGGCCACATGCCGGCCAGAATGTAGATCCGGCCTTCCGGCACCAGCGGCCGCAGGTCAGCACCTTCTTCCGCATTGGCGACGAAGAAATCGCGGGCACCGGCGGCGTAAAGCGCTGGCGCCGCCTCGTCGATGCCGAGGCCGTAGGCATCCGCCTTCAGCACCGCAGCGGCACGGGCCTTGCCCGAGCGGGCATTCATCGAGCGCCAGTTGTCTGCCAATGCGTTGAGGTCGATCGTGAGCCGGTTGGAGGCGGAGAGGAATTCTGGACTGAGCATGCCTGGCACTCTGCGTGGACGATGAAGGACCAATACAGCCAACCACGCTTGCCCGCAAATGCCGTCCTGTCGGATGGCGGCATTCGGTTGGGCGGCGAGGGCGAAGAGCACTTTTATGCAAGACGCTGGTCGTGGCGGACGTTAGGATCGCCACATGCACACGATTTCGCAGGAACAGGCCATCGATGTCATGCCGCTGGAAGGCGCGGAGCGGACCCGATTCTGGCGGGACCTCCGGTTCGATGGCATGGAATGCCTGACCGCGACTTTCATTACGCACGAATTTGCGCCGCACGCGCACGACACCTTCAGCATCGGCGCGATCGAGGCCGGCTCGCAGATCAGCAAGATCAGGGGCGAACGATCGCAAGCGGGGCCCGGCGACTTCTATCTCATCAATCCAGACGAGATCCATGACGGTCACCCAGGTGGTAGCGGTTACCGCTATCGCATGGTCTATCCGAGTACCGAATTGCTGGTGAACATTCTGGAAGATGTCACCGGGCGGCCGTTCAAGGGAACGCCGTCCTTTTCCAAGCGCATGCTGTGCGATCCGGATCTGGCCCACTCCTTCTATCACGCCCACAAGGCGCTGGAGCACGCGACTGGCGCGCTCGAAGCCGAGGAACGCATGTTCGGCGTGCTCGCCACCATGTTCGAGCGGCACGGCAGCACGATCATCGTGCCGGTCGAAACGAAGGAGCAGTCCGCGGTCCAGCGGGCGCGCGACTATCTGACCGAGAACTACGCGCAGGATATCGGCCTGGAGGAGCTGGCCAAGGTCGCGGGCCTCAGCCGGGCGCATCTGATCCGCGCCTTCCGGCGCCAGTTTCACATCACACCGCATGCCTTCCTGACTGACAAGCGCGTGCGGGCGGCAAAGACACTGCTGCGGCACGGCTGGTCGGCGGTCGATACCGCCTATCAGTGCGGGTTTGCCGATCAGGCGCATTTCAGCCGACACTTCAAGGCTCGAACCGGCGTCACGCCCGGCGCCTTCCGCGCCGGTTGATCACTTTCGTTCAATACGCCCCGCTCGGGCCGGTTTAGGTGTGCTCCGTTCGTTATCGATCGGGAGGCATGAACATTGAGCGACACGGGATTCGGTCCAGACTTTCGAGCCGGAGCCATGGCGATGGCGCCGCTCATCGTGGCGGTCATGCCGATTGGGCTCGTCTTCGGCGCAGTTGCCGCCGGCAAGGGGCTTTCGGGCGCGGAGGTGACATTGATGAGCGCGCTGGTTTTTGCCGGCGGCTCGCAATTCGTGGCCATGGACATCTGGACGCATCCGGCCTCTTGGGCGGCACTCGCTTTCTCCGCCTTGCTGGTCAATGTCAGGCACGTGCTGATGAGCGCGTCGCTCGGCGCCAAGCTCCAGGGGTTCTCAGGCCCGACGAAATACGCCTCGATGCTGCTGCTTGCCGACGAGATATGGGCAATGGCGGAGATGCGCGCGAAAGAGGGCAGGCTGACGCCCGCCTGGTTCGCGGGAATCGCCGTGCCGTTCTACTTCGTCTGGGTGACGACAAGCCTTGCCGGCGCGTTGCTGGGGGCCTTCCTTGGCGATCCGAAGGTGACGGGGCTCGACTTCGCCTTTCCCGCGGTTTTCATCGTGCTGGTGATGGGTTTCTGGAAAGGCCGTGAGACCGGGGTTGTGCTTGCCGCAAGCGCCGCTGCCGCGGTGCTGACGCATCAGTTTCTGCCGGGTGTCTGGTACATCGCCGCTGGTGCTGCTGCCGGGGTTGCGGTCGCGCTTCTTGCCGGCCGTAGCCAGGAGGTGCACGCATGACCGTCGATCCGAACACGCTTCTGGCCATCGTCGCCATGGCAATCGCAACCATTGCCACCCGCATCGGCGGCCTGGTGCTCATTCGGTTTGTGACGATCGGAGAAACGCAGAAGCGGGCCCTGGAGGCGATCCCGCCGGCCGTGTTGATGGCGGTGATCGCGCCGACGGTGCTGGTCACCGGGCCGGCGGAAACGATCGCTACGGTGGTAACGGCACTCGTCGCCATGCGGTTGCCGTTGCTCGCCGCTGTCGCGGCCGGCGTCGTGACCGTGGCGATCTTCAGAATGTTGCTGGGGGCGTAAAGACGCCCCCCGACTTTCTCAGTGTTCTTCGTATTGGGTGAAGGACGGATCGGCCAGATCGGTAAAGCGGGTGAATTCCGACTGGAAGGCGAGCTTGACGGTGCCGGTCGGTCCGTGACGCTGCTTGGCGATGATCACGTCGGCCGTGCCCTTCACCTGTTCCATCTTCATCTTCCACTCGTCGTACTTCGGATCGAATTCGTCGCGAGGCTCGAGGTTCTTCACGTAGTATTCCTCACGGAACACGAAGAGCACGACGTCGGCGTCCTGCTCGATCGAGCCCGATTCGCGAAGGTCGGAGAGCTGGGGGCGCTTGTCTTCGCGGCTTTCCACCTGACGGGAGAGCTGCGACAGCGCGATGATCGGCACGTTCAGCTCCTTGCCGAGTGCCTTCAGGCCGGTGGTGATCTGGGTGATTTCCTGCACGCGGTTGTCGCTCGATTTGCCCGAGCCGGTCATCAGCTGAATATAGTCGACGACCAGGCAATCGAGGCCGCGCTGGCGCTTGAGGCGGCGCGCACGGGCGGAGAGCTGGGCGATCGAGATACCACCGGTCTGGTCGATGAACAGCGGAACTTTCTGCATCATCTGCGAGCAGGCGACGAGCTTTTCGAAGTCGGCTTCGGAGATGTCGCCGCGGCGGATCTTCGAGGAGGAGACTTCGGTCTGCTCGGAGATGATACGCGTTGCCAGCTGTTCGGACGACATTTCGAGCGAGTAGAAGCCGACGACGCCGCCGTTCTTGGCCTTGAACGAACCGTCCGCCTGAACCTCCGGGTCGTAGGCGGCGGCAATGTTGTAGGCGATGTTGGTGGCAAGCGAGGTCTTGCCCATGCCGGGACGTCCCGCAAGTACGATCAAGTCCGAGCGCTGCAGGCCGCCCATGCGGGCGTCGAGCGACAGGATGCCCGTCGAAATACCCGACAGGCTGCCGTCGCGCTCGAACGCCGCGCCGGCCATGTCGATGGCAAGCGCGACCGCATCGTTGAAGGACTGGAAACCGCCGTCGTAGCGGCCGGTTTCGGCGAGCTCGAACAGGCGCCGTTCCGCGTCCTCGATCTGGCCCTGCGGCGGCATGTCGAGCGGTGCGTCAAAGGCGATATTGACCATGTCCTCGCCGATGGTGATCAGCGAACGGCGCAGCGCCAAATCGTAGATTGCGCGGCCGTAGTCTTCGGCGTTGATGATCGAGACGGCGCCGGCGGCAAGGCGGGCAAGATACTGCGCGACCGTCAGGTCGCCGACCTTTTCGTCGGCCTTGAGGAAGGTCTTGATCGTCACCGGGTTGGCGGTCTTGCCCATGCGGATGATGTCGCCGGCAACCTCGTAGATGCGGCGATGCAGGGGTTCGAACAGGTGGACCGGCTTCAGGAAGTCCGAGACGCGATAGAACGCATCATTGTTGACGAGGATCGCGCCGAGCAGCGCCTGTTCGGCTTCAAGGTTGTTCGGCGCCTCGCGGTAATGCTGGTCCGATTGGTCCTTGCCGATAGGGGCGAGCTTTCGCGCTGCGTCGTTCATGGTCGTTCGTCTCTGCCTCTTCTGGTGTGCACCCGGTTTGCTGTCTGCGTCTCTGCGGGTCAAGTGCAGCAGTGCCACAGTCGCAGACCATGTGGCGCGGCCCATCGCATTTGCCCGTTGTTCGACTGATCCACAGGCCGACATCACGAAAGTGCAAAAAATAAAGTCCGCATGAAGAACGACGTTGACGCCGCGAATCGCTGCAATCGGCGACTGCGCCAATTCTAGCGCCGTTTGCCCCCTCTCAAAACGCCGTCTTGAAAATTGCCTTGGGATGGATTAAATAGGAGCAGAATAATTAGCATGCTACTAATATGGAAAAGGTACTATGTATCAGCCCATCGTCAATCGCGAACTGTTCGACGCCTTGTCGATGGTCAATCGTAAGCTGCGGGCTGTCTTCGATGCCAGGGTGAAGGAGCGTGGCCTGACCCTGGCTCGGGCGAGGGCGCTGTTTGCGCTAACCAAGAAGGATGGCTTGAACCAGCGCGAACTGGCCGACGAACTGGATATCGAGACGCCGACGATCGTGCGCCTGCTGGACGGAATGGAAAAGCAGGGTTTCATCGAGCGCAGGGTCGAGGTGTCGGATCGCAGGGCCAAGCAGATCCACATGACCGAACTTGGGCGCACCATCGCCGACGAGATCCTGAAGCTTGCCGACGAGATCCGGGCAGAAGTGCTGCAGGGCGTCGGTGAAGACGAGGTCGCGGCGGTGCTGAAGGTCGTGCGCACCATCGCCGATAACGTTCAATCGCTGGCGAAGGAATGACATCGATGAGTGCCGCCGCAAGGCCCGCAGCAAACGACAACAGGACAGCCCTTGGCGACGACGAGGCGGAGGCGCCCTCTGGCGAGCCAGCACAACAGCAAGTCACGGCCACCGCAACGATGCCCGTGCCACGGCCGATGAGCGTTGCCAGGTCCGCGACCTACGTCGTCTGCTCGGCGCTACTGTTCCTCACCCAGGGCCTCGGCATGAATCTGGCGCTCGCCAATCTTACCCAGCTGCAGGGATCACTTTCCGCCACCTCGATCGAGGCCGCCTGGCTTTCGGCAGCCTACATGGCGCCGAATGTCTCTCTCTCGATCGCGCTCGTCAAAATCCGGGCGCAATACGGACTGCGCCGGTTCGCAGAAATCGGCATTGTCGGCTTTGTTATCGTTTCGCTGATGAACGTCTTTGTTTCCGATCTGCAGTCGGCGATCGTCGTTCGCTTCATCAGTGGCATCGCGGCGGCCCCCATGTCGACGCTCGGTTTCCTCTATATGCTGGAGGCCTTCCTGCCGGCGCGCAAGCTGACGGTCGGTCTTGCCCTGGCGCTGACCTGCACGACCATTTCGGCACCGATCACCCGGCTGATCTCGCCGAAGCTGATCGAATACGGCCAATGGCATGGGCTCTATACGCTCGAGATGGCCCTGGCGCTGATGGCGCTGCCGATCATCTACCTGCTGCCGCTGACGCCGGTGCCGCACGCCAAAGTGATCCAGCGCACCGATATTCTGAGCTACCTGCTGGTGGCTGTCGGCTTCGGCTGTATCGCCATCGTGCTGACCATGGGGCGGCTCTACTGGTGGTTCGAAGCGCCGTGGCTGGGTGTGCTCCTGGCTGTGGCGATCGTGGCGCTGACCAGCGTGGTGCTGATCGAACTCAATCGTGAACTGCCGTTGATCGACGTTCGCTGGCTCGCCTCCAGGGAGATCCTGCATTTTACCGCGGTGCTGCTGGTCTTTCGCCTTGTCGCCTCGGAGCAGTCGGCGATCGCGGCAAACTTCTATCAGCTGCTCGGATTGCAGTTCGAGCAGGTCGCGACGCTTTATTGGGTCATTCTCGGCGCATCGATCGCCGGCGGCCTTTTGTGCGCCGCACTAATGAATCCTGACCACGCCGAGTTCGTGCATGTTCTGGCGCTGAGCCTGCTGGCTGGCGGTGCCTATATCGACAGCCAGGCGACCAATCTGACACGACCCGAGCAGATGTATATCAGCCAGGCCATGATCGCCGCCGGAACCGCTCTGTTCCTGCCGCCGGCCATGGCCAGCGGCTTCAAGGCGGCGCTGATGAAGGGGCCGAGCTACATTCTCAGCTTCATCGTCATCTTCCTGTTCACCCAAAGCATCGGTGGCCTGATCGGCACCGCGACCTTCGGAAGCTTCGTCACCCTGCGGGAGAAGTTCCATTCCAATGTGCTGGCCGAGCAGATCGTGATGTCGAACCCGCTCATCGCCCAGCGCCTCAGCCAGCTGGCCGCAAGCTATGGCCGGGTGATCGGCGACAGGACCTTGCTGAACGGCGAGGGCGTGGCGTTGTTGGGGCAGCAGGTTACCCGCGAGGCCAACATTCTCGCCTACAACGATGCCTTTCTGCTGGCGTGCGGCATTGCCCTTTGCGCGTTGGCCGGTCTGCTGGTGCATATCCTTTACAAGCGGATCGCGGCGCGCCTTGCGCCTCCCGCACCCGCCTTCTCTTCTTGACGAACAGAGTTGACGACCATGCTGAAATCCTTGCGCTCACCCACCACGATCATCGTCTTGCTCGCCGGCCTCTCGGGCCTCGCCCTGGTTCTCTATGCCTGGCGACTGCCGCCGTTCCCCAGTTCCGTCGAGATGACGGAGAACGCCTATGTCAGGGGTTACCTGACGGTCATGAGCCCGCAACTGTCAGGTTATGTCGCCGAGGTGCCGGTGCACGACTACGAGGAGGTCAAGGCCGGGCAATTGCTCGTCAGGATCGACGACCGGATCTACGCCCAGAAACTGGCCCAGTCAGAGGCGACACTTGCCGCCCAGAAGGCATCGCATGCCAATTCGCGTCAGCAGGAACTGTCGGCCAAGGCCGGTATTGCTGCCAGCGCAGCACAGCTGGACAGCGCGAAGGCTGCGTTCAACAGAGCGAGCGCATCTTGGGACCGAATCCGGCCGTTGGCGGAGAAGGGCATCTCGACACGCAGCGAAGCCGATCAATCGCGCGCAGCGTTCGAACAGGCACAGGCCGCCGTCAACCAGGCCGAAGCGGGGCTGGAGGTTTCGCGCCAAGCACTGGCCACCACGCTTGGCGCCCGTGCCGGTCTGCAGGCTGCCGTTGCCGGCGCCGAGGCCGCCGTCGAACTGGCCCGGATCGATCTGGAAAACACCCGGATCGTCGCTCCCCGTGACGGAAAGCTCGGCGAGATCGGTGCGCGCCTCGGCCAATATGTCACCGCCGGCTCGCAATTGCTCGCCGTCGTGCCGCATGATGTTTGGGTGCTTGCGAATTTCAAGGAAACGCAGCTCGACGGCATGAAGGCCGGCCAGCCGGTGACCATTTCGGTCGATGCGCTGCAAAGGAACACGCTGACCGGGCACATCGAGCGCTTTGCGCCTGCCGCCGGCTCCGAGTTCAGCATCATCCGCCCGGACAACGCCACCGGCAATTTTACCAAGGTCGCCCAGCGCGTGGGCGTCCGGATCGCCGTCGATCCCGGCCAGCCGCTTGCCGATCTCTTGTCGCCCGGCCTGTCGGTCGTCGTACGTGTGGACAAGGATGCAGCACCTGTGGCCGAGCTTGCCCACAGCTGAAGTCAAGCCGACAGCAAAGAAAAAGCCCGGGTCCAAGGATCCGGGCTTTCGCATTCAGAATGGCCTGTAAGGCTTATTCTTCTTCGCCTTCGAATTCGGCTTCCGGGTTGAAGAAGTCTTCCGGCTTCAGGGCATCTTCGTCAACGCCGTAGATGGCGTCGGCCGAGGTCAGGCTTTCGCCCTTTGACTGGCGCTCAGCTTCTTCAGCCGAACGGGCAACGTTGACTTCAACCGCGATTTCGACTTCCGAATGCAGGTGCAGCGTGACGTTGTGCAGGCCGATCGACTTGATCGGGTGGTTCAGGTCGACCTGGTTGCGGCCGATGTTGAAGCCTTCTGCAGCCAGCACTTCGATGACGTCGCGAGCGGCAACCGAACCGTAGAGCTGGCCGGTTTCGCCAGCGGAACGGACGATGATGAAGGACTTGCCGTCGAGGTTCTCGGCAACCTTCTGGGCTTCCGACTTGCGCTCGAGGTTACGGGCTTCGAGCGTCGAACGCTCGGATTCGAAACGGGCCTTGTTAGCAGCGTTGGCGCGCAGTGCCTTGCCGAGTGGCAGCAGGTAGTTGCGTGCGAAGCCGTCGCGAACCTTTACGGTTTCGCCCATCTGGCCGAGCTTTGCGATACGTTCGAGAAGAATGACTTGCATGTTCGTTTCCTTTCAGAGTTCAGTTTTCGTTGGTCAGTTTTTTTCCACCGGGGTGACTGCGATGGTGCGTCGCGTATCGGTCAGGCCCGTGAGGAGGAAGAAGATTGCCGGGATCGTGAACACGAGCACCGACAGGTATGCGATCCACAGCACGGGAAGCCGCCAGGACTTGCCGCGCGTGCGGAAATGGAAGGATGCGAAGCCGGCGAGCAGGAAGCCTGCACCGAAGGTTCCGCAGACCAGCGCGCCGATCGTGGCAGGCGCGCCACCCAAGAAGGTCAGGACAAGGCCGCCGAGAAAGATGAAGATCGCATTGCGGTGCATGCGCAGCGTCGACGGAATGTCTTCGCGGGGGCGCAGCGACCGGCCCGACATCTGCACGATGCGGGTGGCGACATAATAGGCGGAAAACAGCATCACCACCCAGACGGCGCCCTGGATGAGCGGCAGCGCCAGCGTGAAGATCGACTTGATCTGGGAGATCGCCGCAGCATCGGGGTTGTAGAGCGGTTCCTGCGCCTTCACCGCCTGAATGACGATGTCGACCATACGGTCGGACACATCAGAATCATATCCGACGATGAAGCCGACGATGATCATGCCCGCGGTCACCAGGCCGGCGAGGTGGCTGAGAATGTCGGAAAGCGGGTACCAGGCAAGCGCGCCATCAGGTCCGCCGAGCTCAGTGGCCGGGCGCGCCAGATTGGCGAGATGGCTGAGCCAGCCGGCCGGAATGAGCGTCACGACGAGAATCAGCAGCGCGAAATAGGGCGAGACCAGAGCGGCGGCAGTAGCGCCGGCGCTGACGATGGCCGTGATGGCGGCCGCATTGCCCCAGCCAAGACCGGCAATGAGAATGGGAAGCGCCGAAGCGGCATAAAGAACGATCGCAAGCGACGACTGCGTATTCGCGCCCATCGACAGAAGGGCAGCGGTAAAGCCGGCGAGAACGCCGGTCAGCAGCGATGTCTTGTTCAACTTGTTCACGTTCGCTGTCCTGCTTCGTGCAGTTAGGGGATGGCCAAAGGCTCAACCCCAACATGGGATTTCCGAGTGTTTCCACACGGGTTCCGATCCGCGCCCAACGCGGAAGGAGAGGGCAAGGCGATCACCCAAGGGGAGCGCCTTGCCCTAGAGTCGGTTTCCGTTGAGTCAGGCGACCAACGGAACGTCAGCCGTTCTTACGAAACGACGTAGGGCAGCAGGCCGAGGAAGCGGGCGCGCTTGATCGCCTGGGCGAGTTCGCGCTGCTTCTTCTGGGAAACGGCCGTGATGCGGGAAGGAACGATCTTGCCGCGCTCGGAAATGTAGCGCTGCAGAAGACGGATGTCCTTGTAGTCGATCCGCGGAGCGTTTGCGCCCGAGAAGGGGCAGGTCTTGCGGCGACGGTGGAACGGGCGGCGAACCGGAGCGGAAGAAACTTCAGCCATTGTCTTTAATCTCCTAAAGCTTCTTGATTAAGCGCGGTCTTCGCGCGGACGACGCGGGCGGTCTTCGCGGTCGCCACGGTCCGGACGCGGACCACGGTCACCGAAGCCACGCTCCGGACGGTCGCCATCGCGGCGCGGACGGTCGTCGCGGTCGCGCTTCTGCATCATGGCAGACGGGCCTTCTTCGTGCTTCTCGACGGCAATCGTCATGTAGCGCAGGACGTCTTCGTTGATGCGCATCTGGCGCTCGATTTCATGAACGGCCGCTGCCGGAGCATCGATGTCCATGAGAACGTAGTGAGCCTTGCGGTTCTTCTTGATGCGGTAGGTGAGGGACTTGAGGCCCCAGTTCTCGACGCGACCGACCTTGCCGCCGTTTGCTTCGAGCACGCCCTTGTACTGCTCGACGAGACCGTCGACCTGCTGCGGCGTGATGTCCTGGCGGGCCAGGAATACGTGTTCATAAAGAGCCATTGTGGCTTACCTTTCTTGCGTTAATCAGCCCGGACATCGGCGGCTAAGCCTCAACGACTGTTCTTATTGGCTGACAGGCAGCCGGCAAGAAAGTGTTGTATCGAGACGGTCGAGAGCGGAGACACGGGAGGCCGGAAAGACTTGCAATCCTAACGGCTCCCCTCGAGGAAGCCGGCCCTCCGTTCAGCCACCAGCCAGAAGACCGGGCATTTCGAACAGCGCGCTTATACGCATATTTCATCGAAAGGCAAGGCTTGCGCGGTCTTTTCGCCACGCTTTGCCCTTTAAGCGGCTCCCTTGAGCTTCTTCCACTGGCGCAAACGACCTCGCGCATTGGCATAGGGCGAGGACGTGTTGAACTGGATCATCCGGCCGAGCGGCCATTTGCCGTACCACGCCTGTCCGTAGAGGGTCTGATCGTCACGCGCCTCGATCAGTGCGACCAATGCGTCCTTGCTGGCCGCGAGGCGAGACAGGAGTTCCGAAGGCGGGAGCGCTCGGTAGTCGCCGTAGAATTTCTGCGCGAGACGACCGAGCTCGTTCCACTTGTACCCCGTTTCCGGAAAGTCGACCGGCAGACCTTGCTCGTCCCATTCGATCCATTTGACCACCAGTTCGCCCCAACCGGTGAGGTAGGCGACGAGGTCGCCGACGCTCATCATCGTGCCCTTGGCGTGTCCATCGAGCGATGGTTCGGCGAATCCCGCCGGCGGAATGCCATCGAGTTCGCGCTCGAGCTTGGCGAATTCGGTCTCGATGGCGTTCAGCAATTCCGCTTTCGTCTGGGGCACGGCCATCTGCTGTTTCGCGCTCAGATCGGCATCGGATAGAGCCGGTGCAGGCGACGAATGCCGTTCATGACATCCTGCGACAGCGTCATTCCGGCAGCGCCGAGATCCGTCTTCAACTGATCCATCGAGGTTGCGCCGATGATGACGGACGCCATGAACGGGCGGGCGAGGCAGAAGGCGATCGCCAGTTGCGACGGGTCGATCCCGTGTTCGCGGGCAAGCGCCACGTAGCCGGCGACGGCCGGTTCCTGGTGTGGCGTGAAGCGACCGCCGAGATCGCCGTTGATCGCAAGGCGCGACCCAGTCGGCCTGGCGCCGTCAAGATACTTGCCGGTCAACAGGCCGGCGGCGAGCGGCGAATAGGCGAGCAGCCCGACGTCCTCGTGGTGTGAGAGTTCGGCAAGGTCGAGGTCGTAGGCCCTATAGAGAAGATTGTATTCGTTCTGGATCGAGGCAACGCGCGGCAGCCCGTGCCGCTCCGCCATGTCGATCAGCTTCATCGTGCCCCAGGCGGTGTCGTTGGACAGGCCGATCGCGCGTACCTTGCCTGCCTTCACCACGTCGCCGAGCTTTTCGAGGATAGCCTTCAGGTCGGCGGCCACATGGGCCTTGTTCTGCTTGGCGGGCTCATAAGACCAGGCGTTGCGGAAATGGTAGTGGCCGCGGTTCGGCCAGTGGATCTGGTAGAGATCGATGTATTCGGTCTTCAGCCGCTTGAGGCTGGCGTCGACCGCCTCGCCGATGCCCTCAGGGGTGATCGGGCCGCCGTTGCGGATGTAGGGGCGGCCGGAGCCAGCGACCTTGGTGGCGACAACGACGTCGTCACGGCGGCCGCGCTTGCCCAGCCACTCGCCGATGATGCGCTCGGTATTGCCGTAGGTTTTGGCGGAAAGCGGGGTCGTCGGGTAGAGTTCGGCGGTGTCGATGAAGTTCACGCCTTTGTCGAACGCATAGTCGAGTTGTTCGTGCGCCTCAGCCTCGGAATTCTGAGAGCCCCAGGTCATTGTGCCCAGGCAGATTTCGGAAACCTTGATGCCGGTCCGGCCAAGCGTGTTGTAACGCATGCAGTGATGGTCCTTGTGAAAGGCGAGCCTCGACCCGGGAGGAAAGGGGTGCCCGCGGCAGAATTGGGTGAAGGCCGCAAGCCCAGGGGACGGTCGATCGGGCAGGGCGGCGATGCGCGGCAAACTTACGCCTTGATTGGCGAAGATCAAGGGCAAAAGGCCGGCTGAAGCCCGCAAAGCCGGGCCCGCGCGCTTGACTCGCCGGTCAGGAATGTGAATGGAGAGGAAAACCAGGGAAGGGACAATCCCATGAGTATTGCATTCACGTTTCCGGGCCAGGGCAGCCAGGCTGTCGGCATGGGCAAGGATCTGGCGGACGCGTTTCCGGAAGCAGCGGCAGTGTTTGCCGAGGTCGACGACGCGCTCGGCGAAAAACTCTCCGAGATCATGTGGAACGGCCCCGAGGAAACGCTGACGCTGACGGCGAACGCCCAGCCGGCGCTGATGGCGGTATCGATGGCGGTGATCCGTGTGCTCGAAGCCAAAGGCCTCGATCTGAAGAGCAAAGTCTCGTTCGTGGCCGGACATTCGCTCGGCGAATATTCGGCGCTCTGTGCCGCCGGAACCTTCTCGATCGCCGACACCGCGCGCCTGCTGCGCATCCGTGGCAACGCCATGCAGGCGGCCGTGCCCGTTGGCAAGGGCGCGATGGCGGCCATCATCGGTCTTGAGCATGCGGACGTCGACGCGATCTGCCGCGAAGCTTCTGCTCTCGGCTCCTGCCAGATCGCCAACGACAATGGCGGCGGTCAGCTGGTGATCTCCGGCGAGAAGGCGGCCGTCGAAAAGGCTGCGGCACTTGCATCCGAAAAAGGCGCCAAGCGCGCGCTGATGCTGCCGGTCTCTGCGCCCTTCCATTCGAGCCTGATGGCGCCTGCCGCCGAGGCAATGCGTGAAGCGCTTGCCAAGGTCGAAAAGCACAATCCGTCCGTGCCCGTTATCGCCAACGTCCTGGCCGCTCCCGTCAGCAACGCCGAAGAGATTGCGCGCCTTCTCGTCGAGCAGGTCACCGGCCAGGTTCGCTGGCGCGAGACGGTGGAATGGTTCGCCGCCAACAACGTCACGACGCTTTATGAAGTGGGCTCCGGCAAGGTTCTTACCGGGCTTGCCCGCCGGATCGACAAGTCAGTCACCGGTATTACTGTCAACACGCCTGCCGATATCGACACCGCGCTCTCGGCGCTTCTGGCCTGAGTGCTCCAGTTATAAGGAATCAATCCGATGTTCGATCTTTCCGGCCGTAAGGCTCTTGTAACCGGTGCATCCGGTGGTATCGGCGAAGAAATCGCCCGCATGCTGCACGCTCAGGGCGCAATCGTCGGCCTTCACGGCACGCGCGTCGAAAAGCTCGAGGCGCTTGCCAACGAACTCGGCGAGCGTGTCCAGCTGTTCCCGGCCAATCTTTCCGATCGCGCCGAAGTCAAGGCGCTCGGCGAAAAGGCCGAGGCTGAACTGGGCGGCGTCGACATTCTCGTCAACAATGCCGGCATCACCAAGGACGGCCTTTTTGTTCGTATGAGCGACGACGACTGGGACAATGTTCTGGAGGTCAACCTGACCGCCGTGTTCCGCCTGACCCGCGAGCTGACCCATCCGATGATGCGCCGCCGCTTCGGCCGTATCGTCAACATCACGTCGATCGTCGGCGTCACCGGCAATCCCGGCCAGGCCAACTACTGCGCCTCGAAGGCCGGCATGATCGGCTTTTCGAAGTCGCTCGCCCAGGAAATCGCCACCCGCAATGTCACGGTCAACTGCGTTGCGCCCGGCTTCATCGAGAGCGCCATGACCGGCAAGCTGAACGACAAGCAGAAGGAAGGCATCATGGGAGCGATCCCGATGAGGCGCATGGGCACCGGTGCCGAGATTGCATCTGCCGTCGTTTATCTCGCTTCGAACGAGGCAGGCTATGTCACCGGCCAGACCATACACGTCAACGGCGGCATGGCAATGATCTGACGAGGTGTCCGGGGCCTGCATGCCACGCACGCGAAACGGGCGTGATCTTGGCCTGCAATGCTCCGGCACACCACCGGCCAAATGCCTGAAATTCAATGTTGAGCAAGCGATTGTCAGGCATTTTCGCACTTTGCGGCAGACTTAAACCGTGTTAATCGGGCCATGACTGTTAGCAGTCGACCGGCCCCGCCAGGTGTCCGGCAGCCTTGGCTGCCTTGGGTTTGCCGCGGTTCTGGTTGGATGGATTGCCCGTTGGACCGTCTTGGTCTATCAGGCTTATTGAGAGTACCGGTGCCAGAAAGGCGCCCAGAGAAACGAAGGTCGAGGAACTCCGACATGAGCGATATCGCAGAACGCGTAAAGAAAATTGTTATTGATCATCTTGGCGTCGACGCCGAAAAGGTCAGCGAAGGCGCAAGCTTTATCGATGACCTCGGCGCGGACTCGCTCGACACCGTCGAACTGGTCATGGCATTCGAAGAAGAATTCGGCGTCGAAATCCCGGATGATGCCGCGGATTCGATCCTGACTGTCGGCGACGCCGTCAAGTTCATCGAAAAAGCTCAGGCCTGATCTTTTGCGATCAAGCCATTGGCGGGCCGCGTTCAGCGGCCCGTAATCAGCCCAGGGGAAGTGGGCTGTCTCGCGCTGGGCGCGGGTTTTCGATCAGCAAAGCGGTCCCGCATTTCCCTCTGATCGTTGCTACAAGAACTTAAAATGGATGCACGGATCGGGTTCGTCACGCGTGGTCCGATCCGGCTCTGAAATTGAACAGTCAGGGTGGGTCGCGGACTATGAGACGTGTCGTTATCACCGGTACCGGCATGGTATCTCCCTTGGGTTGCGGAACCGAGGCAACTTGGGCGCGCCTGATCGCGGGCGACAATGCTGCGCGCAAGGTCACGGAATTCGAAGTCGAAGATCTGCCCGCGAAGATCGCGTGCCGCATTCCGTTCGGCGATGGCTCGAACAACACCTTCAATGCCGACGACTGGATGGAGCCGAAGGAGCAACGCAAGGTTGACCCCTTCATCGTCTATGCGATGGCCGCTGCCGACATGGCGCTGGCCGATGCCGGCTGGAAGCCCGAAAACGACGAAGACCAGATTGCAACCGGCGTCCTGATCGGTTCGGGCATCGGCGGTCTCGAAGGCATTGTCGAAGGCGGCTATACGCTGCGCGACAAGGGGCCTCGGCGCATTTCGCCCTTCTTCATTCCCGGCCGTCTGATCAACCTTGCCTCGGGTCAGGTCTCGATCCGCCACAAGCTGCGTGGTCCCAATCACTCTGTGGTCACCGCCTGTTCGACCGGCGCCCACGCCATCGGCGACGCAGGCCGCCTGATCGCGCTCGGCGATGCCGACGTCATGGTTGCCGGTGGCGCCGAATCGCCGATCTGCCGTATCTCTTTGGCCGGCTTTGCCGCCTGCAAGGCGCTATCCACGCAGCACAATGATGATCCGCAGAAGGCATCGCGTCCCTATGATGTCGACCGCGACGGCTTCGTCATGGGCGAGGGTGCCGGCATTGTGATCCTTGAAGAGCTGGAACACGCCAAGGCGCGCGGCGCCAAGATCTATGCTGAAGTCGCCGGCTACGGTCTCTCTGGCGATGCTTACCACATTACCGCGCCGTCCGAGGATGGCGACGGTGCCTACCGCTGCATGCAGATGGCGCTGAAGCGCGCCGGCCTGACGGCGGCAGACGTCGACTACATCAACGCCCATGGCACATCGACGATGGCCGACACGATCGAGCTTGGCGCCGTCGAGCGGCTGGTCGGCGAGCATGCCTCGAAGATCTCCATGTCGTCGACCAAATCGGCGATCGGCCACCTGCTGGGCGCCGCCGGCGCTGTGGAAGCGATCTTCTCGGCGCTGGCGATTCGCGACGGCGTCGCACCGCCGACGCTGAACCTCGACAATCCCTCCGTCGAGACCAAGATCGATCTCGTACCGCATGTTGCGCGCCAGCGCGAAATCAACGTCGCGCTGTCGAATTCCTTCGGCTTCGGCGGCACGAACGCTTCGCTGGTTCTGCGCCGCTACACCGGCGTTTGATATTGCCGAATTATCAACGGGGCGATGCATGTCACTGGCCCGTTGATCCTGCTTTTGCCGCATTGCTCGCTACAAGCATGTAGCAGGAGGACGTGTCGGCCCTTTTCAGGGATTGGCGCTGCCTGACGGCTATGTTCGCGCAAGGCACATCTGACAGTTTGTTGTATCGCTATTGCCGGGCGCATGCTGGCTGTCTTCGAGCGAAAACGCCGTTGACCGGCGGGTGCGCCGAGACCATTTATTCCACTGCCAATCCAAGGGGATGGCTGCGGCTCAAACGTTTTGTTTTATACCTGCCACGGTCCAGGCCGAAATTCGCACCGCGGCAGCTAGAATGAGGATGCGAATTTCGGGTTCGGGACAATCGTGAGCGACTCAAACGAGAACGGCGCGGCGCAATTCGGCCGCAGCGACACCGGGAACAACGGGCCGATCATTCCGAAATCGGCCAGCGAAGCCTTGCGCCCCGAGAAGGCGCCGCAGCCGCCTACGAAGCGTTCGCGCAAGGCGCGCAGCCAGGTCGTGATCTTCCTGAATTTCGTCATGACCGTTATCGTCTTCGTCGCGCTCGCAGCGGCCGGTACCGTCTATTATGCGATGCATCAGTACGAAAAAGCAGGCCCGCTCGAAGCCAACAAGAACTTCATCGTCAGAAGCGGCGCCGGTATCAGCGAGATCGCCAGCGGCCTCGAGCGTGGCAACATCATCACCGATGGCCGCGTCTTCCGGTTCGTCTCGGAGGCTTACCTGGACAACGACACACTGAAGGCCGGCGAGTACGAGATCAAGGCTGGATCATCGATGCAGGAGATCATGCAGCTCCTGAAATCCGGCAAGTCCATTCTCTATTCCGTGTCGCTGCCGGAAGGTCTGACCGTCAAGCAGATGTTCCATCGCTTGTCCGATGACGAAGTCCTCGTCGGCGACCTGCCGCAGGAGCTGCCTGCCGAAGGTTCGCTGAAGCCTGACACCTACAAGTTTACGCGCGGCACCAAGCGCGTCGAAATCGTCCAGCAGATGGCGGCTGCCCAGAAGGCGCTTGTCGACCAGATCTGGGAAAAGCGCGATCCGAACCTCCCGGTCTCGACTGTCGAGGAGTTCGTGACGCTTGCGTCGATCGTGGAGAAGGAAACCGGACGCGCCGACGAGCGCCCGCGTGTTGCCTCGGTCTTCATCAACCGGCTCGACAAGGGCATGCGCCTTCAGTCCGATCCGACGATCATCTACGGCATTTTCGGCGGTGACGGGAAACCGGCGGACCGGCCGATCCTGAAGTCGGACCTCGATAAGGATACGCCCTACAATACCTATATCATCAAGGGCCTGCCGCCGACGGCGATCGCCAACCCGGGCCGCGCCGCACTTGAAGCCGTTGCCAATCCGTCGCGCACACCGGAACTCTACTTCGTGGCCGACGGCACGGGCGGCCACGTCTTTGCCGTGACATTGGATGAACACAACGCCAATGTTCGCCGCTGGCGCAAGGTCGAAGCCGAAAAGGCAGCCGAAGCGGCAAAGGCCGCCCAGGACGCGGCAACGACGGCACAGCCTCAGTAACAACGGCCTGCATTGTGGACGGACTTGTCACGGCGCGGATATCCCTTGCGGGATACCGCGCCGTCGCCTTATTGCTTTTCCAGAAAATGCCACGGAGGTGAGGATGCCGCTCCAATCGATGACCGGCTTTGCCCGGAGAGAAGGCAGCAGCGGCCGGCATCGCTGGGCCTGGGAATTGCGCTCCGTCAACGGCAAGGGCCTCGATGTCAGGCTTCGCCTGCCGCAGGGACTTGAGCGGTTCGAGCCGGATGTGCGCCGGCTCACTGCAGAATTTTTCTCAAGAGGCAATCTGCAGATCAGCCTGTCCGTCAGTGGAGCGGAGAGCGCTGTCGAAGCGGTGGTGAACCAGGCGGCGCTGACGGCTGTCCTGACCTTGCGCGAACAGCTCGGAGACCTCGTCGATCCCGCACCGCTCAAGTTCGACACGCTGCTGGCGATCCGAGGCATTGTCGACTTCCGTGAGCCCGAGGAGAGTGAAGCGCAACGCGCGTCCCTCGACGACGATATCATGACGGGCCTCAAGCTTGCTCTCAGCGATCTGCGCAGCATGCGCGCCGAAGAGGGCGGGGCGCTCTGTCAGATCCTGCTGGCGCAGGTCGGCAGCATCGAAGCACTGACGGCAACAGTCGAGAATGATCCCTCGCGCAGCCCGGGGGCAATTGCCGAAAGGCTGGCGCAGCAGGTGGCGCTGGTGATGGGCAGCGGCTCTTCGCTCGATCGCGACCGGCTGCATGCCGAAGTGGCACTGCTTGCGACCAAGGCCGATTTGAGAGAGGAGCTGGACAGGCTTGGCTCTCATATTGTCGCTGCCCGCGACCTCTTGTCGAAAGGCGGGCCGGTCGGCCGCAAGCTTGATTTCCTGGCACAGGAATTTAACCGCGAATCGAATACGATCTGTTCCAAATCGAATGCGGCAGTGGTCTCCGCCGCCGGCATCGAGTTGAAAGTGGTGATCGATCAGTTCCGCGAACAGGTTCAAAATCTGGAGTAACGCATGAAACCGGCGACCCCTTCGCCCATCAAGATCGCCCGCCGCGGGCTGATGCTGGTCATTTCCTCACCCTCGGGTGCGGGAAAGTCGACGATCGCGCGCAATCTGCTGGAAGCCGATCCCGATATGAGCATTTCGGTAAGCGTGACCACGCGTCAGCGCCGTCCGAGCGAAATTGATGGACGGCACTATCACTTCAAGTCTATCCGCGAGTTCGAAGCATTGCGGGCGACCGACTCGCTGCTGGAATGGGCTGAGGTTCACGGCAATTTCTACGGCACACCGCGCGACGCCGTCGAAGCGGCGATGGCTGCAGGCCGCGACATGCTTTTCGATATCGACTGGCAGGGCGCACAGCAGCTTCAGGAGAAGATGGCCGGCGACGTCATCTCGATCTTCATCCTGCCGCCGTCGATGGCCGAGCTGCAATCGCGGCTGCATCGTCGCGCCGAGGACAGCGAGGAAGTGATCGCCACGCGTCTGGCCAATTCACGTGCAGAAATCGAGCACTGGCGCGAGTACGACTATATCGTTCTCAACGACGATCTCGACCGCGCCTTCTCGGCGGTACGCGCCATCGTCGAGGCCGAGCGCCTGCGCCGAGATCGCCGCCCGGGCCTGTTCGAATTCGTCAATGGACTTCTGACGGAAAACCCGTTCTGACCGGAGGCATGGCCGGCAATGCCGGCCATCCGTAGATATTGCTATCGCGGGTACGTTTGCCGCTCCCGCAAAGCCGCAGCGCCCTTTCGGGCGACATGCGCTAGAGCGTTTCCGGTTTAAGCGGAGTCGCAGAAACGCTCTATCTCCTTGTTTTTATGCATTTCCTGACGGAAAACCGCTTCGCACTTTTCCTGGAAATGCTCTAGAGGCAGTTTGCCAGCCGACAGAATTCTTCCACGGAGAGCGTTTCGGCGCGCCGCTGTGGATTGATGTCGGCTTTTGCCAGCAGCGTTTCGCCACCAAGCGGCTTCAGGCTCTGGCGGAGCATCTTGCGGCGCTGGCCGAAGGCGGCGTGCGTCACTTTCTCCAAAGACGACACCGCGCAGGGGATCGGATTGGCGACCGGCTCCAGATGCACGACCGAGGATGTCACCTTGGGCGGGGGCGTGAAGGCCTGCGGCGGCACGTCGAAGGCCATGCGGGCGTTCGTTCGCCAGCCACACAGAACCCCCAGACGCCCGTAATGATCGTCGTCAGCGTCGGCCACGATCCTCAAGCCTACCTCGCGCTGAAACATCAGTGTCAGCGACTGCCAGAAGGGCGGCCATGTCTTTGGCAGCAGCCAATTGACCAGAAGCTGCGTGCCGACATTATAGGGCAGGTTGGCGATGATCTTGACCGGGCCACCACCGGTGATCTCCTCAAAGTCAATCTTGAGCGCGTCACCCTCGATGACATCGAGACGGTTCGGATAGTGGCCGGAGATTTCGGCAAGCGCCGGCAGGCAGCGCGCGTCCCTTTCGATCGCCACTACCTTCTTTGCGCCAAGTGCTAGGATTGCTCGCGTCAGGCCGCCCGGGCCTGGGCCGACTTCGATGACTGTCACGTCCTCGAGCGGGCCGGCCGTCCGGGCAATCTTCTGTGTGAGATTGAGATCGAGCAGGAAGTTCTGCCCGAGCGCCTTCTTGGCGTCGAGGCCATGGCGTTGGATGACATCCCGAAGCGGCGGGAGCCCGTCGAGAGCGGCCATCAGACGATAACTCCTGCGGTATTGTTGGAAAGTTCTGCCGCGAGCTTCAAGGCTGCGAGCAGGCTGTCGTCCCTGGCAATGCCCTTTCCGGCGAGGCTGAAGGCGGTGCCATGATCGGGCGACGTGCGGATGAAGGGGAGGCCGAGCGTGACATTGACGCTATCGTCGAAACCAAGTGCCTTGGCGGGGATGAGCGCCTGGTCGTGATACATGCAGATCGCCACGTCATAGGTCGCACGCGCGCGGTCGTGAAACATCGTATCGGCGGGCAGAGGCCCGGTTGCATCGATGCCTTCGGCGCGCAGCCGTTCGACGACCGGACGGATAATGGCATCGTCTTCGGCGCCCAGCGCTCCACCTTCGCCGGCGTGGGGATTGAGCCCGGCGAGTGCCAGCTTCGGCCTGTCGAGGCCGAAGCGCGTGCGAAGATCCGCCGCGGTAATGGTGCAGGTTCGATAGATCAGATCTGCCGTGAGCTGGGCGGGCACGTCTTTCAGCGGGATGTGGATGGTCACCGGCACGGCACGAAGCTTGGGGCCGGCCAACATCATCACCGGCAACAGGGGCTCGCCGGTGGCCTTCTCCGCGAGATCAGCAAGGTATTCGGTATGGCCGGGGAAGCGGAAGCCGGCTTCGTAGAGCACGGCCTTGGCGATCGGGTTCGTGACGACGGCTGAAGCCTCGCCATCCATGACCAGCTGTACCGCTGTGTCAATCGACCCCGTTACGGCCGGAGCGTTGGCAGAATCGGCCTCGCCAGCAATGACGGGAGAAGGGCAGCGCACCGGCAGAACGGGCAAGGCGTCGGCAAAAATGGAGACGGCATCCCGGCAATCGGTCTCGCGGATCGCAACCGTATGCCCGAGCAATGCTGCCCGCGCCGCGAGAACTGTGGGGTCACCGATGAAAAGGAATGGCGGGGTCGCGCGTTCACGGCGGCCAAGCCAGGTGGTCAGGCTAAGGTCGAGTCCGATCCCGGCAGGATCGCCCATGGTCAGGGCAAGGGGCCCGCCGGTCGTGTCACGCATTTTTGCCCGCTGATCTTACTTGTTGACGATCTGCGCCTTCTTGCGCAGTTCTTCGAGGTACTTTTCGCTGTTCGGGTCTTCACCGCCGGCCTTCTTCTTGCCGATGTCCTCGGCGCGGAAGACGATTTCGGCTGCGGTGTCGTCATTGACCTGGCGCTTCTTGCAGATCGCCAGGAATTCGACGCCCTTTTCGGTCACGCGTGTTCCCGTCGTGTTGCCGTCGCCGGCCTTCTCGACGAGCGGCTTCCACTCGTCCGGCAACTGCTGGACAAGCATGCGGCCGAGATCGCGGATAGAAACGTCACGGTAGTTTGCCGCGAAAACCTTGGCGGTATCGCATCCCGGGAACTGACCACGCGCTGCGTTGGCTTCCGCCTGACGCTTGCCGGTGATGGCGCCGCGCTTCTTCTCCGGAATGACGAAGATGACCTGCTTGAGATAGTATTCCGTTGTGACCGGCTTGGTGCCTCCGCCTTCCATCATGCGCTTGACGAGATCAGCGCCTTGCAGGCGACTTGAGTTGCCGAAACGGAAGTTGACGGCGCGAGGCCAGCTCATCTGCACCGCGATGAACTGCTTGAAATGGTCGGAACCAACGCCGGCTTGATCGAGAATCTTGCCGAGCTGCTCCGGCGAGAGCTTGTTGCCGGCTGCAAAGCGCGCATAGGCCGCGTCCACGTCCTGCGTACTGACCGACTGGCCGATCCGCGCGATCTCGCCACGCTTAAGCACCTCGTCGACGAGCTGCTTCTTGGCTTCTTCTGCGCCACCAGCCTGGCGTTGCAGGCGAAGGAAGGCGACGCGCTTGGCAACGTCGCCGGAGGTGATCACGGTGTTGTTGACCGTTACCGTCACCTGGCTTGCAGCTTGCGCGCTGGCGCAAACGGCAATGCTCAGGCTGCCGGCCAAAGCCAGTGCCGAAAGCGTCCTCAAGATCGACATTTTCCCGCCCATCATCTTTTCCTGTCCTTCGCGCGGGCGAAGCCTGGTGCTTCGATCCGCAGCCCGGCTCACGCCGTTGTTCTATCTTGTCGGAGGGAATGCATAATACATGCGGCCAAACGATGACAAGACCGTTTGGCCGGCCCGACAGCGGGCAGAGGGGCAAACATGTGGCGAATGCCCCTCGGATCGAAGCGTATCAATAGTAGTCCAGCTCTTCGAACTTCGTGTCGCCGACATTGACGTCGCCAAGCGTACGGAAGCTGATGCGGGCGCCGATCGACCAGTCGTTCGCAATCGTGTTGTCGGTATCGCGTTCCTGCTTGTAGACGAGCGAGAACAGCGTGTCTTGATCGTCATAGGTGATGCCGAAGCCATTGCGCGAGATGACATCGTTGTTGATGTCGTAGGTTATCGCGCCGAAGACGGACCAGTAATCGTGGAACCTGTAGGCCGCCGCGGTCTGGATTTCGTCCTGGTTGTCGAGCGAGCCGTAAAGCGGCTGCGCCTCGATGCGCGTATAGGTCATTGCCGCCTGCCAGGTAAGGCCAAGATACCCCACGGTGGCATCGGCGCGACGCAGCGCCAGGTCCTCTTCATCGAGACGGCCGGAAAGGCTGGCCATAAGGCCAGACGGCGCATCGACACCGAACATGGCGACGTAGTCGGACCGTGTGCTCTCGAGGCCCGAATTCGCTCCCGCCTGGACCAAGTCTTCCGTTGCGAACGAGTTCAAACCGCCAAGCTGGTAGGATTGGCCGACGATGCCGCGCAAGCCGTAGCCGCTGTCGAATGTCCCGGTATAGCGAAGACCGACGTTGGCGCGCGTGCCGCCTTCGATGCGGTCGAAGCCGGAGTACTTGTCGCGATCAAACAGGTTCGTCGCGTCGAAGACAAAGCTCTGCGCATCTTCGTTTGGCAGGCCACCGGGATGCTGCTCGTCGGGACGGGCATAGATCTGGGCGATCGGCTCGAGTACGTGGCTGCTGTTGTCGCCGACGAAGAGGATCGGATAGCGCGCTTCGAGGCCCGCCGTCAGCATCCGCCGCGTCGCGGCGTCGCTGTTGTCATAATCCCCGGCATAACCAGGCCCCGGATCCGTCATGTTCAGGCCGAGCGCATCACCGCGCGCGGCAAGCAACGGCGTCAGCACGAACCCGCCCGGAGCAATGTAGGTACGCTTCCATTCGAGTTCGGCCGTGAGGCGGTGCGACGTGCCCTCGAGACCTAGGTACCTGTTGACGTCTGGAACGGCGTCAAGGTCAAGCCGGTTTCGCTTGATGTTGGTGAGGTTCACCGTCGCCGAAAGTTCGCCTCCCAATACCGGCTCTGGCGCCTTGTAGGAATAATCCAGAACCTGCGCGGTAGGCTGCTGGTTTTCAGCGATGCTGTTCGGATCTGCGTCCTGGATATCGAAATAGAAGGCGCGCAGGTCGAAGAAGTTCCGCTTGCCAAGCCCGGTCAGATACGCCTGGTTGACGTAGGTCGTTCCGTCGAAAGTCGACAGTTCGTAGGTCTTGGCGAAGTTGTTGTCGGATTGGACGAGGACGTTCCAGCCGAAGCTCCAGCGCGGATTGATCTCGAATACGCCCCTGGAAGCGACCATGCCGCGGTTCGTTTCAAGCGCGTCGACCGTACCAGGCGTGAAGCGGCTCTTGTCGAGCTGGCTGATGCCGGCGAAGCGCAAGGTGTGAAGGCCGTTGTGGAAGCTCTGGCGAAACTCGCCTTCGAGCAGGAAGCCTTGGCGGCTCAGGCCCGTCACGGTGGCGGTCGCGTCCATATAGGGCGAGATCGCCCAATAGTAGGGGACGCCCACGCCTGCGCCGAGCTTCTGTGTGTACTGAAACTGCGGGAACAGGAAGCCGCTCTTGCGCTTGACCGTATGATCAGGCAGTTCCATCACCGGAATATAGGCGATGGGCTTGCCAAAAAGCTCGAAACGGGCGTTTTCCAGCCGTATCGTCCGCGTACGTCCATTCTGGACGACGCGCTGGGCCTTGATGTGCCACAGCGAACGGTGATCGGGCTTCGTCGTGCAGGGCGTGCACGCGGTGTAAACGGCCTCGTTGAGGATGAATTCTTCGCCGTTCCGCCGTTCGCCGCTGGTCGCAGCAAGCCGTGTCAGATCGGTCGTCTCTATCCGCAAGGCATCAATGAAGCCGTTGCCGAAGTCATCGGTGACGTCCATCTTTTCGGCATAGACGACATTGCCGCCCGGCTCGATCAACTGGATTTCACCGGTGGCATGAATGCGGCCCGATTTCTGGTCGTATTCGACCTGTCGGGCCACCATCTTGTAGCCGCCGTAATCGATCTGCACGTTGCCGCGCAAGATGACCTTTTCGGCGTCCTTGTTATAGACAAGCTCATTGGCGGACAGAAGCAGCTTGGCATCTTCCGGCATGTTCGGGCGCAGCGAATCAAGGCGCTCCGACGTCTGCTGCGCGAGCGCGGGTGCACTCATTCCCATGGCAAGTGTCTGCAGCGCCACTCCTGCGAGCAGGGCAGCGTTGATCAGCTTTGTACGTTTGCGGTTGCCTACCGCCACTAGCCATCCTCCTGATTTAAAAGAATCGTCGAGCCCAGCGCCATCGCTACAACAACTGGCAACCAGGCTGCAACGAAGGGAGGTACAATACCGCTGCTCCCGAATGCTTTGACAAGCACGGTGACGACATAAAGCACGAAGCCCGACAGGATTCCACCGAGAATCACCGAGCGCGATTGGTTGAACCGGCTAAATTTCAGCGACACGCACGCAGCGATCAGCGTCATGGCGACAAGCAGCAGCGGCAGTGACAACAGGGAGTGGAATTGGGTTTCCATGCCGTTTGTGGAAAAGCCGAAGGAGCGCGCCACCTCGATCTTCCGCGGAAGGTCGAAAAACTGAATGGAATCAGCCTTTGCAAGCCTTTCCTGAACAAACTCTGGCTTCAGATTCGTGCGGAGTTGTGCCGTTTGCAGACGGCGAGGCAGCTGTCCGCTGCTTGTTTCCGTTACGCCATTAAGAAGCCAGTAACCATCTTCGAGTTTAGCGGAGGCGGCATCCTGTCTCAGAATGATCGAACCCTGTGGATCAAAGTGGATGACGGTGACGTTCAGAAGTGTGGTGCCGCCATCCTGAACCGAGCGTGCGCCGATGATCGTATCGGTGCCTTCATAGATCTGTCGCAGCCAGGGAATCGAGCCGGCATCCGAGGTGCGCGATGACCCGAGGGCAGCAAGCAGGGTCTCTTCCTTCTTCGTGCCCCAGGCTGCGAGCGGGTTTAGCGCAAGCACGGCGAGTACGCCGAACAGGAAGGCGCCAAGCACGAACGGGCGCAGGAACTGCCACACCGAAATGCCCGCGGCGCGGGTAACCACGAGCTCGTAGCGGCGGTTGAGCGAGATCAGAGCCGCCATCGCCGAGAAGAGTGCCACGAAGGGCACGGTTTGTTGCAGGATGGTCGGGATCCGGAACGCGCTGATCAGCAACGCGCCGGTGACCGAATAGTGCGGAAGGTTGGACAGGCGGCTCGCCTGTTCGCTGAAGTCGATGATGAAGACCAGCGAAAAAATGCCGACCAGAAACCAGAAGGTCGTGACAGCATAACGGGTCAGAAAGTAGCGGCCGAGTGTGGTGAAAATCATGATGCGTTGCTCCCGTCAGATGAGGGGCGCACGAGGCGAAGGCGAACCATCAGCTCGGACAGCTTTTCCTGCCAGGTCATCGGAATGTCGAGACGCCGGTTGCTGGCGAGTTGGTGAATGGCGAGCGCTCCGGTCGCAAGGGGCACGATATACATCAACGGAACGAACCAGACGGAATCCTCGGCGCTGTTGCCCGCATAGAACGTCATCCATCGGATGACGAGGGCAGAGCCGAGTGCGCTGACCATCGGATGGACGCGCGCCTCGCGGTGCGAGCGTGCATCACTGCAGAAGACAAGCGCGATCAGGCCGAACACCAGCGGGAACGTCCATTCCGTCAGGCGGCGGTGCAGTTCGGCGGTGAAGGCAAGCGGGTTGCCCTGGTAGACAGAATCATTGGGATCCGGATTGAAAAGATTGGGAAGGTCGCGATCCTTGGCGCGTATCGTCGCTTCGCGGGTCGCCTTCGTCATGTCGGCCAGATCGAAGGCGTAGGAATCGAATTTGATGATCGACACGCCGCCGTCCGGCAGTTTGCGTTGGACTTCGCCGTCCTTCATGACCAGCGCCGAGCTTTTCTCGTCCACGGCACCTTCGCGCGCATAATAGACGAGCTCGAAAGCCGGGTTGCGCGAATCGGCAACGAAAATCCCCTCAAGCACACCACCGCCGCGCCGGCCGCCAACCTGGACATAGAGGCCGTCAGTAATCTTGCGGAAGGCGTTCTCCTGGACGACCGAGGAAAGCAGGTCGGCGTTGGCCGTTGCTAGCATCTTGCGCACAGCGACGCGCGAATAGGGCTCGACAAAATTGTCGACCACGAACGACAGGACGCTAAGGCCAGCGGCGAGATAGATGATCGGCCGGATGATGGTCATGCGCGAGCTTCCGGCCGCGTTCAGCACCGTCAGCTCCGAATCGGTATTCATCGTCGTGAGCGTCTGGGTTACGCCGATCACCAGGGCGAAAGGCAGAATGATCGGCACGACCGACGGCAGAATGAGCGTTGCCAGCTTCAGGAAGGCGAAGACGGACTGCCCGCTATCGGTAACCAGGTTGACGTTGGTCAGGGCCTGCGTCGTCCACACGATGCCGAGCAACGGCAAAAGCGTAGCGAGGAACATGGTCAGGGCACGCCGGAAAATGTAGCGTTCGATCAGCTTCATGTCCGTTTCCGGTCCAAATCCATGCTCATGTTTCTGTGCCGCACCGCCGCATCGAAACGCCTGTTGCTGCCGCCGCCATCAGCGGGAACCGAGCTTCCGTCTCACGTCCGGCGCTGCTCAAATCGTAAAGCAACTGGGATAATTTAAGACGAAGAACCTCGGTTAACCGCATGTAAACATCTGCGGGCATCTTGCCAAGCCGTTGAAAAGCGAGAAGGGTGCCGACCACAGCTTTGACGGTGGTAGACGCAGCGAATGTTTGTCACTGTCACCCCCCGGTAACAGGGCGGGTCGTGTAAGACCGAAAAATGCCCGGAGTTTTGTAATGTCTATGAAATTTGAGTTCACCTTCGCCAAGTCCCATCGCCCGGCGGGTGGTGTTGCGGTCCTCCTGAAAGCCGCCGCAGGACAGGCGGCGGGCGCCGATGTCGCCGATCCGGAAGGCGTGCTGGCCAAGGCGGCGAAGGTCAAGAAGTTCAGCGGCAAGGCATTCTCCACCCTCGATATCATTGCCCCGCATGGCTCGCCCGCGGACCGGATCGTGGTTCTTGGTCTTGGTGACACCGATGCATTGACCGATCACGATTGGCTGAAGGCAGGCGGCGCGGCAGCCGCAAAATTGCGTGGAGCCGACAAGGCCACGATCTTCATCGACGTCCCCGACCTCGATGTCACCGGCAAGGCGGCGGCCGACTTTGCGCTCGGCATGGAAATGAACGCCTACAGCTTCGACGGTTACAAGACGAAGAAAGCGGACGACGATGCCAAGCCGGCAGGCAAGCCGGTCAAGGTGACGATCGTTACCGGCGCGGTGATTGCAGCGAAGAAGGCTTTTGCGACGGCGCAGGCGGTCGGCGAGGGCGTATTTCTCGCCCGCGACCTGGTCAACGAGCCGGCAAACGTCCTCGGTCCGCTGGAGTTCGCCGCCAAGGCGAAGGAGCTGGAAAAGCTCGGCGTCGAGGTGGAAATCCTCACCGAAAAGGAAATGAAGAAGCTTGGAATGGGTGCGTTGCTCGGCGTTGCCCAGGGCTCGACGCGTCCGCCGCGGCTGGTCGTGATGCAGTGGAAGGGCGGCAAGTCCAAGGATCGCCCGGTCGCCTTCGTCGGCAAGGGCGTCGTGTTCGACAGCGGCGGCATTTCGATCAAGCCCGCGGCCGGCATGGAAGAGATGAAGGGCGACATGGGTGGTGCTGCCGCCGTCACCGGCTTGATGCACGTGCTCGCTGCCCGTCACGCCAAGGTCAACGTCGTCGGCATCATCGGGCTTGTGGAAAACATGCCGGATGGCAGCGCACAACGCCCAGGCGACATCGTCACCTCGATGTCAGGGCAGACGATCGAGGTCATCAACACCGATGCCGAGGGACGTCTCGTTCTGTGCGATGCACTTTGGTATTGCAACGACCGCTTCAAGCCGCAGGCCATGATCGACCTTGCGACGCTGACAGGCGCCATCATGGTTGCGCTCGCGACCCATCACGCCGGCCTGTTTTCGAATGATGACCGCCTGGCCGGCCAGCTGTTGGCCGCCGGCATTGCCACGCAGGAGCGCCTCTGGCGCATGCCGCTCGGCAAGGAATACGACAAGATGATCGACAGCAAGTTTGCCGACATGAAAAACACCGGCGGACGTCATGGCGGCGCGATTACGGCGGCGCAGTTTCTGCAGCGTTTCGTCAAGGATACGCCCTGGGCGCATCTCGATGTCGCCGGAACCGCCATGGGCTCGCCGACCGACGAAGTCAATCAATCCTGGGGCTCCGGCTTCGGCGTTCGCCTGCTCGATGAGCTGGTCCGCGCGAGCTATGAGTCCTGAGCGGCATCGTGAGCCGCGGTGAAGGTCGTGGAGAGATCGGTGTGATCGAGGTCCTTTTCTATCACCTGACGGAATCGAAGCTCGAGGACGCACTTCCACCGCTGCTCGATAAAAGCGTCGAGCGCGGCTGGAGGGTGGTGGTGCAGACGGTCGATGCCGAGAGGCGCGATGCGCTCGATACGCATCTCTGGGTTTACAGGGACGAAAGTTTCCTGCCGCACGGGACAGATGCCGGGGAACTCGCTGCCGAGCAGCCGGTTCTCCTGGTGGCGGACGATGGCAATCACAATGCCGCAACCGTTCGCTTCGTCGTCGACGGTGCCAACCCGCCACCGGTCGATACTTACGAGCGGATCGTCTTCATGTTCGACGGCTACGACCAGGAACAGCTCGAAGCCGCTCGCGGTCACTGGAAGCGGCTGAAGGGTGAGGGCCACAACCTCACCTATTGGCAACAGAACCGTGACGGACGCTGGGAAAAGAAGGCCTGAGCGACGCAAGAACGGCTTCAAGAAGACAAAGCCCGCGGCAAACCGCGGGTTTTGTTTTTCGATCCTGTCCGGACGCCTAGTCGTGGAAGGCTTCGACGAATTTGCGTCGGCCGAGCATGAAGGCATCGGCGACATGGCGCAGCGGCGCCAGATCGACGTCCGACGTCTTGGCCCTGATGATTTCGGCGAAGCGCTTGTAGAGCATCGGATATTCCTGCTCCGGCTCCTCATGCACAATCTTGCCGTCGACCGAGAGCTTTGCGCCACCTTCCGAAAGCACCATTTCGCCTGATGCGGTCTGCGCGACGATGTCCCAACTCTGTTTACCGGTCTGGCGCCAGTCGAACTCTGCCGAAACCGCCAGCTTGTTCGCGTCGGTGAAGGCGATCGTGGCGGCGATCGGGGCGTCGCGGTTCTCCGGGAATTCCAGCGTGGCTGCGGTTATGAACAGCGGCCGTGGCAGGATATGCGTTACGATCGACAGCGCATTGATACCCGGATCGAAGATACCGAGGCCACCGGCCGCCCAGATCCATTCCTGATTCGGATGCCAGTGCCGCACGTCCTCCTTCCAGATGATCTTCACATCGTGGATTGCGGTCGCGGTGAGAAACGACTTCGCTGCCTCTACTGCCGGTGCATAGCGCGAATGCCAGCTTGCAAACAGTGACAGCCCCTTAGATGCAGCCAGAGCCTCCAGATCCGCGACTTCGCTCAATGTGGCGCCTGGCGGTTTTTCGAGGAAGACATGTTTGCCGGCCTCAAGGGCCGTGCGCGCGGCCTCATACCGGTATTGCGGTGGCATGCAGAGCGATACCGCGTCGATTGCGGGAACGGCCTCCAGCATCGCTTCGATCGACTTGAAATTATCGATGCCATCGACGGTGCCGTGGCGGCTCGCCGCAGCAATCAGGTGGTAGTCGTCGTTCTTGGCAATGGCCGGCAGGTGCTGGTCACGAACGATCTTGCCGACGCCGACAAGCGCGATTTGAATTGGAGGCATGGTGTTTCGCTCATATTAGTATGATTTATTGTCGGTTCTTGTAGCAGATTGCGCGGCGCGGGCAAGCACTGCCGAAGAGACGCGAGCCCGGTTTGCTGAACGCCAAACAAACGGCAACGGACCCATTCTTTCTGGCCTCCTGTGCCCTACAGCGCCGCGCGTCTTATCAGACGCGCAAAGGTCGCTGTAGCACTTTGAATTGCTGCATGTTTTTATCCTTAAATCGAATAGGATTTAAGGAGCATGCAGTAGCTTCTACAATCCATGATGCCAATCCACATGTGCAGCAAACGCGACACGCGCGGTGACCGGCAGAACGAGGAGAGATTATGCACCACGAAATCCGCCATGCCAGCCGCCACGAACTCGATGCCATCATCGATTGGGCGGCCCGCGAAGGCTGGAACCCGGGGCTCGACGATGCGGCGGCATTCTGGGCGGCGGATCCGGAAGGATACTGGGTGACGGAGCGCGAGGACAAGCTCGCAGCCGCCATATCGCTGGTGCGCTACGACGAGAACTATGCCTTCCTTGGCTTCTACATAACGGCACCGGATTTCCGCCGGCAGGGTATCGGCGGCCAGATGTGGCAGCACGCCTTGGCGGCGGCGGGACAACGCATTGTCGGTCTCGACGGTGTCGTTGCCGAGCAGGAGAACTACCGGCGGTCTGGCTTCGTTCTCGCCCACGCCAATATCCGCTATGGCGGCATCGTCGACGCGGTCGAGCCTCCGGGTACGGACCTGGTGGAGGTTGCGCCGATCCACATGCCGATGCTGATCGACTACGACCGTCGCTTCATGCCAGCCCGGCGCGACACTTTTCTCACCGAATGGCTGAGACCGGGCCGTACGCGACGAAGCGTCGTGCTGCTCCGGGACGGTGCGATTGCCGGCTACGGCACCTTGCGCGCCTGCCGGCAGGGCTACAGGATCGGTCCGCTCTTTTCCGAAAGCGAGACGGCAGCCGACCTGGTGTTTCGAAAGCTGGCTGCGACGGTGAAGGGCGAGGAGATCCACCTGGACATTCCCGAGCCGAATGCCTCGGCGCGTGCGCTCTGCGAGCGCTACAACATGAAACCGGTTTTCGAAACGGCGCGGATGTATCGAGGCGTCGTGCCCGATCTGCCGCTCGCCCGCATCTACGGCATCACCACCTTCGAACTCGGCTGACCGGCGACGTGCCGGGACAGCCATTTCGAAAGTGTCGGATCAGATGGCCATCGCCTCTTCGTACTCGGACGAGAGCTCGAGCCATTGTTCCTCGGCATGCGCAAGTTTGTCGACTGCGTCGGAGCGTTCCTTGGCCTTCTGCGCGGCCTTCGCCGGCGACTTTTCGTAAAGCGTTGGGTCGGCGAGTTCAGCGTCGAGCGCTTGAATCACTTTCTCCAGCTTTCCCGTCAGCGATTCGATTTCGTTGATCTTTTTTCTGAGAGGTGCCAGCGATGCGCGCTTGTCCGCGTTGGCCTTGCGCTGGTCCGCCTTTGACAGGGAATCGTCCGCTCCGGCTGCCTTGGGTTTGTCCTCCTTGGCCTTAGGGCCGCCGACGATCAGGCTCCGATAGTCTTCCAGGTCGCCGTCGTAGCTCGTCACCGTTCCGTCCCGCACGAGCCACAGCCGGTCGGCGGTCGCCTCGATCAGGTGGCGGTCGTGCGAGATCAGGATCACGGCGCCGGAATAGTCGTTGAGCGCGGTGATCAACGCATTGCGGCTGTCGATATCCAGATGGTTGGTCGGCTCGTCGAGGATCAGCAGGTTGGGCGCGTCGAAGGCAGCCAGCCCCATCAGCAGGCGTGCTTTCTCGCCGCCCGAGAGGTCCTTGGCAGGCGTTTCCATCTTCTCGGTCGCCAGGCCCATCTGCGCCACGCGGGCGCGCACCTTGGCTTCCGGTGTTTCCGGCATGCGACGACGCACATGTTCGACGGCGCTTTGGGTCGGGATCAGATCATCCAGCTGGTGCTGCGCGAAGAAGCCGACCTTGAGGTTCGGCGCGATCTTCAACTCGCCGGATTCTGGCGCCAGCCGCCCGGAGATGAACTTGGCGAAGGTCGACTTGCCGTTGCCGTTCGAGCCGAGCAGCGCGATGCGATCATCGGTGTCAATCCGCAGGTTGAGGCGCTTGAGGATCGGGTTGCCGGGCTCGTATCCGACGGTTCCGCCGGTGACGGCGATAATCGGCGATGCGGCCTCTTTCTCCGGCTCTGGGAAGGAGAAGCCCTGAACGTGATCCTCGATCACGGCCGCAATCGTACCCATGCGCTCCAGTGCCTTGACGCGGCTCTGCGCCTGGCGGGCCTTGGTGGCCTTGGCCTTGAAGCGGTCGATGAAGCTCTGGAGGTGCTTTCGCGCCGCGTCGTTCTTGGCCTTCGCCTTCATCTGCAACTCGTCGGCTTCCGCCTTCTGTCGCTCGAACTGGTCGTAAGGCCCGCGATAGTAGGCGAGCTTCTTCTGGTCGAGATGCACGATGGCGTTGACCGCCGTGTTCAACAGATCGCGGTCGTGGCTGATGATGATGACGGTGTGCGGATAGCGGCGAATGTAATCTTCGAGCCAGAGCGTACCTTCGAGGTCGAGATAGTTGGTCGGCTCGTCGAGCAGCAGCAGGTCCGGCTCGGAGAAGAGAACGCCTGCGAGCGCCACGCGCATCCGCCAACCGCCGGAGAAGGAGGAGGCAGGGCGCAGCTGCGCTTCGTGATCGAAGCCGAGGCCGGCGAGAATGCTCGCCGCACGCGCCTCCGCCGAGTGGGCGCCGATATCGGCGAGCCGGGTCTGGATTTCTGCAATACGGTGCGGGTCGGTCGCGGTCTCCGCCTCGGCGACCAGCGCCGTGCGTTCCTTGTCCGCCTTGAGCACGATCTCGATCAGCGGTTCCTCGGTGCCGGGCGCTTCCTGTGCGACCTGGCCGATCCGCGCATTCTTGGGCAGCGAAATTGTGCCGGCTTCCGAAGCGAACTCACCGGTAATGATACGGAACAGCGTCGACTTGCCGGCACCGTTTCGTCCGACTAGCCCGGCCTTCGTGCCCGCCGGAAGCGTCACGGATGCGTTTTCGATGAGGAGACGGCCCGCGATGCGGGCGGAAAGGCCGGAAATCTGGATCATTGCGGCCTTTTGCCCGGACTTGAGCCGGAAGGCAAGAGGTGCGTCGCGACTGCAGTTTCGGCCCGGCGCGTGGATGTCTGGTTCGCGGATTTCAAGGGGCCATTGTTATCAATTCATGAACAACGCGTTCCGACAATCGATACTACACATCCTCATCGTGAGGGACCATCTGTTTAAGCGAAGGGCAGCGAAAGCTCTTCCGACCGCCTCGATCGACTGAACGCCATCGGCAAGGCCACCGCGTTCCAGGAAAGACCGATCCGGCCAAACGTAGTTTTGATGAAACCCTCGTTCAAGCGAACGAGCCTCCCAGGAGCAAAGACGATGAAAACCACGATCCACACCGCACTCGCCGCAGCTCTCGTTGCAACAGCCGTTCTCGGCGGCGCCTCCGCCGCCTTTGCCGGCGGCAGCTATTACGAAGGCATCAGCCCGACCCCGCTGTTTACCGAACGCGCTCCCAAGGCCGCCGGTAGCTCCGCCTTGAACATCCGCGGTTCGGAAGCCGGATATGTCGACCGTACGTCCACCGGCTCGGTCCACAATTACGATGCCAGGCCGCAGGTTGTTCAGGGCGGCGAAGGCGAATACTACCAGGGCATCTCCCGCTAAGGCGCATTCCGTCTCCGGTCATGGGGCTTCCAGCCCCATGACGCTCCATCCCCATCAAGGAAAACTCCCATGAAAAAGTCCATCGCAACGCTTCTCGTTGCAGCGGCAACGTTGGCCGGCGCATCCACCGCCTTTGCCGGCGGCAGCTACTATGAAGGCGTCAGCCCGAAGCCGCTCTTTACCGGTCGTGCAGACGCTTCGGCAGGTGCCGGCGTGTCCGCAAACACGTCGACGGTGGTGATTACTATGCCGGTATCGAGAACAAGGCGGTTGACGCCGCGGCGACAGGCGCGATTGCCAACGGCAATGCGAAGGCCTTCGGCAAGACCGGTCAGGACAGTCAATAACCCACGCCAAACGGACGACCAGATAACCCGGTCCCGCCAAGCGGGGCCGGGTTATCTCGTTTTGGCGTTGCCAATGAGGTGATTTGCCATGACAGAAAAAATTCACGTCGCTGAGCGGCTCTTCGAACTCTACCACTGCGTCCACCGCCTGGTGAACGCGTCCATGAGTGAAGAAGGCGTCTCGCTCGCGCGCAGCAAGTTCCTGTTCTATCTCAGCGAACTCGGGCCATGTCGCTGCGCCGACATCGCTTCGGCACTCAGCTTTGCCCCGCGAACCGTCACTGAGGCGATCGACGGACTTGAGCGCGACGGGATGGTCGTCCGCGAGCCGGATCCCGAGGACCGGCGAGCAAAGATCATCTCGATTACCGACCTCGGCCGGGCCGGCCTCGAAGCGGCGCTCCGGCCACGTCGTCAGATGATCGAAGAGCTTTTCTCGGCGCTCGATGACAATGAGCGCACGGATCTTCATCGCCTGCTCGGTCGGCTGGGTGACAAGGCTTGCGAAATCGGCACGAGCCGGATGGCCGTGCATGAGCGGCAGTCAGAAGCGGCATGAACCCTGGAGATCGCGACGCGCTTTAGGCAGCGTGCGGCGAATAGATCTTCGCCCGTTTGCCGCCAAGCTCCGGCGTATAGGCAAGAATTCCCGAGCGCGATCCCGTTCGGGCGGCCGCAAGCGCCAGTTCGGCCTGCTGCATGACGTCGGCTGGCGTCGCCATCGGCTGGGCCGTCGCGATGCCGGCCGAGAGCGAAAGGGTTTCGGTCGTGAAAGCACGGCCGGGCAGGGCGACGCGCAGCGCCTCCACCGATTGCTGGATGCGCTGCGCAATTGCTTCGGCGTTCTCCTCTGTGACGTCGCTGCAGAGGAACGCAAATTCCTGGCCGCCGACGCGTGCGACGAAGTCACTCTTCTTGATCGACTTGCGAAACAGCGTCGAAAGTTTGCCGAGCGCCTTTTCTGCCGCGCTGCCGCCGTGCTGCTCGGCGATACCGCGCAACCCCTCGACTGACACGACAAGCAGGGCAACCGGCTCGGTTATGCCTTCGGCTTCCAGCATTGTTCTCAAACGCGCCGCCAGGGCCAGGCGATTGGGCAGGCCGGTGGCGGGGTCGCGGGTCAACGGTTTGCGGCTTTCGGCGAACTCGCCTTCCAGCGCTGCAAAGCGCTCGGCGCTTACCTGCAAGGCTGTTTGAAAAGCCTGTTCTTCATTCATCAGCAGGCCGGCCGCATCCCGCAACCTCGCTGCGTCGTCGGCAAACTCCGACAGGCCGGCAACCGGGTCGGCGACCAGGCGGTCTTTGAAGCGGTCGAGCTGGCTTCTGAAGGCGTGTTTCTGCGCCAGGCTGTGCCTCAGCTGCAGAGCAAGTTCGCTCAGGGCCTCCTGTGCTGCTGCCCTTGCCCTGTCGGCGGCAAGTGCCCCGTGAGCCACCAGATGATGCTTGAGGCCGAGTTCGTCGAGGGCGTCCTGCTGCGGCGTGGCGCCGAGCGCCGCCAGATCGCGCGAAAGCTGCGGTAGCCGGCCGGACAAGGCTTCATAGACAAGTTCATAGTTGCGTGGCAGTGCCGCGATGCCAAGCTGAGACATGGATTGCGCCACCTTCAAAATGATGGTGGTGCTTTTCGTCTGCGATCGGCCGGTGTTCGCGGCAACTTGCCTGGTCATTCCGTGGTCGTCCTCGATGCCTGTATGGGATCCGAAAACACTATGGCGGCGCTGCGTTTAAGGGAGTCTGAAGATACCAGGCGCGATACCAGATCTGCCCGGTATGGTTGTCGAAATCCCACCGCAGGAGGGACTGGCGCAACCGATTGGAGCGGAAAGTCGAAAGTTGCTGTTTTAGTTCATGTTTATAGTTGACGGAGCTTGTCAACAATTATATCCCGCCTTGCTAAATCGGGCGGGAGGCTCGAATGCAGAGTGATGGTTTGACAATGCCCCCTTCATTCATCGCGGATCTTGCGGCGTGGGGCGAGCGTCCCGCTCTGGTTCTTCCCGGTCGGCGTTTCGTCAGCTACCGCGACCTGCACGAAAGGGTCGACCGTCAGGTCGCACTTTTTCCGCGCACCCGCGCGCTGATAAAGCTTGAGCCCGAACTCTCCGAACATGCCATCATTGCCTATCTCGCAGCGCTTAAGGCCGGACATGTGGTTGCCATGCAGGCGCCGCGCGCCGCCGGCACTGCGGCCTGGACGGACATGTTCGAACCGGACTGTGCCTATTGCCGGATCGACGGCCGTTGGCGAACCGAACATCTGGGGGGCAGTGACAAGCCGTTGCATCCGGACCTCGGCCTCCTGCTGTCGACCTCTGGCAGTACCGGGTGCGGCAAGGCGGTGCGGCTTTCGGCTGGCAATGTTTCGGTCAATGCCCGCTCGATTGCCGAATATCTGGAGCTTGGCGCCGACGATCGCAGGTGCTTGATCCTGCCGCTGCATTACTCCTATGGCCTTTCGGTGCTGAACGCCCATCTGACTGTCGGCGCCAGCCTTTACGTTCCCAGCGGCTCGATCCTTGATCCAGGATTCCTTGACGGTCTTGCGGCCAGCGGCTGCACCAATCTTTCCGGCGTGCCCTATTCCTATGAACTCCTGGAAAAGGTCGGCTTTCGCGACCGTGCGTTCCCGCAACTGCGTTTCATGACGGTTGCCGGCGGACGTATGGCGCCGGAGCGCGTTCGTGCCTATGACGAGCATCTTCGCGCCCAAGGCGCCGCTTTATTCGTCATGTACGGTCAGACCGAAGCGACGGCCCGCATCGCCTATGTTCCCCCCGCGCGGCTCAAGGGCAATGAAGACCGGATCGGCGTCGCCATTCCCGGTGGCATGCTATCGATCGCGGATGATGAGGGGCGAGCGATTGCCGGTGCCGGTGTCGCCGGCGAACTTGTCTATCGCGGCCCCAATGTGATGATGGGCTACGCCTCGTCGCGGCAGGACCTGGCCCGCGGCGCAGACCTTGACGAACTGCATACGGGCGACCTGGCGGTCCGCGAAACCGATGGCCTTTTCCGCATCGTTGGACGCATGAAACGCATGTCCAAGATCGCTGGCCTGCGCATCGGCCACGATACCCTCGAGCACGCGCTCGAGCGGCGCGGTGTTGTGGCGGCAATCGTCGGCGATGACGAAGGGCTGCATGCCTTCTTTCAGGGCGAAGGCCGACTCGAGGACGTGCGCCGCCTGCTCGTTGCCGCGAGCGGCCTGACACTTGCCCACATCATGGCCACGCACGTGCCGGAAATCCCGAGGTTGCCATCGGGCAAAGTCGACTATGGTGCCCTGAGCCTTGCAGCAAAGCAGGCGATCGCCGCCGGCCACGGCGATCGCGAAGGTATCGAAAGCCTCTTCCAGCAAGTGTTCTATCCTGCACGGGTGAAGCCGGAGGATAGCTTCCTCTCGCTCGGCGGAGATTCGCTGCGTTTCGTGCAGCTCTCGATTGGTCTCGAAAAGGCGCTTGGACAGGCTCCGGAGATGTGGGAGGCCATGCCGATCGCAACACTTGCGGCGCTGGAAAAGCGAGAAACGGCGACGGCAAGGATCGGAATGGATCTGATCATCCGTGCCTTGGCTATATTGCTCGTCGTTCTTCACCACGAAACCCTGTGGCCGCTGCCGGGCGGATCGGCTGCCATGGTTATCCTTGCCGGTTTCAGCCTCGCCCGATTCCAGATGGGGCCGCTTCTGGCCGGTGGTGGCTTGGCTATTCTGCGACCACTCACGCAGATCCTCGTGCCCTATTATCTCATTGTCGGCGCCTATGCCGCCGTTTGGGGCGAAGTCCCCTGGGCATCGATCTTCCTTGTCGGCAATTTCGGTTTCGCCGATCCGGAGACCCGTGGCATGGTGCCCTACCTCTATTGGTTCATCGAAGCCTATTGCCAGATGATGCTGGTCTTCGTGGCGCTGTTCGCGATCCAGCGCTTCCGGCGGCTTGCTGCTCGGCAGCCCTTTGCGATGGGCATGCTGTTGCTCGGCGTGGCGCTGATCGCCAGGCTGGCCTTGCCGATACTCTGGCCGATCGGCAACCGGCAGATCTTCACCTTGCCATGGATCTTCTATCTCGCTGTGATCGGCTGGTGCGCCGCGATCGCCGAAACGCATCTGCAGCGACTGCTTCTGGTGGTCGCGGGAGCTGGCGCCTTCCTGTTTTTCGGCCTTTACGAGGGCGTCTGGATCGGCACGAAGATCAAGTATCTGCTGTTGATCGCCGTGCTCGTTGCTCTGGTCTATGCGCCGCGCGTCAGCGTTCCGCGCTGGGCAGCGCAGCTGGTGCTGCCGCTATCGGCTGCCGGCTTCCATATCTACATCCTGCACCGTTTCGTGCCGGAGCTGTTGATGACGCCGCTGCAGCCGCATCTCCCAACGGTGCTCTTTTCCACAGTCTCGATCGCAGGCGGCATCGCGCTTGGCCTCGCCGCCTGGCTCTTGCAACGCCAATTGCTCAAGGCGGCTGTGAACGGAAGGCCCAAGCCCGGACTGTCGCTTAATCATCTGCGGCCGAGTGCCAGATGGGCTGTTTTAGTTCGCCCACTTTTCGCCTTCGGTCCACAAAAAGAACGCGAGATCCAGCACAATTGATGGACGCCCAAGCGCTGTCAGCGTCGCGTGCACCTGGCCGCGGTGATGGGTCTGGTGATTGAAGACGTGGGCGAGCGTTGGCCCGAGCTTCTGCGTGACGATCACTGGTGAGCTCAGCGTCGTGTAATTGAAGGTGGCGGCAAACCGCGCCTCATCGAGCCCGTAGATCCAGGCAATCATTCGCGCATCTTCCCGTTCGCGTGCGCTGGTAAGGCTGGCGAGATCTTCATGGAGCATCGTATCCAGCGCTGTCGGCGCGTCGCCTTCGCCGGTGAAACGTTTCATCCAGATCCGATCCGCGGCAAGGATATGATTGAGCGTCGCAAGCGCTGACCCGAAGAATGCACCCTTGCTCTGCCTCAGTTCGCTGTCCGGAAGTTCTGCGGCCGCTGCGTAGAGCCGGCGGTTGGCCCAGATGTTGTAGTCGGCGAACATGCGAAAATGATCGAGCATCTGTTTCTCCTTCGTGGTCGCGAAGTTAGCGCAGATCCGCATTCCTGTGGCGAATGCCACCCATGAAATTTAATCATTTGATCGTTCGATCCGTCTGGCGTCGAATGAGGTGAGACGATCCAATTTTCGCCGGGAGATCACGTGAGCAGGAAACTCTATTCGCTTTGCGGTGCCGACAGGGCCCGACCTTTTTCACCGCATGTCTGGAAGACCAAGCTGTCGCTTGCGCATAAGGGGCTCGACTTCGACGTCGTTCCGATCGGCTTTACCGAGATCCCCAAGGTAGAGGAAGGCGCCACCAAGCTCGTGCCGCTTCTGCGCGACGGCGACCGGCTGGTACAGGACAGTTTTGAGATTGCCGTCTATCTCGACGAGAACTACCCGGATCGGCCGTCGCTGTTTGGCGGACCGGGCGGCATGGCCATGGCCCGCTTCATCGAGGGCTGGTCGCAGACGACGCTGCATCCGGCAATCGCTCGCATCATCATCAAGGATATTCACGACAGGCTCGATCCGGTCGATCGGGTCTATTTCCGCGAAAGTCGCGAGGCGCGCTTCGGCACTTCGCTCGAAGCGGTGGCTGAAACCGGAGGCGCGGCCCTTGCGACCTTCTCCGACAAGCTTGAGCCGCTGCGCCATATGCTGAAGTTTCAGCCCTATCTCGGCGGCGAGCGGCCACTCTTTGCCGACTACATCGTCTTCGGTGCGCTGCAATGGGCGCGTATCGTTTCGCCGCAACGCCTGCTTTCCCAAGGCGATCCGGTCACCGACTGGTTCGAGCGTTGCCTCGACCTGCACGATGGCATCGGCCGCTCTGTGACAGCGGCGTGAAACCCGCAAGGCTCGCGGCGAATCGTGAGTGAACCCCCTTGTTTTGCGCGGAATTGGCGGCTAATGAACCGCCACTTCTCAAGAAAACAAGGGAATTGAGCCAATGGCGATTGAACGTACCTTTTCGATGATCAAGCCGGACGCAACGAAGCGTAACCTGACCGGCGCCATCACCAAGATGCTCGAAGACGCCGGCCTGCGCGTCGTTGCTTCCAAGCGCGTCTGGATGAGCCGCCGCGAAGCTGAAGGCTTCTACGCCGTTCACAAGGAACGTCCGTTCTTCGGCGAACTCGTCGAGTCCATGTCTTCGGGCCCGACCATCGTTCAGGTTCTCGAAGGCGAAAACGCCATCGCCAAGAACCGCGAAATCATGGGCGCCACCAACCCGGCAAACGCTGATGAAGGCACGATCCGCAAGGTTCACGCCCTTTCGATCGGCGAAAACTCGGTTCACGGTTCGGACGCTCCGGCAACGGCTGCTGAAGAAATCGCATACTGGTTCTCCGGCACCGAAATCGTCGGCTGAATTCAATATCTGCATTTCCGGCCATAACGGCTTGAAATCACTCGATTGAACCGGAGCGGAAACGCTCCGGTTTTTTCATATCGGGCACTTTGCCGTTTCAAAATGCTCCGGCGCCTTGCCGTCCCGGAAGACCGCCGGATTCTTGTCGTATGCCGGACCCTCGACCAGTGGCTTCGCCGGCAAGATATCTTGGTCGACATCGGAGGTGACGGTGGTCTCCAGTTTCTGCAGCGTTTCGCCCGCAGGTCCTTTCACCTCGATCGTCACCGCATAGGGCCTTTCCTTTTTCACACAAGTCAGATCGGGACTTTCCAGCACCACTCTGTCGAGCTTTGGAAAGAGCTTGCGCGTCACCTTGAGCGACTCGCCGCCCACCGGGTTCTCGAATGTCGCGATGACAATGCTACCCTCGGGCACGGGCTCCGTCTTCTGGAGCGTGATCGTGTAGACGGCATAGGCGAGGCGGTAGTTGAAGATGAACATCTTGCCAGTCAGCTTTAGCGGATCGGGGCCGGTCTCCCGTTGGCAGCCGGCGATCAGCATCACCGTCATCATGGCCGCAAGCGTTGCAATCGTCCGTATTATCATTGTGCCTCCTCCTTGCTGCGGCGATAGTGACGCTTGGCCTTGCTGCGGTTGCCGCAGACGGCCATGTCGCACCAGGTCCGGCTGCGGTTGCGGCTCCTGTCCAGAAATAGCCAGCCGCAATTGGGGCAGATCTTCAGCCGATCGGGTTCGGGATTGGCGACGAGGCTGAGTGCGGAATGGGCCGTAGCGGTGTCGAGCGCGACGGCGTCTCCACCGTTGCCGGCACCACGCAACACCGCGGCGATCGCCTCGAGCAGGTCGGCCATCAAGTCTACCCGCTGCTCGGCCTCCGCCTGCGCCCGAAAATGCCGATCCGTTGCCTCGCGCAACGTCAAGAGCCTGGTGCGGTTCGGCTCGGCAACGGGCAACAGCGTGCCAAAGCGTTGGCTCTCGGCGCAGAACCGGTTGGCGGCTCCGGCGAAGCCGTCGAGCGCCGGGACGTCGGCAAAGCGATCGATCCGCCTCGCGGGATCAAAGCGCAGGATGACGGAGTTGGCGACATCCAGCGCCAGCGCGCCGCCGGCAAATCGGTGTGCGGTCCAGGTGAAGGTCATGAACAAATCCTAACTGGTAAATGTGATTTTACCAGTTATATTGATGTTGTCACGCTCCCGGATGCGCCATGCTCTATTTCCTGCAGCAGATCGCCAATGCCGTCCCTATCGCCGCGCTCTATGCTGCGCTGGCATTCGGCTATGCCATCGCCTTTGCCGTGACCCGCCGGGCCGATCTCACCTACGGTGCTCTCTTTGCCTTCGCCGGCCAGATGTTCGTGCTGTTTGCCAATTTCGGCTGGAACCAACTGTGGCTGGTGCTGCCGGTAGCGCTCGGCCTCGGCGCCGCAGCGGGCCTCACACTCGGCGTCGGGGCAGGGCTTGTCGCCGGGCGCTATGTGATGCGCCCGCTTGCATTCTCGTCGGCCAACACTGTCGTCGTCGCGTCGCTTGGCTGTCTTCTGGTGCTGATGGAGACCGCGCGGCTGGCGTCGGAAACGAAGAGCCTGTGGCTGCCACCGTTTCTGAACGGCAACATCGTCTTCTGGTCCGATGCCAAGTTCCCGGTGACGCTGACGGTGATCCAGTTGCTCAACACGCTGTTGATGGTGGCGCTGGTCGCGAGCGGTCACTGGTTTCTGGCGCATAGTCGCGCCGGGCGGTCGTGGCGAGCGGTGTCAGAGGATCGTGGCGCTGCTGCCCTGTGCGGCATCGATGCGGCGCGTGTCTATATCGCCGCCTATGGCGCCGCGTCGCTGATCGCCGCCTGCTGTGGCATCCTGGCCGCGTCCTACTATGGCAACATGGATTTCGGCACCGGGCTAACCTTCGGGGTCAAGGTGCTGTTCATCGCGGCGATCGGCGGCCAGACCTCGCCGCTTTGTGCCGCGCTCGGTGCAGCAGCGATCGGCCTGCTCGAAACGCTCTGGGGCGCGTATGGCCCGATCCTCTGGCGGGATTTCGCGATCTTCGGCTTCCTCGTCATCGTGCTCGCGGTGACGCGGCAGGAGAAAATCATCCCCTGATGTCAGCGTTTCCAGCGATCACGCGCCGTGTCGTCGGCATCCTTGGCGCTGACCCAACCGCCGGCCGTTCCGTCGCTCGAGTGCTCCTTCTTCCAGAAGGGAGCGGAGGTCTTGAGGAAATCCATGATGAAGTTGGCGCCATCGAAAGCCGCCTGCCGGTGCGGCGAGGCGGTGATCACCAGCACGATGTTTTCGCCGGGATTGATCTTGCCGTAGCGATGGATCGCCGTTGCCGCTTGCAGCCCGAAGCGTTCGACCGCCAGCCTGCAGATGCGTTCGATTTCGGCTTCGGCCATTCCAGGATAATGCTCTAACTCGAGAGCGGTCAGCGTGCCCGCTTCGTCGCGGCAGAGGCCCGAAAACGTCACAACCGCCCCGATGTCAGGGCGGCCGGAAGAGAGCTTGGAAACCTCGGCCGAAAGATCGAAGTCCTCGCACTGCACGCGCACGGTGACGGCCGCGCCCATGGCGTCAGCCACCGGTCATCGGCGGGAAGAGAGCGATCTCGCGCGCGCCGGCGATCGGTTCGCCATGCTCGACATGCTCCTGGTTGATCGCTGCGCGGATGACGTTCTGGTGCTCGAGCGCCGTCTCGTATTCTTCCCCAAGGGTTTTCAGATGCGCAAGCAAATCGGCAATGGTGACGACGTCGGCCGGGACTTCCAGCGTTTCCTCACCCTTGCCAATGCGTTCGCGCACCCAAGAGAAGTAGACGAGATTGACGGTGCTCATTCGTTGACCACATGTTTCAGGCCGGCGCGGAAATAGTCGTAACCGCTGTAGAGCGTGATCGCCGCGGCAATCCACAGCAGAACGATACCGGCCTCGGTCGTATAGGGCAGGATCTTGTCGCCAGCGGGGCCGGCCAGCAGGAAGACGATCGCCACCATCTGGATCGTCGTCTTCCACTTGGCGATGCGGGTAACCGGGACGCTGACCTTCAGCGCTGCCAGATACTCGCGCAGACCCGAAACGAGGATCTCGCGGCACAGAATGATGATGGCGGCCCAGATCGACCAGCCGGCAATCGTGCCGTCGGCGGCAACGAGCAGCAGGATCGAGGCGACCAGCAGCTTGTCGGCGATCGGATCGAGCATCTTGCCGATGTTCGAGGTCTGCTTCCAGATGCGGGCGAGATAACCGTCGAAGAAGTCGGTGATCGAGGCGATGGCAAAGAGAGTGACCGCCGTCCAGCGCGCAAAATCCGAACTGTGCAGCCGGCCTTCGACGAAGAAGCAGAGCACGATCAGCGGCACGATCAGGATTCGGAAATAGGTGAGCAGGTTGGGGATGCTGTAGGCGACGGGCGTGGGCATGGATTCGGGTTCTCTGTCTTCCTCGGAGGTACAGAATGACTTTGCGACCCTCAGGTCAACAAATCATTGTGCGAAGGTTGTCATAATTGGCGCATCTCACCTGAACGCCCGGTGAATTGCCACTGCATAATTCCTTAAATCGGTATCGATCGGGGGGCGAAACGATGCGGCAAGGTTGAACCATTACAGCGTCTTCCGCGTGTCCTCTTCGACATGCTGCGCTGCAACGGTCATTTTGCCGCGTCCTCATGGAAATGCTCGTAGACCAGCCGGGCGACCGCTTCGGAAATGCCGTTGACCGCCATCAGGTCGTTCATGCCGGCGCGGGAAACGGCCTTGGCGGTACCGAAATGGGTGAGCAATGCTCGCTTGCGCGTCGGCCCGATACCGGCAATCTCGTCGAGCGGGTTCTTGACCATCTCCTTCTTGCGCCGCGCGCGGTGGGAGCCGATGGCAAAACGGTGCGCCTCGTCCCGTAGGCGCTGGATGAAATAGAGCACCGGATCTCGCGGCGGCAGGGTGAAGCTGTCGCGCCCGAGCGCGAAGAAACGCTCGCGCCCGGCGTCGCGGTCGACACCCTTGGCGACGCCGATCGCCGTCACGCAGTCTTCGACATCCAATTCCCTCAGGATCGTGCGGACAGCCGTCATCTGTCCCTGGCCGCCGTCGATCAGGATGACGTCCGGCCAGGCCGGGAAGGCTGCATCTTCGGCGACCTCGGCAGTCCGGTCCGGTTTGCCTTCTTCCTTGAGCAGGCGCGAGAAGCGGCGGGTCATCACCTCGCGCATCATGCCGAAGTCGTCGCCGGGCGTAATGTCGGTCGATTTGATGTTGAACTTGCGATACTGGCCTTTGACGAAACCTTCAGGGCCGGCGACCACCATGCCGCCGACGGCATTGGTGCCCATGATGTGGGAGTTGTCGTAGATCTCGATCCGCCGTGGGGCGCGTTCGAGCTTGAACGTTTCGGCAAAACCTTCGAGCAGTCGCGACTGCGACGCGGTTTCAGCCAACTTGCGGCCATGCGCCTCGCGGGCGTTGGCAAGCGCGTGATCAACAAGATCCTTCTTTTCGCCGCGTTGAGGCACCTGGATCGACACCTTGTAGCCCGACTTTTCGCTGAGCGCCTGGCCGAGCAGTTCCTGCTCCTCGACTGCCTCGCACAGCAGGATCTGCCGCGGACAGGGCTTGTCGTCGTAGAACTGCGCGAGGAAGGCCGAAAGCACCTCTGCCGTCGGCAGCGATGGGTCCGCCTTCGGGAAATAGGCGCGGTTGCCCCAGTTCTGCCCGGTGCGGAAGAAGAACACCTGGATGCAGGAGGTTCCGCCCTCGTGGTGGATCGCAAAGACGTCCGCCTCTTCGACGCCGGCCGGGTTGATGCCCTGGTGGCTTTGAACGTGGCTGAGTGCTGCGAGCCGGTCGCGATAAAGTGCGGCACGTTCGAAGTCGAGGTTTTCCGCAGCCTCGCCCATCGCCGCCGCAATCGTCGCTTTCACCGCCTGGCTCTTGCCGGAGAGGAAGTCCTTGGCCTCGCGCACAAGTTCGGCATAACCCTCATTGCTGATTTCGCCCGTGCAGGGCGCCGAACAGCGCTTGATCTGGTGCAGAAGACAAGGACGCGTGCGTGTCTCGAACACACTGTCGGTGCAAGTTCTCAACAGAAAGGCGCGCTGCAGCGAGTTGATCGTGCGTCCGACGGCGCCCGCCGATGCGAAGGGGCCGAAATAATCGCCCTTTCGGCTGCGTGCGCCGCGATGTTTGTAAAGGGCGGGCGCACGGCTGTCGCCGGTGACCAGAATATAGGGAAAGGACTTGTCGTCGCGCAGAAGCACGTTGAAACGCGGCCGGAGCCGCTTGATCAGGTTGGCTTCAAGCAGAAGCGCCTCGATCTCCGTGCGGGTGGTGACGAACTCCATGTTCGCCGTTTCGCGAATCATCCGCGAAATACGGTTGGAGTGGCCGCGCCCCTGGGCGTAGTTGCCGACGCGCTTCTTCAGGCTGCGTGCCTTGCCGACATAAAGGACGTCGCCGGCCTCATTGAACATGCGATAGACGCCAGGGCCGTTCGGCAGCCGCTTGACGAAGGCCTGGATCAGTTCGGCGCCCTTGAGGCCCACGACCTCGTTGCGATTCTCCGCCCACTCGATCGCCGGGCCTGCGGGCACGCCTTCAGGCGCCTCGATCAGGTCGTCGTCGTCTTCGATGTCATTGCCGTCATAAAGGATGCCGCCGTCAGTCGGCACGCGTCCGTTCATTCCACTATCTCCCTGATATCAGGCGTTTCCCAGGCGAGGTGCTGGCCGCCATCCAGCGCGATCATCTGTCCGGTAATCGACGGCGTGTCGAAAAGGAATCGGATCGTCCGCCCGAATTCGCCGAGCGCCGGACCGCGCTTGAGGATCACCGCATCGACCTGAGCCTGGAAATCGCGAGGATCCTGCCGCTCGTTCGGCAGTGTCGGCCCGGGGCCGATGCCGTTGACGCGAATATCCGGCGCAAGTGCCTGAGCCATCGTTTGTGTTGCCGTCCACAGTGCGGACTTGGACAACATATAGGAATAAAAACGCGGGTTTGGAGACCAGACGCGCTGGTCGATCACATTGACGACGAGGCCGGAGACGCCGCGTGGCAGCTGGCGGGCAAAATCGCGGGCGAGCAGGGAGGGTGCTTTTACATGCAGGGCGAAATGCCGGTCCCAGACGGCTTCGTCGAAAGCGTCGAGGCTATCCTTCTTGAACAGCGAGGCATTGTTGACGATCAGGTCGATCGGTCCGAGCGCTTCGTTGGCTTGCGCCATCAGCGCCAAGGTTTCCTGTGTGTCGGTAAGGTCCGCCTTCACGGCAACGGCTGCGACCCCGGTTTTGACAAGCGAAGCCGCAAGCGCCTCCGCCTCATCGAGCGAGCCATTGGCGTGGATTGCGACCGCGAAGCCGTGCGCCGCGAGGTCTTCAACTATAGCCTTGCCGATCCGTTTGGCGCCACCGGTTACGAGTGCCGCCTTCAGTGATTTCTTCACGTTTCATCCCGCTTTTCGAATCTTCGCGCCAGCGGACGAAGATATAGGCAAGAAACGCCGCCCTGAAACTCTCCCTGACGATTCATTTCGCAAAAATTAATGGAATTCGCGTAAATTGTATTATTTTGAAGCCATATAGTATATCTTTCGTTAATCTTGAAAGATGGTTAATAAAACTCCTGTGGCGTGAAAGCAACATCAAACTTTGGGCGTGATTGTGCCACCAAAATTTCACATTTTGGCTCTTGTGAATCCTCATTTGCTGGCCAATTTCAGCTCAACCGGGCGGGTTAATTGAAAGTTGTCCGATGTTTCATTGCGGGATCCCAACCCTCGAGGCATCGGTTCGTAAAGGAGAATATTTATGCGTACGTTCACCACCACCCTCATGGCTTCGGCCGTATCCCTCATCGCCTTCCAGGCCGCCCACGCTGCAGACGCGATCGACGAAGTTCCGGCGGCTCCGGCGGCTGAATACACCGAGCCGGCTGCGAAGAACTGGTCGGGCGCTTATGTCGGTGGTACCGTTGATTGGCGCCATGGCGAAGCCGACGCGACCGGCAACAACCCCGCGGTTGGATTTGGCGGCGGCCTCTATGGCGGCTACAACGTTCAGAGCGGCCAAATGGTTTACGGTGGTGAAGCCGATATCGGCTACGCCGGCAACGATTCTCATTCCAGCAACCGCAGCGTTACGCAAGGTGTGAACGGCTCGATCCGCGGCCGCGTCGGTGTCGATCTGAACCCGGTCCTGGTTTACGGCACGGCCGGTCTCGCCGTCGGTAACGCCAAAGTTAGAACTCAGGCTGGCGCCGACGACAAGACCATGGTCGGATGGACGGCTGGTGCTGGTGCCGAAACCTTCGTGACGGACAACATCACCGCCCGCGTTGAGTATCGCTACACGGACTACGGCTCGAAGGACTTCCATATGGGCGGTACGAGCGTCTCGACCGGTTACGATGAGCAGAGCGTTCGCGTCGGTATGGGTGTGAAGTTCTGATCGGCTTCTGCCGGATCAAAGAAAGAAGGCCGGGGTGACCCGGCCTTTTTTTATGCTTTGAATTTGGAATAATCCGGAAAGTGCTTTTCGAACTTCGCCGGCCAGTTCTTGAGCTTGGCGCGACCCCGCTGCCATTCGCCGCTGAAGCGCAGCTCAATGTAGCGCAGCAGTGCCGCGAGCGCGAAATGCCCCGCATGCAGCTTGGCTCCGGTCTTGGGTAGGTTTTCGTTCAGATGGTCGAGGCCGCGTTCGATCTTCGTCCATTGCATGTCGATCCAGGGCTGATGGACCTTTTCCGGCGGGTGGATGCGCTTCTCGTAGACGATCGCCAGCAGGCAGTCACAAATGCCGTCACACAGCGCCTCGAGGATTTCGATATCCAAGCGCTTGCCGGCATTCTTCGGGTAGAGCTTGCCTTTCGTTCCCCGGTCGATGAAGTGCATGATCGTGCGGCTGTCGTAGATAGACTTGCCATCGCCGGTAATCAGCGTCGGAATCTTGCCGAGCGGATTGCTGCCGATAAGCTCTGGCGAGTTGGCATTGGTATCGGTCAGCACGCTTTCAACCGCAAACCCGGCATAATGCGCGGCCATGCGGACCTTGTTGGAGTAGGGGGATGTGGGCGAGTAGAGTATTCTCATCGAGCATCTTTCACTTTCGCGCGCACCGCCCGAAATCGAGTACGGAAGGCCACACGCAGTTTCAAAACATAGGAGCGGCTCCCGCACCCATTGGCAAGGTATCGGCCTAGGATGCTGGAGGCAGTGTCACGGTGTCTCTTCGGCAGGCCTGGCGATCCACTTCGGGGCAGGGCCGGAAGCTCAGCGCCTTGTCGAAGCAGATCCTGATTTCCTCCAGCCGCTTGCCCTCGCAGGTAACAGCGACGGCGTTTGTCGTCATGCCCGGATTTCTGGCCACGAACGCGGCCTCGATGGCGCTGACGGACATCGAATTTTCGCGACGCGCAGCACCGAGTTCCGCCGGCAATGCAACGCGCTCGCGCGCTGCACGTGTCACGGCGAAATAGTCCTGCTGGCTGAGGCCCGAGCAGGTGCCATGTTTGCGCCATTGATGGCCGATCAGCCCCATCGAAGGAATGAGATCGAGATACTGGCGGCCGAGCGCTTCCGGCACACGATCGGATTGGCGCGTCGGGCAGAAATCGGGGTACCCTCGCTCATCCTGCGGCCACAGCCCATGTACGATCAGCCCGCGGTTGCTGCCGATCTTGCACTGTCCGATTTTGCCTGATGGGTCGTTGTCATCGCACCAAGTCGGCGACCAAGAGAGTGAGAGGACGTAGAAATCAAAGCCCTGGCCGACGGGGAGGGCGACATCCGTTTTTGTGTGGCCTGCAGTTTGCAATGGCGGCTTCTTCTCGGCGCTGTCTTCGCTGCAGCCGACAAGTGCCAACACAACGAAAAGCGCCGGCAGGAGCCGGCGCTGTCGGCAATACCTCGGCATGGTCAGCGAAGCGAAGCGCAATGTGCGCCGTAGACATACCAGGGATCGAGGCCGCCGACGCAGAACTCGATGCTCCGGCCGATGCCGGCAAAGCCCCAGTTGCGCTCGATGAGATAATAGAGCGGCCGCTGGTCGCCATCCGTCATGACGGCAGTCGCGCGGCAATACTCGCGCTCGACGCGGTGCGTGTAGTCGCGTAGTTCCAGCCGGTTCTGGCCCATGTTGCGGATCTCGGCGATCGAGAGATTGGCGTGCAGATAGTTCGCCGCCTTGTATTCGAACCGCGAGGTGATGAAGCCGAGAACCGAGGCGTCGCCACAGACGCCCGCGCTATAGGACGTCGGCTGGTCGCGGTAGGTCCCGAGATAGTCGGCCGCCGAAGCGGCGGGCGCTGTCGTGGCGGCGAAGGAAAGCGAGGCCAGAAGCGTTGCGGCGAGCTTGCGAGTCATGGGCGTCTCCCTGGATCGTCTCGCAAGATTGCGGCTTTAAGAGCCTTTCAGTCAAGGCCCCGAGTTGCTGCTTCTTCCCCACGCAGCCAGAAGCAGCGTGCCGAAGCGAAACGGTCTTGTCCGAGCCGGGTTTTCAAGAAGGGCAACAGCACGTCGAGTTCACTCTTGAGCGTGAAGGGTGGGTTGACGATGATCAGGCCCGAACCCGACAATCCCGTGGTGTCGCGGTCGCTGCGCACGGCAAGCTCGGCGCAGAGCATTTTCGGGATGTTGAGCGCCTTGAGTGCCTCATGGAAGGCCTTGATCGGCGCATTCTTCTTCAGGGGGTACCACAGGCAGAAGGTGCCGCCGGCAAAGCGTCGATAACCCCTGGCGAGGCCGTCGGCGAGCCGTTCGTATTCTCCCTCGATCTCGAAGGGCGGGTCGACCAGGATGAGGCCGCGCTTTTCCTTGGGCGGCAGGTGAGCGCCAAGCGCCAGCCAGCCGTCAAGCTCGGTGATCCGGCTCTGGAAGTCGCCGTCGAAGAGCCGGTGCAGCGTCTCGTAGTCATCAGGGTGCAATTCCATCGCCGACAGACGGTCCTGCGGGCGAAAAAGCATGCGAACCAGCTTCGGAGAGCCGGGATAACGCGTCAGCTCCGAACCGGTGTTGAGCTCGCGAACGGTCGCCAGATAGGGTTCGAGAATAGCTGCGACCGGCGCTGGCAGATCACCCTCGAGCAGCCGGCCGATGCCGTCGCGCCACTCGCCGGTCTTCTGCGCTTCTTCGCTCGACAGATCGTAGAGACCGATGCCGGCATGGGTGTCGAGAACCCGGAACGCCTTCTCCTTTTGCTGGAGATAGGTGACGAGCCGTGCCAGCACCGCATGCTTGAGAACATCGGCGAAATTGCCCGCGTGATAGATATGCCGATAGTTCATGAGGGCCGCCGATGGCTGTGATCAATTGTTTCGATGGATGCGCGTTTGGCTCTTTGAGCCCGATTGTCGATGCCATATAGAAAAGCCATGAACGTTGCGACCCCCATCAAAGCAGAAAAGTCGATCGGCCACTCCGTCTGTCCGCACGACTGTCCCTCGGCTTGCGCGCTGGAAGTGGACCTGACGGCCGAAGGCCGCATCGGCCGCGTGCGCGGTGCCGCCGCCAACACATACACCGCTGGCGTCATCTGCGCCAAGGTCGCGCGCTATTCCGAGCGCATCTATCATCCTGACCGGCTGATGGTGCCACAGCGGCGCGCCGGAGCGAAGGGCAGCGGCAACTGGCAGGAGATTTCCTGGGAGGCGGCACTCGACGAGATCGCCGACCAGTTCGTCAGGGCCGAGCAGAAGCATGGGGCCGAAGCCATCTGGCCCTATTTCTACGCCGGTACCATGGGGCAAGTGCAACGCGATTCCATCGACAGGTTGCGCCACGCCAAGCGCTATTCCGGCTTCTTCGGCTCGATCTGCACCAATATGGCCTGGACCGGTTTCTCGATGGCAACCGGCTCGCTGCGCGGCCCCGACCCGCGCGAGATGGCGAAGTCCGACTGCGTGGTGATCTGGGGGACAAACGCGGTCGCCACCCAGGTCAACGTCATGACCCACGCGGTGAAGGCCCGCAAGGATCGCGGCGCCAAGATCGTCGTCATCGACATCTACGACAATCCCACGGTCAAGCAGGCCGATATGGGCCTGGTGCTGAGACCGGGCACGGATGCGGCGCTCGCCTGCGCGGTGATGCATGTCGCCTTCCGCGACGGTTATGCCGACCGCGCCTACATGGCCGAATTCGCCGATGACCCGACCGGGCTCGAAACGCATCTGAAGTCGCGCAGCCCCGAATGGGCGTCGGCGATCACCGGTCTGTCCGTCCAGGAGATCGAGGCGTTCGCGAAACTCGTCGGCACGACGCCGAAGAGCTTTTTCCGCCTCGGTTACGGCTTTACCCGCCAGCGCAACGGATCGGTGGCGATCCATGCAGCCGCCTCCGTTGCCACGGTTCTTGGATCGTGGAAGCACGAAGGCGGCGGGGCGTTTCATTCCAACAACGACATCTTCAAGCTCGACAAGCGTGAGCTTGTCGGCACCGCATTCCACGATCCTGATGTGCGCATGCTCGACCAGTCGCAGATCGGGCGGGTGCTGACCGGCGATGCCGAGGCGCTGCGCCATGGCGGCCCGGTGACGGCGATGTTGATCCAGAACACCAATCCGGTGAACGTCGCCCCGGAACAAAGGCTGGTGAAACGCGGGTTCCTGCGGGACGACCTGTTTGTCGCGGTGCACGAACAGTTCATGACCGACACGGCGCAGCTTGCGGATGTCGTGCTGCCGGCGACGATGTTCCTGGAACATGACGACCTTTATCGCGGCGGCGGCCATCAACACATCCTGATTGGGCCGAAGGTGGTGGAGCCGCCATCGACCGTGCGCACCAATCTCTTCGTCATTGAGGAACTGGCGAGGCGCCTCGGCGTCGCCGATCATGCCGGCTTTGGGTTGAGCGAGCGCCAGCATATCGACCGGCTGCTTGCCAACTACGGCATCGGCTATGACGAGATGAAGCGCGAGAAGTGGCTCGACTGTCAGCCGGCGTTCGAGGACGCGCATTATCTCAAGGGCTTCGGTCATCCCGACGGCAAATTCCGCTTCAAGGCGGACTGGACCGGCACGCCGGCGCCGAACCGTCCCCCGAAGTCGATGGGTCTGCAGGGGCCGCATGCGGCACTGCCTGAGTTCCCTGATCATGTCGACCTGATCGAGGTCACGGATGCGAAACACCCCTTCCGTCTCGCTACCTCGCCGGCGCGCTCTTTCCTCAATTCGACCTTCGCCGAGACCCCGTCGTCGATCCAGAAGGAAGTCCGCCCGATGGTAATGATGCATGCGGATGACGCCGCCTCACTTGGCGTCGGCGACGGTGATATCGTCAAGCTCGGCAACCAACGCGGCGAAGTGCGCCTGCATGTGGTGGTCGGCGGCGGCGCGCGGCGCGGCGTGGTGATCGCTGAAGGCCTGTGGCCGAACGGCGCCCATCTCGACGGGGAGGGCATCAATGTGCTTACTGGCGCCGATGCAGTTGCGCCCTATGGCGGCGCGGCTTTCCATGACAACAGGGTCTGGGTGAAACCGGCACCCTGACTCTAGCCACCGGATGCCTTCATGAGCGGCGACCATCAACATGCGGATGTCAGCAACACGCCAGTCTCGCGTCTCTGGGGTGCGCTCGGGCTGACGGGCGGCTTCATGCTGGCCGAGGTCGTCGGCGGCATTCTGACCGGCAGCCTGGCGCTGATCTCGGATGCGATGCATATGCTGACCGACGCGGCGGCATTGGCCATCGCGCTGGTCGCCATCCATGTCGGCCGCCGGCCGTCGGATCTGCTGCGCACCTACGGCTATGCCCGCTTCGAGATTCTCGCGGCGGCCTTCAACGCCCTGCTGCTGCTCGCCGTCGCCTTTTACATTCTCTACGAGGCCTGGCAGCGCCTGTCGCTGCCGCAGGAAATCCAGTCGGGCGGCATGCTGCTGATTGCCGTCATCGGTCTTGTCGTCAACCTGATCTCCATGCGGCTTCTGACCAGCCACAAGGACGAGAGCCTCAACGTCAAGGGCGCCTATCTCGAGGTCTGGTCGGACATGCTCGGGTCGCTGGCGGTGATAACAGGCGCGGCGATCATCTGGTTTACCGGCTGGCAATGGGTCGATTCGTTGCTCGCCGTTGGTATCGGCTTCATGGTTTTTCCGCGCACCTGGGTGCTGCTGAAGGACTGCGTCAACATTCTGCTGGAAGGCGTGCCGCCTGGCATGCGCCTGGCCGATATCCATGCGGCAATCACGACCGTGCCCGACGTTGCCTCGGTGCATGATCTGCATCTCTGGGCGATCACCCAGAGCCAGCCGTCGCTGACGGCGCATGTCGTTCTGGCGGAAGAGGCCGACGGCGAGACGGTGCGGCGTGCGATCGAACAACGGTTGCGCGACGAGTTCGACCTGCACCACACGACCTTGCAGATGGAACGCGAAAGCTGCGCCCCTTCGGAACACATTCACTGACGGTCGACTGCGACCACATCCTTTCCTCTCCCGACCAAGGACCCCGCCATGACGAACCACCACGATCCCCGTGTCAGGATCATCGAGCGGCGCACGCTCTCGGACGGTTTCATTCATCTGGAAGAAATCACCCTTGAGCAGGACATGTCAGGCGGCGGCACGGCGACGCTCACGCGTGAAGTGCATGATCACGGCAGCGCCGCGACCATCCTGCTGTTCGATCCGAGGCGTGAGAGCGTCGTGCTCGTCCGCCAGCTGCGCGTGCCGGTGCTGCTGCAGGGCGATCCCGCCTATATGATCGAAGCGCCGGCCGGCCTGCTCGACGACGATACGCCTGAAGTCGCGATCTGCCGTGAGGTGCTGGAGGAGACCGGCCACCATGTCGACAAGGCCACTCACCTCTTCGATGCCTATATGAGCCCCGGCGCGCTCACCGAGCGCACCAGCTTCTTCGTTGGGCTTGTTGATGTCACAGAAAAGGCCGGTGATGGCGGCGGCCTGGCGCATGAGGGCGAGGATATCGAGGTTCTCGAAATTCCCTTTGATGAAGCGGTCGCCATGATCGCGACCGGCGAGATCTGCGATGCCAAAACCATCATGCTGCTGCAGTGGGCCCAGCTGAACCGCGGCAAGCTCACGGCATAAGACCTTGTTTTATAAGAGAACAATACATTACGGATATTTCACTTTTTGATCGTTCTCGGGTAGGCTACAGCGCTGATGTCTTCATCAATGACATGGGCAACCCATGACGTCCTCCCTTACGGAACGTGCAGCCAACGACGATCAGCAGATCGAGGTAGGATGGAGACCCTTTCTGCGCCGTAACCGGCGCTATCTGCAGGCACTTGCGACATTGCTGGTGATCGCCCTCTTCGGGTTGGCGATCTTTCATCTGACCTCCGAAGTGCAGTACGGCGACGTGGTCCAGGCGCTTGCAGATACCAGCTGGACCTCTGTCGCCGCGGCGGTGTTCTTCACCGCCTTGAGCTTTTTCGCGCTCACCTTCTACGATGTCGGCGCGCTTGATTACGTCAGGCGCAAGCTGCCCTATGCCGATGTCGCGTTGACGGCGGCCTGCGCCTATGCGGTCGGCAACACGGCCGGCTTTGGCGCCTTGAGTGGCGGCGCCATCCGCTACCGGTCCTATTCGCGGCTGGGCATCGAGCCGGAAAACATCGCCCGGATCATCGCCTTCGTGACGCTCGCCTTCGGCCTTGGGCTTTTGACGGTCACGTGCCTGAGCCTGCTCGCCGTCGGCGAATATGTGGCGCCCTTGACGGGTCTTAACCCCTTCTGGCTGCGGATGATCGCGGTTGCCATTCTCGGCGTCGTGCTCGCTGTCTTCGTCAAGGCGCGTGACGGTCATGAGGTCAGCCTCGGGCGCTTCACACTGCGCCTGCCGGATTCGCGCACCTCCTCGCGCCAGTTCCTCGTCACGGCGCTGGATCTGGCGGCATCGGCGACGGTGCTCTACGTGCTGCTTCCGGCGGGCACAATCGGTTGGCCCGCCTTCCTGGCGATCTATTCGCTTGCCGTCGGTATCGGCGTTCTCAGCCATGTTCCGGCCGGGCTCGGCGTCTTCGAGACGATCATCATCGCCACGCTCGGTCACAGCGCCGATGTCGACACGATCCTCGGTGCGCTGGTTCTCTACCGTGTCATTTATCACGTGCTGCCGCTGCTGATCGCGATCGCGGTTGTCATCGGCACCGAGCTTCGTCAGCTTTCCGGCCATCCCGTCGCCTCCAGCGTGCGCCGTATCGGCGGCCGTATCACGCCGCTTCTCCTGGCAACACTCGGCATCGTGCTGGCGATCATGCTGGTGCTGTCGAGCGTCACGCCGACGCCGGATGAGAATCTCGCCTTCCTCGAGGGTCTGCTGCCGCTGCCGATCGTCGAGGGCGCGCACTTTCTGGCAAGCTTGCTCGGCCTTGCGCTCGTCATCGTCTCGCGCGGGCTCGCACAGCGGCTCGATGGCGCCTGGTGGGCGTCGGTCGCAATCGCCGTTGCCGCACTGCTGCTTTCGCTGATCAAGGCGATCGCGCTGGTCGAGGCCGGCATGCTTGCCTTCTTTCTCGTCGGTCTCCTCGCCAGCCGCCGTCTGTTTGTTCGGCCGGCTTCGCTCTTCGGCCAGGCGCTGACGCTGCCGTGGTTGACGGCACTCGGGGTGATCTGCCTGGGTGGGCTGGTCGTCCTGCTGTTCGTCTATCGCGACGTCGAATACAGCCATGAACTCTGGTGGCAGTTCGAATTCTCTGCCGAGGCGCCGCGCGGCCTGCGTGCGCTTCTGGGTGTGACGATCGGCGCCAGCGCTGTTGCCATCTGGAGCCTGATGCGCCCGGCGGCCTCAGGCGCGGAGCCGGCAACCGACGATGCCATGGAGCGGGCATTGGCGATCGTCGAGGCGCAGGACATGTCCGATGCCAATCTGGTGCGCATGGGAGACAAGAGCCTGATGTTTTCCGCCGATGGTCGCGCCTTCATCATGTATGGCCAGCGCGCCCGCTCGTGGATCGCGCTGTTCGACCCGGTGGGGCCGGTCGATGCCTGGCCGGAACTGATCTGGCAGTTCTTCGAGAGGGCCCGCGCCAGCGCTGCCGCGCGGTGTTCTATCAGGTTTCGCCACTTGGGCTCGCCTACTATGCCGATGCGGGACTTCGCGCCTTCAGGCTCGGCGAGCTCGCCCATGTCGATCTCGCCCGTTTCGAGATGAAGGGCGGCAAGTGGGCCAATCTGCGCCAGCAGGTCAGCCGCGCCCAGCGCGACGGGCTGGAGTTCAAAATGGTGGCTCCAGCAGACGTTCCGGCGATCATGGGCGAATTGACGGCGATTTCCGATGCATGGCTTGCCCATCACAATGCCAAGGAAAAGGGTTTTTCGCTTGGGGCTTTCGATCCTGAGTATCTGGCCGAACAGCCGGTCGCGATCCTCACCTACGAGGGACGGATCGTCGCCTTCGCCAATATCCTGGTGACGGCAACCAAGCAGGAAGGCACCGTCGATCTCATGCGCTTCTCGCCGGATGCCCCCAAGGGATCGATGGATTTCCTGTTCGCGAAGGTGATGGAATATCTGAAGGCCGAGGGGTACCGGACCTTCAATCTTGGCATGGCGCCGCTGTCTGGTATGTCCTCGCGCCAGATCGCGCCGGTCTGGGATCGGGCAGGGCGAACCTTCTTCGAGCACGGCGAACGCTTCTACAATTTCAAGGGACTTCGCGCCTTCAAGTCGAAGTTCCACCCCCATTGGCAGCCGCGCTATCTCGTGGCGAGCGGCGGCATCAATCCGATCCTTGCCTTGATGGATGTAACATTCCTGATCGGCGGCGGCCTCAAGGGAGTGATGAAGAAATGATGCGGATCCCGATGATCTGGAAGCCTCTGGCAGGTGCCGCCCTTCTCGCCATCGCGACGGTTGCACCGGCTTTAGGGCAGGAGACGGCGGCGACCTACGACACCGGCATGATCCCGGCACCCCATATCCTCGTCCCGAAGGACAAGGCATCCGCCCTTGTTGTTCTGCTGTCCAATGCGGATGGCTGGAGCGACAAGGAAGATGCGGTCGCTCGCGCCCTTGTCGACGACAAGGCGGTCGTCATCGGTATCGACCTCAAGGCCTATCTTGCCTCGCTCGCCAAGGACGACGGCGACTGCATCTACACGGTGTCGGATATCGAAGCGTTGAGCCAGCAGGTCCAGCGCGTCCTCAAGAGCGATGCCTACCTCCCGCCGATTGTGGCCGGGGTCGGAGCGGGCGGGGCCATGGCGCTGGCCATCGCCGCACAGACGCCGGCTGCGACCATCGGCCAGACGCTTGCGGTCGATCCGGAGGAAGGCGTTGCGCTGACGAAGCAGCTCTGCACGCCGGCGGAGAAGACCTTGAAGGCCGATCGCATGGTGTACGGCCTGACGGACGGTGCCCTGCCGGACCCGATCTCCGTCGTCTTTACGCCGACGGCATCCGACGACGGCCGAAGCCATGTGGCTAAACTCATCGAAAAACACCCTGATATCACGCAGGAAGACAGCGACGACGAAGCCTATGCGGCGCTATCAGGTCATCTGACGGATCTGATCGACAGCGAGAGCGCGGCAGACAATCCATTCGGCTTGCCCCTGACGGTGCTCGATACCAAGCCGACACGCGACACCATGGCGGTGATCTATTCCGGCGATGGCGGCTGGCGCGATATCGACAAGCAGGTCGGAGACGTCCTGCAGCAGCAAGGTGTCCCTGTCGTCGGCATCGATTCTCTGCGTTATTTCTGGTCCGAGCGCGAACCGCAGGCGACGGCCGACGATCTCGCCAAGGTGATGAGCTACTATCGCAAGCGCTGGAACGTCCGCAATGTTCTCTTGATCGGTTACTCCTTCGGTGCCGATATCCTGCCACGCACTTTCAATCTGCTCCCGCCCGCAGAGCGCGCCCATGTGCGGCAGGTCACGCTGATGGCGCTATCGCATCAGGTCGACTACAAGATTTCGGTGCTTGGCTGGCTCGGCGCGGCCGGGCAGGGCGATGGCGGCGATCCGCTCGACGATATCAAGCACATCGACCCCTCTTTGGTGCAGTGCATTCACGGCACCGAGGAAGAAGACGACGCCTGCCCTGACCTGAAGGGCGCGGGCGTCGATGTCGTCGCGATCGAAGGCGGTCACCATTTCGACGAGGACTATCCCGCCGTGACCCGGCGTGTGCTCGACGCGCTCGACCGGCGGTTGGCTTCGGCAAAGTAGTGGTGGTTTATACGGCCGGCGAAATCAGAGTTGAAGACGCGGGCACGGGACTGATGCCCTGCGTGACGACCCGTCCGTCTTCCATCCAGGCTTTGCCTTCCGCCAGCAGCCTGAGCGCCATCGGATAGGTGCGGTGCTCGACCGTCAGCACGCGAGCGGCAAGGGTGTCGGCCGTGTCGCCGTCGACAACCGGTACGACCGCCTGCGCGACGATCGGACCCTCATCCATGCCCTCGGTGACGAAATGCACCGTACATCCCGCCACTTTCACGCCGGCGTCAATGGCGCGCTGATGGGTGTGGAGACCCGGAAAGAGCGGCAGAAGCGACGGATGAATGTTGATGATCCGGCCTTCGTGGCGCTGGATGAAGTTCGCCGACAACAGCCGCATATAGCCGGCAAGGCAGATAATATCGGGAGACAGCCGCTCGAGTTCGGCAAGGACCGCCGCCTCGTGCGCATCCTTGCTGTCGAAATCCTTGCGAAGGAACGCATAGGTTGGGATGCCGAGCGCTGCAGCCTTGGCAAGGCCTCCGGCATCGGCCTTGTCGGCAATCACTGCGACGATCTCGGCCGGAAAACCAGGCTCGGCGGCAGCTTTGGCCAGCGAAAGCATGTTGGAGCCGCCGCCCGAGATCAAGACGACGACTTTTTTCCTGCCTGCCGTCACGTCGTTCATCATAGGGCGAGGCTGCCCTTGTAGATCGTGCCATGCGCGCCTTCGGCGCGGGCAACCATGCGGCCGAGCGTGAAGACGGTTTCGCCCTCGGCTTCCAGCACGGCTGCAACGTCCTGCGCCTTTTCCGCCGGAACGACGGCGATCATGCCGACGCCGCAGTTGAACGTGCGCAGCATTTCGTTGGCCGCGACGCCGCCGGTCTGGGCAAGCCAGGAGAAGACCTTCGGCGCCTTGATGGCGTCGAGATCGATCTCGGCTGCAAGATGCTTCGGCAGCACGCGCGGAATGTTCTCGGGGAACCCGCCGCCGGTGATATGCGCCAGCGCCTTGATCGAGCCGGTTTCGCGGATCGCCTTCAGGAGCGGCTTCACATAGATGCGCGTCGGCGTCATCAGGAGATCGGCAAGCGTGCCTTCACCAAACGGGGCAGGTGCATCCCAGGCAAGACCCGACAGCGCGACGATCTTGCGAACGAGAGAGTAACCGTTGGAGTGAACGCCTGACGATGCAAGGCCGAGGATGACGTCGCCTTCACCAATGTCACCCGCTGGAAGCAGCTGGCCGCGTTCGGCCGCACCGACAGCGAAGCCGGCAAGGTCATAGTCGCCTCCGGAATACATGCCCGGCATTTCCGCGGTCTCGCCACCGATCAATGCGCAACCGGATTGGCGGCACCCGGCGGCAATGCCGGCAACGATTGCGGCACCCTGATCGGGATCGAGCTTGCCCGTGGCGAAATAGTCGAGGAAGAACAGCGGCTCGGCACCCTGGACCACCAGGTCGTTGACGCACATGGCAACGAGGTCGATGCCAACGGTGTCGTGCTTGTTGGCGTCGATGGCAATCTTGAGCTTGGTGCCGACACCGTCATTGGCGGCAACGAGCACCGGGTCGGTGAAACCGGCGGCCTTCAGGTCGAACAGGCCGCCGAAGCCGCCGATCTCGCCGTCGGCACCCGGGCGCCGGGTCGAGCGCACATGCGGCTTGATTTTCTCCACCATCAGATTGCCGGCATCGATATCCACGCCTGCGTCACTGTAGGTGAGGCCGTTCTTTCCCGACTGGCTCATGCTGGTTCTCCAAGGCTGGTCGCGCGACAGGTATTTTGCGGATGCGATTGGCACGATGGGCAAGGGAGTGCAAGCCGACAGCCTGCCTTCTCGGCCTTTTTTCAACATTTTGCCCATATCCCACCGGCAAGAACGGTATGGAGGGTTCAATTTACCGGGCTGAGAAGCACGCGGACTTGACCGGTGCGCGCCACGCCACCTATCTCCTCATACAGAATATGATGCGGTAAAGGCATGCTTGGCGTGTTACGGGGAACACCATGGACATAAAAGTCAGCGGTTCGGGACTACAGCGCCAGGTTATCTTCTGGCTGCTGGTGCTCGCCGCCTTCATCGCCTTCCTGATGGTTTTCAGCTCGATCCTGCTGCCGTTCCTCGCGGGCATGGCACTGGCCTATTTCCTCGACCCGGTCGCCGACCGCCTTGAGCGCCTCGGCCTCAGTCGGCTGATGGCGACGGTGGTGATCCTCATCGGCTTCGTGGTGATCTTCGCCCTGTCGCTGATGATCATCATCCCGGTGATCTTCACCCAGGCCGCCGACTTCATTCAGAAGATGCCCGGTTACATCTCCAAGCTGCAGGCGCTGTTGACCGACAGCCAGTCGACGCTGCTGCCACAATGGCTGGCGGACCAGATGACGGCGATCAAGCAGAATTCAGCCAAGCTTTTGGAGCAGGGCGCGAGCTTCCTCGGCACGTTGTTCCAGCAGCTCTGGAACTCTGGCATGGCGCTGCTCGACATTCTGTCGCTGTTCGTGATCACGCCGGTCGTCGCCTTCTATCTGCTGCTCGACTGGGACCGGATGGTCAACCGGGTCGATAGCTGGGTTCCGCGCGACTATGTCAGCGTCGTCCGCCAGATCGCCCGGGACATGAACACGACGATCGCCGGCTTCGTTCGCGGCCAGGGCTCGCTCTGCATCATCCTCGGCCTTTACTATGGCATCGGCCTGTCGCTCGTCGGTCTCAATTTCGGCCTGCTGATCGGCCTCTTTGCCGGCATGATCAGCTTTATCCCCTATGTCGGATCGATGGTCGGTCTGGTGCTGGCCGTCGGCGTCGCGCTTGTACAGTTCTGGCCCGATTATCTCTGGATCGGGCTTGTCGCTGCCATCTTCTTCAGCGGCCAGTTCCTCGAAGGCAACATCCTGCAGCCCAAGCTGGTGGGCAAGAGCGTCGGCCTGCATCCGGTCTGGCTGATGTTCGCGCTTCTTGCCTTCGGTGCCCTCTTCGGTTTCGTCGGGCTTCTGGTTGCGGTTCCCGCGGCCGCCGCCATCGGCGTGCTTGTTCGCTTCGGCATCCAGCGATACCTTGATAGCGATCTCTACCATGGGCATGGAAAGGTCGCGGCGAAGAAGGCAAAGGGCAGTCAGCCCGGCTGATAGTCCCATCCTTGTCCCGAGTACAGCATGACAAAACGTCCCTTCGAACAACTGCCTCTGGCATTCGACCACGACCCGGCAACGGGTCGTGAGGATCTGCTCGTTTCCGATCGGTTGAGCGCGGCGATCGCGATCGTCGATCACTGGCCAGACTGGCCGTCGCCGGTTGTCATCATCGCCGGCCCGATCGGTTCCGGAAAATCGCATCTCGCCAGCATCTGGAAGGAGAGGGCGGGCGCGCGGGCGATCCACCCGGTTGCGGACTCGGATGTGGCGTTGATCGCCGCCAACGGTCCTGTGCTGTTCGAGGATGCCGACCGTCAGGGGTTCGACGACACCACCCTGTTTCATGTCATCAACAGCGTTCGCCAGCATGGCACGGGCCTCTTGATGACCTCGCGCCTGTGGCCGATGTCCTGGCCGGTCGTTCTTCCGGACCTGCGCTCGCGCCTGAAAGCAGCAACCGTCGTCGAGATCGGCGAGCCCGACGATGAGTTGTTGACGCAGGTATTGATCAAGCTCTTTGCCGATCGCCAGCTTTTCATCGACGAAAGGCTCGTCGGCTATATCGTCCAGCGCATGGAACGCTCGCTCGAGGCTGCCCAGACGATCGTCGAACGCATCGACAGGCTGGCACTCGCCCGCGGCGTCAAGCTGACCCGATCGCTTGCCGCCGAAGTCCTGGAAGAGCTTGGAAATCAACGCCATTCCGATTGATTGTCACAGTTCCGTCGTCAAACTGTTATAGTTCCTGCATGCGAAGAAATGGGGTCTGACCGGTAATGGATAATGCGACGTCTGCGGTGAATGAGAACAAACAGGCCGCGGAGGAGCTAGACCTGCTCTCCAGCCCGGAACGGTTCATCAATCGCGAATTTTCGTGGCTGCAATTCAATCGCCGCGTGCTTGAGGAGACCCTGAACACGGCGCATCCGCTCCTGGAGCGTGTCCGCTTTCTGTCGATTTCGGCCGCCAACCTTGATGAGTTCTTCATGGTGCGCGTCGCCGGCCTCGAGGGCCAGGTGCGGCAGGGGCTCGCCATGCGGTCGCCTGATGGCAAGACGCCGGCCGAACAGCTCGAAGACATCCTCAAGGAAATCGACAACCTGCAGATGGAGCAGCAGGCGTCGCTCGCCGTCCTGCAGCAGTATCTGGCCAAGGAAGATATCCTCATCGTCCGCCCGGCGTCCTTATCGGCGCAGGACAAAAGCTGGCTTGCCAACGAATTCGACCAGGCGATCTTTCCGGTGCTGACGCCGCTGTCGATCGACCCGGCGCATCCGTTCCCGTTCATCCCGAACCTCGGGTTCTCGATGGGCCTGCAGCTCGTCAGCAAGACCGGCCGTGAGCCAATGACGGCGCTCTTGCGCCTGCCGGTGGCGCTCGACCGCTTCATCCGCCTGCCCGATTTCAAGAACGTCATCCGCTACATCACGCTCGAAGACATGGTCAGTCAGTTCATCGAACGGCTGTTCCCAGGCTACGAGGTCAAGGGCTCGGGCACGTTCCGCATCATCAGAGACAGCGATATCGAAGTCGAAGAAGAGGCCGAAGATCTGGTGCGCTTCTTCGAAACGGCGCTGAAGCGTCGTCGTCGCGGATCGGTGATCCGCATCGAGCTCGATTCGGAAATGCCCGCTTCGCTGCGCCAGTTCGTCGTTCAAGAACTCAGCGTTCCGGAAAACCGCGTCGCCGTTTTGCCGGGGCTTCTGGCGCTGAACACGCTGTCGGAAATCACCAAGGCGCCGCGCGACGATCTGCGCTTTGAACCTTACAATCCGCGCTTCCCCGAGCGCGTGCGCGAACACGCCGGCGATTGTTTTGCCGCGATCCGCGAAAAGGACATGGTGGTCCACCACCCCTATGAGTCCTTCGACGTCGTGGTGCAGTTCCTGCTGCAAGCGGCGCGCGATCCGGAAGTGGTCGCCATCAAGCAGACGCTCTACCGTACCTCGAACGACAGTCCGATTGTGCGCGCGCTTGTCGACGCTGCCGAAGCCGGAAAGTCCGTGACGGCGCTGGTCGAACTGAAGGCCCGCTTCGATGAGGAAGCCAACATCCGCTGGGCGCGCGACCTGGAGCGCGCCGGCGTGCAGGTGGTCTTCGGGTTCATCGAACTCAAGACCCATGCCAAGATGTCGATGGTGGTGCGTCGCGAAGAGGGCCGGTTGCGCACCTATTGCCACCTCGGCACCGGCAACTACCATCCGGTCACGGCGAAGATCTACACTGACCTGTCATTCTTCACCTGCAACCCGGTCATCGCCCATGACATGGCGAACATCTTCAACTTCATCACCGGTTACGGCGAGCCGGAAGCCGGCATGAAGCTGGCGGTTTCGCCGCACACGCTTCGCCCCCGCATCCTCAAGCATATCGAGGAGGAGATCGAGCACGCCAAGGCCGGCGGCCTGCGGCGATCTGGATGAAGATGAACTCGCTCGTCGATCCGGAAATCATAGACGCGCTCTACAAGGCAAGCCGTGCCGGGGCTGAAGTCGACCTGGTGGTACGCGGCATCTGCTGCCTGAGGCCGCAGGTGCCGGGGCTGTCCGACAATATTCGTGTCAAGTCCATCGTCGGCAGATTCCTTGAACATTCCCGCATATTCTGCTTCGGCAACGGTCACGGCCTTCCATCGGAGAATGCGCTTGTCTATATCGGCTCGGCGGATATGATGCCGCGAAATCTGGACCGGCGGGTTGAGACGCTTGTGCCTCTTATCAACCGGACTGTGCACGAACAGGTACTTTCGCAGATCATGCTGGGCAATCTCATCGATAACCAGCAGAGCTACGAAATTCTTCCCGACGGTACGTCTCGCCGGATGGAAGTCGGCAAGGACGCCGAACCTTTCAACGCGCAGCACTATTTCATGACCAATCCCAGCCTCTCCGGCCGGGGTGAAGCCCTGAAGTCCAGTGCACCGAAGCTGATTGCCGGCTGGAAGAGCAGCTGGCACAAGTAAAACGGAATTGCATGGTCGAATCTGAAGCGCAGGGGCGTCTGCCCGGCATCCGCCCGGTTTCCGTTGTGGATATCGGCTCCAACTCCATTCGCCTTGTCGTCTACGAAGGCCTGAGCCGCGCTCCGGCCATGCTGTTCAACGAGAAGGTCATGTGCGGTCTGGGCAAGGGCATCGATGCCACCGGACGCATGGACGAGGAGAGCGTCGAGCGCGCTCTCCGGGCGCTGCATCGCTTTCATGCGCTGTCGCAGCAGGCGCGTGCGACCTCCATGTATGTTCTGGCCACCGCAGCCGCTCGCGAGGCGAGCAACGGACCTGCCTTCATCGAGAAGGCCGAGGCGATCCTCGGCCACAAGGTGCGCATCCTCACCGGCGAAGAGGAAGCCTATTTCTCCGCCATGGGCATCGTCAGCGGCTATCACGACCCTGATGGAGTGGTCGGTGACCTTGGCGGTGGCTCGCTGGAACTTGTCGAGGTCAGCGGCACAAAGATCGGCAAGGGCATCACCCTGCCGCTCGGGGGTATCCGCCTCTTCGAGCATAGCGGCGGCTCGCTGCCGAAGGCTCGCACCTGGGTGCGCAAATTCATGAAAAGCTCGCCGGTGCTGAAGACCGGCACCGGCCGCACCTTTTATGCCGTCGGCGGCACCTGGCGCTCGATCGCCAAGCTGCACATGGAAATCCGAAACTATCCGCTGCATATGATGCAAGGCTACGAGATCTCCTACGACGAGGCGATGGCGCTGCTGCCGGAGGTGATCGAGCCGAGGAACATCAAGCCATCGGCCTATGCGACGATCTCCAAAAGCCGCCGCAGCCTGCTTCCCTTTGGCGCGATCGCGATGCAGGAAGCACTGTCGATCATGAAGCCGGAGCGGATTTCGTTCTCGGCGCTCGGCGTGCGCGAAGGCTATCTCTTCTCTCTGCTGAACGAGAGCGAGCGTGCGCAGGATCCGCTGCTGACCGCCGCCGGCGAAATCGCCATCCTGCGGGCGCGTTCCCCCGAGCATGCCCGCGAACTTGCCGACTGGACCGGCCGCATGGTGCCGTTCTTCGGCGTCGAGGAAACCGAAGAGGAAAGCCGCTATCGCCAGGCTGCCTGCCTGCTCGCCGATATCAGCTGGCGCGCCCATCCGGACTATCGCGGTCTGCAGGCGCTGAACATCATCGCCCACTCGACCTTCTCCGGCATCACCCATGCGGGGCGGGCCTATATCGCGCTCGCCAACTACTATCGCTTCGAAGGCCTGAACGACGATGGCGCGACCGGCGCACTGACCGGCATTACCACGCCGCGACTGCTGGAACTGGCGAAACTGCTCGGCGGCCTGCTGCGCGTCGCCTATCTGTTCTCGGCGTCGATGCCGGGCGTGGCGAGGAATCTGACCTTCCGCAAATCGTCCCTGCCGGATGTCGATCTGGAGATCGTCGTGCCTGCGGCCTATTCGGAATTTGCCGGCGAGCGCCTCGACGGACGGCTGCAGCAGCTCGGCAAGCTGACCGGCAGAAGATTGGCGTTCCAGTTCGAGAGCTGAACGCACTCAGATCTTTGACGAAGGGGCGCGCGGACGCAAATCCGCGCGCCCTTTTTTGATTATTCGGCTTTCAAGAATTCGCCGACTTCGAGCAGAACGAACTCGTTGTCGTCGGCCTTATCAAGCGCCCGGCCGGCCGAGAACGGCAGGTTGTTGTCATTGCCGACGATGATGTGCGTGTCATCGACGCGATCGACGTTTTCGATCGTCACGAACGGCATGTCGTAATAGCCGTCACCACCGCCCTGGCGCTTCTTGTTGTCGGGGTCGGCGATCTTCAGGAGGTCGATGTAACCGATCTTGCGGACGGCCTTGCCGACATTGCTGTCATCGAAGGCAATCTTGTAGACACGTTTCACCTTCGAGCCGACGGCAAAGCAATCCGGCTTCGGATCCTTCGGATCGGCGCAGGCCTTGTCGAGCGTGCCCGCGCCGTTGTCGCGTTCGATCACCAGTGCCGTCTTGTCGTCGAGCATGTTGAAGTCGCCGATTGCCTCGCCGCCTTCGGCCAGCGGATAGAGCCAGCTGCGGCCCGTCCAGGCCTTGGCTGCGACATCGAGTTCGATGACGCGTAGTGTCGGACGGCCATCGGCCTGTTCCACGGTTTCGCTGTCGGTCCAGATCGGCCCTTCGAGCAGACCGTAGAGCTTGGAGCCGTCCTTCGACAGTGCCATGCCTTCATAGCCGCCGGAGCGCTTCAGGTTGAAGGCGGGTGTCTTCTTCGACGGATCGCCCTGCAGTGTCAGGGTCGGATTGTCGGGCGACATAACCGGCTTGCCGTCAACTGTTGTCGCGATGACGTCGGTCAGCTTGCCGTCGACATCGAATTTCAGGATATAGGGACCGAATTCTTCCCCGACCCAGAAGCCGTCGGCGACCGGCTGGATCGACTCAACGTCGAAGTCAGCGCCGGTCAGGTAGCGCTTGTCGGAACCTTCCATGACGATCGGGAAGGGGGCCTTGCGGTCCGGGTCGGTGAGGAACAGTGTTTTCAGCGCCTCGACCTTGCCGGCGTCCCAGTCCATCTTCACGTGGTGCAGCATCAGCATGGCATCGGTTGAGTTCAGCTTGTTGCCGAAGCCGTTGTCGGAAAGGCTCCAGAAGGTGCCGTCTTCCATGGCCCTGATGCCGGAGAAGCCCTGCATCGGCTGGCCGTTGAACGGCAGTGAAAGGCCGGTCGGGCGCACGCCATCCTTGCCGGGCACGGTGCCGAGCGCGTCAGCGCGCTTGCGGTCCGCCGTGGTGAATTTGCCCGATGTCTTCAGGTATTCCGGTGCGTCGGACGGTGCTGCCAGGATCGTGTTTGCCGGTAGGATCGCATGTGCCTTCAGGGTTGCGGGAAAGGCCTTTTCCTCGGCCAGGACGGTCGTCGTCATCAAAAGTGTGAGCGCCGCAGCGGCGAGAAGCGTTTTGGTCATGAAAGTCACCGTGGGTTGGATGCCAAAGTACGGGAACCCGATAGGCGGCTTTGATGACGGTTGGGTGATGCTTGGCTTACAGGCTGGTGAAGCTTTGATGACAGACGAAAGGCGCTGCGCCCGAGGGGAGAAACTCGCCGAGTTCGAATTGTTGCGCGTGACCGGACACTGGTTCCGGGCCGCAACGACCCAGCGGCGCCGGTGCTTCAGCCGGCGAGCGCCAGGCTCGCCCAGCGCCCGGGCGTTACACCGTAGGCACGTTTGAAATGGCGGGTGAAATGGGCCTGGTCGGCAAAGCCGGTTTCGAGCGCGGCACCTGCCAGGCTGTGACCGGCGGCAATCATCCGGCGCGCCTGCTCCAGCCGCCGCATCAGAAGGTAGCGGTGCGGGCTGGTGCCGAGAACCTTGCGGAACTGGCGGGCGAGGGTGAAGCGATCAAGGCCGCTGACGGCCTCGAGTTCCTGCGAGTCGACCGGGCGATCGAGGTTGGCTTTGAGATAGTCCGTCGCCTCGAAACCGCCCGCTTGGCCGACCTGCCGGCAGCCTTGCTTGTCGTGCCGGCATGGCGGCACAAGCCTTCTGCAATGCGTGTAAGAATGTCGTCGAGCGCGAGTTCGTCAATACCGCCGTCGAGATCCATGACGGCCTCGCCGATCGCCTGGCGCAGGGCCACGTCACCAACAACCGGGGCGGCTATGATGGGCAAGGCGCCGCCACTGTCGCCAAGCGCCGCGATCAATCGCTCCGGCTGCAGATACATCATCCTGTAGCGAAGCGTCGCTTCCGTGCCCGCGCCGCCATCGTGCAGTTCGTCGGGGTGAATGATGATGATGCTTCCAGGCGTGCTGTAGCGGCTCTCGCCACGATACTGGAAGGTCTGGATGCCGCCAAGCGTCACGCCAAGCGCATAGGTGTCGTGGCGATGCGGCTCGAAGACCTTGCCGTGCAGCCGGGCCTCGATGCGCTCTATGCCGTCCACCGGTGCCGCGACGCGGATGCCATCGCCCGGCGATCCGCACAATCGTTCAAGATTGATCGCTGCGTCCTCGGTTAAGGCCTCCTTGGGCACGCCCTGATGTCCTGAAATGGAGATACCCGTCATGTTCGACACCAAGTTTGCGATCGTTTTGCGCGACGATCTGGCCACCTGGCAGAAGCTGAACGTCACCGCGTTTCTGGCAACCGGCATCGCCGGGCAGAAACCGGCGATTATCGGCGAACCCTATCGCGACGGCGCCGGCCACATCTACAACGCTCTGAGCGTTCAGCCGATCATCGTGTTATCGGCAGATGGTGCGACGCTTGGCAATATTCAACGCCGTGCGATCGAAAGGGAAATACAAACCTCTGTTTATGTCGATGCGATGTTTTCGACCGGCCACGACAGTGCCAACCGCGCGGTCTTCGCCGAAACGCGACCCGACGGCGCGAAGGTCGCCGGCATCGCCATTCATGCCGACAAGAAGCTGGTCGACAAGATCACCAAGGGTGCAAAACTGCACGGTTGACGGCTAATTGACAGCCACTGGCGGTGCAGGCGTGCCCCCGGCCCGAAGCGCCAGGACGCCGAGCTTCTGCCCGCGTCCCTTCACGGCGTGCTCGCCAAGATCTTCCACGCGGACATAGTGCGGCAGCCGCATCTTGCGGGCGAGGTCGGTGGAAATCAGCACCTGATGGTTCAGTGACTTGCACAGGCCTTCGAGGCGAGCGGTGGTGTTCACCGTGTCGCCGAAATAGGTGATCTTGTGTTTGTCGACGCCAATTTCCGCGGCGACGATGGTGCCGCCATGAAGCGCTGCCCGTAGGCGCGGAACCTCGCCGAACTCCTTGCGCCAACGGTGGGCGCCGGCTTCGATCTCTTCGAGAATGTCGAAAACGCAGTGCACGCAGGCGGCGTTTTTGACAGCACGGTCGAAGGGCCAGGTAATCACGGCCGCGTCGCCGACATAGTCGTCGATCGCGCCGCGATAGCGCAGTACGGGGTCGGCAAGTGTTGCAAACAGCTTGCTGAGATATTCCTGCATCCTGAGATCGCCGTATCGCTCGGCATAGGCGGTGGAGCCGGCAAGATCGATGAAGAGGAAGACGCGCTCCTCCTGCATCGGCTTGCGATAGCGCCCGGTCAAAAGGCTCAGAAACACGTCACGGCCCAACAGTTCGCGCACGCGAAGCGCGAAAACGATCGAGCCCGAGACCGCCAGGGCGAACAGAAGCGCCGTGCTTGAGGGGACGACCGCGTCCTTCCAATCCGCGTCTATTTGCCCGCTCATCTGCATCAGGAAGCCGGCGACGCCGTAGCCCAGCTCGATAAACACCAGATAGACGGCGATCGAAGCGAGGAAGAAAGCGGGCGTCGAATAGGAATGGATCTTGCGGTTGAGACGCCGGAGAATGATGCGCCGTTCAAAGGCGAGGATCGGGACGCAGACGCACAATGCGTACGTGGCGCCGATCAATCCGCCGCCACCGTCGAAGGCGATCGTCGCATAGATGGCGCCGGCGCTACTGACGATCAACAGCAGCAAAATTCCCTCGAACATGGAGAAACGCCAGCGCATGCGGAAGAGCCTCGAACCCGGACAACGAAGAAAAAACGCGTCGGACACCCTGGTTGTCGCGTCACGCGTCAGCGCTCTGATGTCTGCTCGACGCGATTGCGAATCAGTCCCGCTGCAGGGCCTTGGCTAGAGCCGGATTCGGGCGGAAAGTTGTTGTCCGCCCGTCCGTTTTTCAGTCACCGATTTCCATCGCTTCGATCTTCTTGTCGACGAAGCGCAGAGCCACTTCACCATTGATCAATTTCAGTGCCGTATCGCCGAACAGCTCGCGCCGCCACCCCTTGAGCGCGCCGACATCGGCGTTCTCGCCCTCGGCGGCGATCTTGTCGAGATCCTCGCTGTTGGCGATGATCTTGGCAGCCACGCCCTGCTTCTCGGCGATCAGCTTCAACAGCACCTTCAGCATTTCGGTGGCGGCGGCTGCGCCTTCAGGTGTATGGCTCTGCCGCGGCAGCCGTGGCAGGTCGGTCTTGGGGATGGCGAGCGCTTCGTTGACCGCCTCGATCAGCGCAGCCCCGGCGCTCGATCGTTCCCAGCCCTTCGGAATGGTTCGCAGCCGCGCCAGCGCCTCGGTGTCCTTCGGCTGCTGCTGCGCGACTTCATAGATCGCATCGTCCTTGATGATACGCCCGCGCGGAACGTTGCGGTTGCGTGCCTCGCGTTCACGCCAGGCTGCGACCTTCTGCAGCACGGCAAGCTCGATCGGCTTCTTGACGCGCATTTTCAGGCGCTGCCAGGCATCGTCCGGGTGCAGGTCGTAGGTATCGCGGGCTTCGAGGATCGCCATTTCCTCGGAAAGCCATAGCGAGCGGCTTTCGCGCTCGAGCTGCGCATTCAGGTACTGATAGATGTCGCGCAGATGCGTGACATCGGCCAGCGCGTAATCGAGCTGTTTCTCGGTCAGCGGCCGCCGGCTCCAATCGGTGAAGCGCGAGGACTTGTCGATCTGCTCGCCCTTGATGCGGTTGACGAGCTGGTCATAGGAGACGCTGTCGCCGAAGCCGCAGACCATGGCCGCAACCTGGGTGTCGAAGATCGGATGCGGAATCAGATTGCCGAGATGGAAAATGATCTCGATATCCTGGCGCGCGGCATGGAAGACCTTGATCACGTCGGGGTTGGCCATCAACGCGAAGAACGGCGTGAGATCGATGCCCTTGGCCATCGGGTCGACGATGACGGCCATATCCGGGTTTGCCATCTGGATCAGGCAAAGCTCTGGCCAGAAGGTGGTCTCACGCAGGAATTCCGTGTCTATCGTAATATAACTTGAGCGGGCCAGCTGCTGGCAGGCGGCCTCTAGATCTGCGGTTGTTTCAATCATCGGATTTAAATCACTGTGGCAAAAATGCGGCTAGGTTTTTCGTGTAGCCCTTCATGCCATCCGTCACAATCGAAAATCTCAAACCACCTTGAAATAACCGGTCATGCCGGTCTTCTGGTGCTCGATGATGTGGCAATGGAACACCCAATCGCCAAGATTGTCGGCGACGAGCGCGATTTCCGCCTGTTCGTCGGGCAAAAGCAGGATGGTGTCCGTCGGTGGTGGCAGGAAGGTCCGCTTGTTCGAATTGAGAATTCGGAAGCTCATGCCATGCAGGTGGATCGGATGGGCATGCGGCGTCCGATTGGCGATCTGCAGGACATAGCTCTTGCCGAGCTTCATCTCCTCGATCGGCGCGATCGGATCGGGCGTGTCGCCCGGCCACGGTACCTTGTTGATTGCCCAGAAGGTGTAGCCGAGCGAGCCGCAGATCGACGGCGTCGCCTTGTGTTCTGCCGTGGCCGTCAGATCGATCGGAACGCGAGTGGCAACCGACAGGTCCGCCTCGGCGATCGGATTGGCGGGAAGGGCAGCCACATCGCGGATATCGCGCTTCAAGGATTGGCCCGTTGCGCGGAAATTGGCGATCGTCCAGGGATGCGAGCCACGCAGATTGCCGAGCTTCACCGTCGCACCTTCGTTGTCGGGCATCCTGACGACGAGGTCGATGCGCTGGCCCGGGCGACGTCGTAGCGGTCGAGCGGGAAGGGCTTGTCGACCGGATTTGCATCTAGCGCGACGACCATGGCCTCCGCCCCCTCCAGGCCGACCGTATATATCCGCGTGACATCCGTCGCCGCGATACGGACCCGCACGAGGCCGCCGGCCGGCGCGTCGTAGCTCGGCTCCTGCTGCCAGTTTGCGGTGCGAACCGTGCCGTAGGTGCCGCCGCGCGCAGCGTCCCTCGGTTTGAACGGGTCGATGAAAACGCCGCCTTTGCCGAGCCGCCAGTCGCGCAGGTTCAAGACGATCTCGGCGTCGAATACTGGATCATCCGGGTTCTCGACGACGATGACGCCGGTCAGCCCGCTTCCCATCTGCGTCAGCGTATTGCAGTGGGGGTGATACCAGAAGGTGCCGGCATCCGGCGGCGTGAAGATGTAGTCGAAGGGATCGCCCGGATAGACATAGGGCTGGGTCATCTCGGGCACGCCGTCCATGGCATTGGGTATGCGAAGTCCGTGCCAGTGGACAGTCGTCGGTTCGTCGAGCTTGTTGATCAGTCTTGCGGCATAGGGCTCGCCCATGCGCATCCGCAAGACAGGCGGCATGCCGTTAGTGGTCGCATCGCCCAGCCCGTAGGTCATCACCTTGGGTGTCACGCCATCTGAGGCGATCTGTGCCTGCGTCAGCTGTGCCGTCAGGACCTGCGGATCCGGTGCCGCACCGGCGCGTGCCGCCATGCCGGCTCCGAATGCGAAGGCGCCTCCCAAAGCGGCAGAGCCCTGGAGGAACGTACGGCGGCTGATCAGGGACATTTTGGCAATCTCGGCAACTGGATAGGACGACCGCTCGGTTTTTAAACCTGATCGCCGCAATCAGCAATTCTTTGCCGCAGGCACATCTTGCCGCAGGTTGGTATCAGTCGTCTTTGCGGGCGTGGTTGCCGCCGGCGAGCTTGTTGAAGAACGATGAGGTCCGCAGCAGGTTGCGGAAAGGCATGACGCGCGCTTCCGCGGGAACGCCGCTGCGCGCTGTCATGCGCCTGACCGTGTAGAGCATGAAGAGGAAGAGGATCGCGGCGGTATAGATGAACAGCGCCTGCGGACCGAAAATTTCGAGCAGGAAAGAGGCAAACAGCGGGCCGATGATGGCGCCGAGCGACCAGAAGAACAGCATGCCCGCCGATACCAGCGCATGCTGACCTTCCGCCGCATGGTCGTTGGCATGGGCCGAACAGAGCGAATAGAGCGGCATGGCGAAGGCGCCGAAGAGGAAGATACCGGCGAAATTGAGCCACTCATCATTGCCGGCGCCAAACGCAAGGAAAAGTCCGGCGAGCAATGATCCGAGGGTGGCGATCAGGATGATCAGGCGCCGATCGATCTGGTCCGAGTAATGGCCGAGCGGATATTGCAGCACCACGCCGCCGATGATGCCGGCGCTCATGAAAGTGGCGATTGCCGTCACCGAGAGGCCGATCCCCTGCGCGTAGATGGGGCCTAGCGAGCGGAAGGCGGCGTTGGTGAGGCCGACGACGATGCAGCCGACGGTCGCGAGCGGCGAGATGTTCCAGAGCGCCTTGACGTCGAAGCGGTTCGCTTCCGGCGCCACCGGGCTCGACCGGTCGGCAAAGGAAATCGGCACGAGCGACAAAGTCAATGCCATCGAGATGATCGCGAAGAGTTCGAAGCCGCCGATACCGACGCCGGGAATGATATATTGGGCCGCGGTGACCGAGCCGAGATCGACCAGACGATAGACGGAAAGCGTGCGCGCGCGGTTAGTATTGGTGACGCTGGCATTCAGCCAGCTTTCGACGGTCGCAAAAAGACAGGCGAAAGCGATACCGGCGACGAGCCGCATCAGGAACCACATGAACGGATTGATGATCAGCACCATGGCGATCGCCGCCGCCGACGCGATCGCTGCCATCGCCGAGAACGTGCGGATATGGCCGATCGAGCGCAGGATGCGCGTGACATAGACGCAGCCGAGCGCGAAGCCGATGTTGTAGCCGGCGCCGATGACACCGATCAGCGAGGTCGAAAAGCCTTCTTCCAGCGCCCGCAGCGAAATGAAGGTGCCTTGTAGTCCGTTGCCACCGATGAGGATGCCTGCGGTGACGAGAAGCGGAATGAGCGGACGAATTTGCGACATGGGGCAGGCGACTTCCGAATGGTGCTCGCGAGTCGGATAAGGCGGACCCATTATGTGTAGCGGCGCATTCCCGTGGCGCACAGTCGCGAATTGTGACGATATCCGTTCTTTTCGCGCCGTTTGGGCGAATGCACTTGTCTCAAGCCCATGAATAGGGTCGAACTTGTCCCGGTTGAGCGGCGCTTCCCTCGGGGAGCGCGGAGGTCTCGGCTTGACAAAGCCGGCGCATCATGCGCTTTTCCGCCCGATTTTGATCATGTTGCCGCGCGCCGTTCCGGCGAGCCTGCGCGGCGCTTTGCAATTCCGGGATAACACCATGCACCGCTACCGCAGCCACACCTGTGCCGCCCTCCGCAAGTCGGATGTCGGCTCCACCGTTCGCCTTTCCGGCTGGGTCCACCGCGTCCGCGACCATGGCGGCCTGCTCTTCATCGACCTGCGCGATCATTACGGCATCACCCAGGTCGTCGCCGATCCCGATAGCCCTGCCTTCAAGGCCGCCGAGACCGTCCGCGGCGAATGGGTTGTCCGTATTGATGGCCTCGTCAAGGCCCGTATGGACGACACCGTCAACAAGGGCATGCCAACAGGTGAAATCGAGCTCTACGCCCAGGAGATCGAGGTTCTCTCGGCCGCCAAGGAACTGCCGCTGCCGGTGTTCGGCGAGCCGGACTATCCGGAAGACGTGCGCCTGAAGTACCGCTTCCTCGACCTGCGCCGCGACACGCTGCACAAGAACATCGTCAAGCGCACCCAGATCATCTCGTCGATGCGCCGCCACATGGGCGACGTCGGCTTCACCGAATACACGACCCCGATCCTGACGGCGTCGTCGCCGGAAGGCGCACGCGACTTCCTCGTGCCGTCGCGCATCCATCCCGGCAGCTTCTACGCGCTGCCGCAGGCGCCGCAGCAGTACAAGCAGCTGCTGATGGTCGCCGGTTTCGACCGCTACTTCCAGATCGCGCCGTGCTTCCGCGATGAAGACCCGCGCGCCGACCGCCTGCCGGGCGAATTCTACCAGCTCGACCTCGAAATGAGCTTCGTCGAGCAGGAAGACGTCTGGACGACGATGGAGCCGGTGATCCGCGACATCTTCGTCGAGTTTGCCGACGGCAAGCCGGTGACGGAAAAGTTCCCGCGCATTCCTTACGACACGGCGATCCGCAAATACGGTTCCGACAAGCCGGACCTGCGCAACCCGATCGAGATGCAGGCCGTTACCGAGCACTTTGCCGGTTCAGGCTTCAAGGTCTTCGCCAACATGATCGCCTCGAACCCGAAGGTCGAAGTCTGGGCCATCCCGGCCAAGACCGGTGGTTCGCGCGCGTTTTGCGACCGCATGAACGCCTGGGCCCAGAGCCAGGGCCAGCCGGGTCTCGGCTACATCTTCTGGCGCAAGGAAGGCGAGAAGCTCGAAGGCGCCGGTCCGCTTGCCAAGAACATCGGCGAGGAGCGCACCGATGCGATCCGCACCCAACTCGGCCTCGATGATGGCGATGCCTGCTTCTTCGTCGCCGGCGACCCGTCGAAATTCTACAAGTTTGCAGGCGAAGCCCGCACGCGGGCAGGCGAGGAACTGAACCTCGTAGACCGTGACCGCTTTGAATTCTGCTGGATCGTCGACTTTCCGTTCTACGAATGGCTGGAAGACGAAAAGAAGATCGACTTCGCCCACAACCCCTTCTCGATGCCGCAGGGTGGCCTCGAGGCGCTGAACAGCGAAGATCCGCTGTCGCTCAAGGCCTACCAGTACGACATGGTCTGCAACGGCTTCGAGATCGCGTCCGGCTCGATCCGTAACCAGCTGCCGGAAGTCATGGTCAAGGCGTTCGAGCTGACCGGCAAGTCGCAGCAGGAAGTGGAAGAGCAGTTCGGTGGTCTCTACCGAGCGTTCCAGTACGGCGCGCCTCCGCATGGTGGCATGGCCTTCGGCATCGACCGCGTCGTCATGCTGCTGGTCGGCGCCAAGAACCTGCGCGAGATCTCGATCTTCCCGATGAACCAGCAGGCTGTCGATCTGCTGATGGGCGCGCCGTCCGAGGCGACATCAGCCCAACTGCGCGAACTGGCGCTTCGCCCGATCCCGCAGAAGAAGGACTAAGGTCCGAAGCGATCAAAGAAGCAACGGACCCGGCAGCGCTCGCTGCCGGGTTTTTTCATTTCGGCAATCCAAGGGCTTACGGCTGGGCATAGAGCGCGTCGCGAACGCCCCGGGTGAACTCGGTGCCGTCCGATTCCTCGGTCTGACCCACGCCAACTCGCAGCCGATGGCGCTAGCCCGTTGATCCTAGAAATCCATTCCGGGTCCGCCCGGCAGTTGCGCGGCGCCATCCTTTTTCGGCTTTTCGGCGATCATCGCCTCGGTTGTGACCAGGAGCCCGGCGACTGACGCTGCGTCCTGCAGAGCGGCGCGCACGACCTTGGCCGGATCGATGACGCCCATTTTGAACAGATCGCCGTATTCGCCGGTCTGAGCATTCCAGCCGTAAGCGAAATCGGTTTTCTCACGCAGCTTGCCGACGATGATAGAGCCTTCGGCGCCGGCATTCTCGGCAATCTGGCGCACGGGCGTCTCGATTGCACGCCTGACGATCTCGACGCCGACGCGCTGTTCCGCATTGGCAGTCTTGATATTGTCGAGCGCGTTGACGACCCGAAGCAGGGCGACGCCGCCGCCCGGCAAGATGCCTTCCTCGACGGCCGCGCGCGTCGCATGCAGCGCGTCATCGACACGGTCCTTCTTTTCCTTCACTTCGACCTCGGTCGAGCCGCCGACGCGGATCACGGCAACACCGCCCGAGAGCTTAGCAAGCCGTTCCTGCAGCTTCTCCCGGTCGTAGTCGGAGGTACTCTCCTCGATCTGCGCCTTGAGCTGGCTGATGCGGCCACCGATGTCGGCCTTGGTGCCGGCGCCATCGACGATGGTGGTGTTTTCCTTCTCGATCATCACGCGTTTGGCGCGGCCGAGCGTTTCCAGCGTGACATTCTCAAGCTTGATGCCGACGTCGTCGGAAACCACCGTCCCGCCCGTCAGCACCGCGATATCCTCAAGGATCGCCTTGCGCCGGTCGCCGAAACCCGGTGCCTTGACGGCGGCGATCTTGAGCCCGCCACGCAGCTTGTTGACGACCAGCGTCGCCAATGCCTCGCCTTCGACGTCTTCGGCGATAATGAGCAGCGGGCGGCTCGCCTGGATGACCGATTCGAGGATCGGGATCATCGCCTGCAGGTTGGAGAGCTTCTTTTCGTGGATGAGGATGTAGGGATCTTCGAACTCGACCCGCATCTTCTCCTGGTCGGTGATGAAGTAGGGCGAAAGGTAGCCCCGGTCGAATTGCATGCCCTCTACGACTTCGAGTTCGATCTCGGCGGTCTTGGCTTCCTCAACGGTGATCACGCCTTCGTTGCCGACTTTGGCCATCGCCTCGGCGAGATATCGGCCGATCTCCGTATCGCCGTTGGCGGAGATGGTGCCGACCTGGGCGATCTCCTCATTATTGGCGATCTTGCGGGCGCGGACCTTAAGTTCGGCGACGATGGCGTCGACGGCGAGATCTATGCCGCGCTTGAGGTCCATGGGGTTCATGCCGGAGGCAATCGCCTTGACGCCTTCTTTCACGATCGCCTGCGCGAGCACGGTTGCCGTCGTTGTCCCATCGCCGGCAACATCGCTGGTGCGTGACGCCACCATGCGCAGCATTTGCGCGCCCATGTTCTCGAACTTGTCTTCGAGCTCGATCTCCTTGGCGACGGACACGCCGTCCTTGGTGATGCGCGGGGCGCCAAAGGACTTTTCGATGACGACATTTCGTCCCTTTGGCCCGAGCGTCACTTTCACGGCATTGGCAAGAATATCGACACCGCGCAGCATGCGATCGCGGGCATCGCTACTGAACTTGACTTCCTTGGCTGTCATAGTCGGCCTCCCTCAACACGAAACTCGCAGTCACGTGGCCAGCCATCACGAGATGGCTCCTGACGTCTTGGTCATTACATCTGCCTCGTCGGGCGTCTCCTCAGCGCCCCAAAGTTCATTCCTCGCCGTCATCCGGCGTCAGGATGTCGATCAAAGCCGCAACGCGCCCGGCCGGCAGATGTCGTCCTTCGCCGATCAGCGCTTCGTCGTTGTTGACCCAGGCGATCGCTTCGGCGAGTTCGGCCGCACTGGCCCCGGTAGCCAGCAGCTCTGCCATCAGCGTTTCGTCGACCGGGCCAAGAATGGCGGTGATATCCGCGTGTTTCAGTCCCATGGCGTTCTCCTTCCGTGTGATCGGTCAGGAATGCGGGATGGAGTCTTGTCTTCAGACAGATGTAGATAGGCGACTGCTCGCGGGCATCAAGCAGATACGATCATAACATGGAACGCACGCGCGCGAAAAAGCCCGGCGGAAGTCGCTATACTTGCCATGGCCCGGTTCGGGTCACTCCGGTCGGAGCGAATTGTCGAGAAAGTACCACTGGTCGAGATTTGCCCGGATAACCGGCTCGATGGCGTTGTTCAGCATCAGGATATCGTCAAGCTGGCGTGCCCCGGGGCGCTCTTCGGGCGGGAGCCGGATAGGCGCCAGCGCGCGGCATTCGAAGCGGAAACCCTCGGTGCGCAGATTGTACCACGGGCAAATGGTGGCGCCGGTCATGCGTGCCAGACGAATGGCAATGGCAAAGTTTCCTTCGAGATGCGGCTTGCGGTCGAAGAATGGTCCGCGAATGAAGCCGCCAAAACCTTCGTCGCAGAACGTGCTGACGACGCCGCCATTCTTCAGGATCTTGATCGCCGGCCGAATGCCCTCGGCGCCCGGCGGCAGGAACCGCAAGCCCGCCTTGCTGCGGACGCGCTCGGCGATCCAGGCTTTGGCGCGGCCCTTGGGCGGGAGGTAGAAGGCATGGGGGTGGACATTGATGCTCTGCAGTACAGTCGGACCAACTTCCCAGTTGCCAAGATGCATACCGACGATGATGACCGGGCCGGCCTTGGCCGCTTCGCCGATAATGTCGAGGCCGTGCAATGTCAGGCGGTCACGGTTGTTTTGCAACCGGTTCACGACGGAGAATTCGGTCATCAGCCGACCCTGTGCCCGGCAGTTCTCGCGAAAGAGCGCCGCCTGCTCGGCCTCGTTGAGATCGGGTCGCAGTGCGCGGATCGTTTCTTGCGCACGCCGTGATGCCACCTTGTGGAAACGCGGCACGGCAAACAGACCAAGGGCTGCACCAAGGTTGGAGCAGGCGTCCATCGGCAGGGGTTTCATCCCGAAATGCCCGGAGAGGTGCGCGAGGTTCCAGAGATTGTCCGTCACCCAATAGCGCCAGAAGGCGCGGAAGCCTTCGCGGCCGGAAAGGGCATCCACAAAGGAGGGCCGCCCTTCGCTGGCGAATGTCCACGCCTTTCGCTTGGCGATTCTTTCGGCCTGGCTCGGCTCTTCAGTGGTCATGGGATGCTTTCTGCCGTCGATGAAGGGTCACCGGAAGCCCGCCCTTTGGCCGCAGCGTCAGGCGGCAGATGGGCTCGACCTTGTGGCCGTCGACGACGGTCACCCGGAACTGCTGTGCAATGATCGCCAGGCACAGGATTGCTTCGGTCAGGCCGAAATGCAAGCCCGGGCACACGCGTGGTCCGCTTGCAAACGGAATGTAACTATAGGGCGTCGGGCGACGTCCGCCCATGAAGCGGTCCGGGCGGAAATGGTGCGGGTCCTCAAACAGGCTTTCCGTTCGGTGGAGAAGCCACGGGACGATCAGAACGAGCGATCCGCGTTCAGCGGCGATATCGCCGATCATTTCGGCTTGGCGCGTTTGGCGCGCGAGAATGGGGACGGGCGGATAGAGGCGAAGGGTCTCTTCAATGATGGCCTTGCACCATTCGAGTTGCGGTACGTCGTCGATCGTCGGAACGCGATCGCCGCAGACACGGCCAATCTCTTCATGGAGCGCCTTTTCCACCCATTTGGCGCGAGACAGCAGATACCAGGCCCAGGTCAGCGTGGCGGCTGTCGTTTCATGGCCCGCCATGAAGATGGTCGCCGCTTCGTTGCGCAGGGCAACCAGGTCGAGTTTCAACTCCGGGTTTCGTTGTTGTCGACGGATCAGCAGCTCAACCATCGAATTGTGATCGCCGCGACCTTCCAGGTGATCCTCGACCACCTTGTCGATGATCTGATGGATACGCTTGACCGAGCGGCGAAGCGTCGGCGTTCGCAAGATCGGTAGCCCGTCGTCGAAACCGAGGAAGTAGCCGAGGTTGATCGAATCGACCAGCGATTGGTAGCTCGTGAAGCTGTCGGTGACCGCCGCAGCACTGTCGTCGCCGAGCTGGTTTCCAAAAACGCTGCGGGCAATGATTTCGGCGGTCAGTCCAGCCATTTCGTGCAGGGCGTTGACTTGCGTGCCGTCCGGCATCCCGTTCCAGCGCTCGACCAATTCGGTGGTCGTGCGCTCCATCACCGGACCGAAGGCCGGCACTCTTTTGGCATGCACGATGTCGGCGACCAGGGGACGCCGCTGTTTCCAGGTTTCGCCGTCCGAGATGAAGAGGCCGTCGCCCAAAAGGAACTCGAGCGCCCGGCGCATCTGCGGGCTCTTGCGCTCGAAGTTCTCATGACGCTTGACGACGACCTGACGGATGAGGTCGGGCGAGTTGACCAGAATGACCTGCCGGCCGATCAGCCGGATCTGGGAAACCTTCTCGGTAAAGTCGTTGTTTCGCCAGATGGATAGGAAATCTGTTCTCGCCTGAAGCAGAAGTCTGAGGGGCTTGCCTGGTGGGCCTGCATAATATTCGGCGCGCGCAGGCTCAAATTTTTCTTCCGACAGCTCTTCCCTGAACTTTACCGGTTGATGGAACCACCCAGCCATTGACGTCCGATCTGTCGAAAAAAGAGAGATGATTACTTCTGCGTTCGGCGTTCAGTTCAGCTGGTTGTTCGCAAGAAAACGGCTCTCCAAACAGGAAATCCGCCGCTTGTATTCTTAGCTGTTCTTCCTTGGATCGAAGTCGTCAGCGTGGATTTGTTTGGCTGTCGGTATCGGTATGCGGTCGAAAAAGTCGCGCAGAAAGAGGTGTCAGGCAAAGCGCCATTCAGGTCTTACGCTTGCAAGTCATGCTGAAAAAAGATGCAGTCGCCCGCGAGAGGCGCGCCAGTAATAGTGGCTGCGCGGACATGGGGAAGCAAGGCAGGCGAAATAAAACGGCGCACGGAAATGCGGGTTTTCAACCGAAAAGCGCGGGGCAACAGCTATTCCAGTACGCGCCGGCCGGCTTGATCGTCCGTTTAACCGGCAGCGCCGGCACCGGGCGCCGATGCTAAAACGCCGGCGACTTCGATGACAACAGTGTCTTGCGAAGTCGCCGGCGGCGATTGTCAGACTATGACTTTAGCGATCAATCGTTCGCCGTCACCTTGACGCCCAGCACCGAAGGGATGGTGTTCGGCGCGCCCATTGCCGCACCCATGATCATGGGGAACGGCACCGGCTTTTCCGGTGCGGCGCTGATCGTCAGGCTCTTCGGGCCGTCGAGATAGGTGTTGACCGCGGACGATACCTGATTCTGCAGTTCCGGCACGTTGAGCTGCGCCATCATCAATGGAACGAGGCCCTTCAGCGATTGGGCCAGCTGATCGCCGGTAACGCCCTGCTGCGAACCCGCATAGTCGAGCGCCTTCTTGGTGATGGAGGCGTCGTCGAAGCGGACCTCGGCGCTGTTGAAGGTCAACTGCTGCATCAGCCCCATCATAGCAAGGCCCATGGCCTGATTGGCCTCTTCCTTGTTCGGGTTGGCTTCTGCGGTCTTCATGGCTTCCTGGAGCGACTTCATGAAGGCAAGCGTGTAGCCCGAGATGTCGACGGCGAGGTTCAGCCGCCCGACATTCTTGAAGTCGAAGGCATATTCTTCCAGCGCGACGTTGCCGCTTTCGATTTCCCAGCTGCCCTTCATGGTCACGGCGCCATCAAGCTTGGTCAGGCCGAGCTTCTCGATGGCGTCCTTGGTCTTGGGGTCTTCGACTTCGGAAAGGTCGGCCTTGAGGCCGGCAGCCGTTGCGTCGAAGTCAAAGCCGGCATCGTTTTCCTGGCGGGCGAGGTTTGCTTCGCTGCTTTCGAGCGAGAAAACTTCCTTGCCTTTGGCGCTGACCGTGATCGGGCCGGTGCTGGCGCTCTCGTAGAGCAGGATATCGTTGATCGTGCCGCCGGCCGGGTTGGCGGGGATCGACAGACCCGAAACGAGAATATCCTTGACGGCGAAGCTGCCCGCGTCCTGCGTGACATTGACGTCGGGGAAGGAGACGGTCTCGGCATAGTAGCCGCCGCCTTCGGTTTCTTCGACGCCTTCAAAAGTGATGTCGCCGATCTTCAGCGCGTCGCCGGGCTGGCCCGCGAGTTTGACCTGGACGCCCGAGGCCGTGACGGTGTCGCCGCTGACTTCGGCCTTGTCGAAGGTGAGCGTGGTGCCGTTCGAGTTCGTCGCCGCATCGAGCTTCTTCATCATGTCCGCACCATCAAGCGCGAAGGCCGGGCCGGTCAGGGTCAGGAGTGCGGCGCTGGCCATCATCAGGCGGATCTTGCGCGTATGCATCATTGTGGAGTTCCTTCGTGAAAATATTTGATTGTTTAGCTGTGTTGAAGAAGCGGTGTCGCTAATCTGGTTCATATCGGCAAGCTGCGTCAACTGAGGTGGACAGCCGTGTCGGCCGACGAAATATGCCGTGCCTATGGCTCCATCTCCCCTCAGTTCGCGTCCCGCAATGTCCCCCTCGCAAATCATCCAAATCAACAGCAGCCGAACCTAATACGAAACAGGGCGAAATTATATTCGCTTGATGAAATCACACAGCTTCCGCGCCCGGATGCTTTCCAGGGCGTTACTGGTGGCGATCGCTCATCCATGGCATAACCGTCTAAGCGTTGCATGAACATTGCAGCGCCCGGTCTGCGCCGTTCAATAGCGCGCCGGCGGCGACTTGTGGTTCTCCACAGCGCGATCCCCTGAAATCCTTGATGTTCCGGGTTTGTTGCGCTAGCAAGAACATATGGGACAAAGCCTTACTCCCCCGTCTGGCGGGGATGATCATATTCAGCCGGTTGACCTGAAGGCGGCGCTGGAAGAGCGTTACCTCGCCTATGCCTTGTCGACCATCATGCATCGCGCGCTTCCTGATGTCCGCGACGGCTTGAAGCCGGTGCATCGACGCATCGTTCATGCCATGAGCGAGATGGGGCTCAGGCCGAACACCTCGTTCAAGAAATGCGCCCGCATCGTCGGCGACGTCATGGGTAAGTTCCACCCCCATGGCGACGCCTCGATCTACGACGCACTGGTGCGCCTGTCCCAGGAATTCGCGATCCGGTATCCGCTGGTGGACGGGCAGGGCAACTTCGGCAATATCGACGGCGATAACGCCGCTGCCATGCGTTACACCGAAGCGAAGATGACCGACGTCGCCTCGCTTCTGCTTGAGGGCATCGATCAGGACGCGGTGGATTTTCGTCCCACCTACAACGAGGAAGACCAGGAGCCGGCGGTGCTTCCCGGCGCCTTCCCGAACCTGCTTGCCAATGGTGCGACCGGCATTGCCGTCGGCATGGCGACATCGATCCCGCCGCACAACGCCCATGAACTGTGCGACGCAGCGCTGCATCTGATCCGCCATCCCGAGGCGACCGTCGAGGATCTGCTCTACGATCCTGCCAATCCGCAGCGGGGCGGGATCGAAGGGCCGGATTTCCCGACCGGCGGCATCATCGTCGAAAGCCGTGCGAGCATGGCGGAGTCCTATCGCACCGGTCGCGGTGGCTTTCGCGTGCGGGCGCGCTGGGTTTCGGAAGAGCTCGGTCGCGGCGGCTACCAGATCGTCATCACCGAGATCCCCTATCAGGTCCAGAAGTCGCGGCTGATCGAGAAGATCGCCGAACTGCTCGTTGCGCGCAAACTGCCGCTGCTGGAGGATATCCGGGACGAATCGGCGGAAGATATCCGCATTGTGCTGGTGCCGAAGAGCCGTTCCGTCGATGCCGGCATCCTGATGGAATCGCTCTTCAAGCTGACAGAGCTTGAAAGCCGCATCCCGCTCAACATGAACGTGCTGTCGATGGGACGCGTGCCGCGCGTCATGGCGCTCAACGAAGTGTTGACGGAGTGGCTTGCTCACCGCCGCGACGTCCTGCAGCGTCGTTCGCGCCACCGCCTGGCTGCGATCGAGCGGCGCCTCGAGATTCTTGGCGGTTATCTCGTCGCCTATCTCAATATCGACGAGGTTATTCGCATCATCCGCGAGGAGGATGAGCCGAAGGCCGTGATGATGGAGCGGTTTTCGCTCACCGACCTCCAGGCCGAGTCGATCCTCAACATGCGGCTGCGCTCTTTGCGCAAGCTGGAAGAATTCGAGATTCGCACGGAGTTCGACGCGTTGTCGAACGAAAAGGCCGAGATCGAGGCGCTGCTCGCTTCCGAGGAGAAGCAGTGGCAGACTGTCGCCTGGGAAATCGGCGAGGTGAAGAAAAAGTTTGCCAAGGCGACCGAGATCGGCAAGCGGCGCAGCACCTTTGCGGATGCGCCGGACGCCGACATCGAAGCCATCCAGCAGGCGATGATCGAGAAGGAACCGATCACCGTCGTCATCTCTGAAAAGGGCTGGATCAGGGCGCTGAAGGGCCACATCTCCGATACCTCGACGTTGCAATTCAAGGAGGGGGATGCGCTCAAGGTGGCGTTCCCAGCGCAGACGACCGACAAGATCCTCGTCTTCACCACGGGCGGCAAGGTTTATACGCTCGGCGGCGACAAGCTGCCCGGCGGTCGCGGTCATGGCGAACCCTTGCGCATCATCGTCGATATGGAAAATGACCAGGACGTGCTGACGGCATTCGTGCACGACCCGGCGAGAAAGCTCATCGTGGCCTCTGTTGCCGGTAACGGCTTTGTCGTGACGGAAAGCGATATCGTCGCCAATACCCGCAAGGGCAAGCAGGTGATGAATGTCGCCAACAACGATGAGGCGAAGTTGGTTGTTTCCGTCAAGGGCGACCATGTCGCCGTTGTCGGCGAAAACCGCAAGATGCTCGTTTTCCCGCTGGCGCAGATTCCGGAAATGGCGCGGGGCAAGGGCGTCCGGCTGCAGCGCTACAAGGATGGCGGCATCTCCGATATCCGCTGCTTTGCAATCGCAGACGGCCTCGTCTGGGAAGACAGCGCCGGCCGCGTCTTCACCAAGGGCAAGGACGAACTGATTGAGTGGCTGGCCGATCGCGCCTCTGCCGGTCGCGTCGTGCCCAAGGGCTTCCCGCGCAGCGGCAAGTTCAGCGGCTGATCCATCGCTGCCTGCGCGGCTTGGCTGCGCAGGCCGATACCCATCTGCTTCTAAAGCAATCTGAAATTTAGTAGAATGCCCCGTTTTCGGCGCTTGAAAGCAACGTGCGGTCGTGGATCAATAATCGTCCAACAGGATGAAGACCATGCCAAATTCTGCTGCCCTTGACGACATTCTGCTCGCACTCGCGAATCCGGTTCGCCGGCGGATATTCGAGATATTGCTCGGCGGAGAAACGCGGGTTGTCGAGGTGGCCGCCGCCGTCGCCGTGACGCCGGATGCACTCGAGCAGCACCTGCGCATCCTTGAGGAAGCCAGCCTGGTTTCGCGTCTACCTGCCCGTGATGGCGAGGCCGTGTGCGGCAATCCCGCACCTCTTGATGTCGCTGCCGCCTGGATCGACATGAACCGTGCGCTTTGGTCGATGCACAGCCAAGTGGCGTACTCTTTGGAGGGCGGTAGAACGTCAGCCTGACGAACCTTCGCTGACAATCGTTATTTCGCCGCCTTGCGGACGGCCGCTACCTATTCGGGGCAGGGCAGAGCCGCGCGGACGGGGCGGCTGCGCATCTGCCAGAGAGAGTGGCCGATAAGCGCAAGGATAAGGACGGCGCCGCCGGCAAGCGTCTGCGTCGTCGGGCTTTCGGCGAAGACAAGCCAGACCCAGATCGGTGCCAGGATGGTTTCGAGCAGATAGAACATACCCACTTCCGGTGCCGACAGGAACCGCGGCCCTGTTGCCAGACAGAAGAAGGCAAGCGGGATCATCACCAGGCCGTTGAACAGGATGTATTGCGGAGCCGCGATCGCGAAGCCGCCGGCAGGCAAGAGCAGAAGCGCGACTGCGGCCGGAAAGATGGCGGTCACCAGCGGCACCAAAGCCATGTCGCGGCCGCTTGCCCGGCTGATGGTGATGGCGCTGGCGAGCAGGAAGGCGGAACTTGCCGCCATCGCGTCGCCGAAGATATGGCCACTTTCAAGCCCGTCCTGCACGATCAGCCCCACGCCGATCACCATGGCTGCCATCGTCACGAGCGTTGCGTTGGAAGGGCGTTCCTTCAGGAAGATCCAGGAAAGCAGTGCCGCGAACATCGACGTGAAGGCAAGAATGAAGACGACGTTTGCCGTTGACGTGTTGAAGACGGCCAGCAGGAACGTGCACGAGTTGATGCCGTAAAACAGACCGACGACCAGCCCGGTCTTGCCCGGAATGAGTGAGATCTTGCGGCGAAGCAGCCGATTGAGCACGAACCATGCCAGGAGGCCGATGAAGAAAGTCGAAAGGCTGCGCACCGCGAGCAGCGACCAGACCTCGCCGCCGGCGGATCGGATGAGCGGAATGTCGAAGGAGAGAGCAAGGCCGCCAAGGCCGGTGATCGCAAGTCCGCGCCGGTGCAGCGCGGCATCAGTGGAAGGGTTCAATTTTCAATCCGTTTCCGTCGAGGGCATTTCTGAAGGAGCGTCAGGACCATCGTAGCGCTCCCAGCCGCGCGGCATAAGATGCTCCTGCGGCAAAAATTTCGTCTTGTATCCCATCTTGCGCGACCCCTTGACCCAATAGCCGAGATAGACATGCGGGAGGCCGCGCTCCTTGGCGCGCCGGATATGATCGAGAATCATGAAGGTGCCGAGCGAGCGCTCCTCATGCGCAGGGTCGAAGAAGGAATAGACCATCGAAAGCCCGTCACCCATGCGGTCGGTCAGCGCTGTCGCGATCAGCGGTCCGCGCGCTCTCTCGCTGATGCCGTCGCCTTCGGTCCTTAAGCGATACTCGATGATCTTGGTGTGCACATGGGTGTCTTCGACCATCATCGCATAGTCGAGAACCGACATGTCGGACATGCCACCCTTCTGGTGTCGTCGGTCGAGATAGCGGCGGAAGAGGTTGTACTGTTCGCTCGACGGCTCGGCCGGATATTCCGATGAGATCACGTCGCTGTTGGTCGCGAGCACGCGGCGCATCGACCGGCTCGGCGAAAATTCGTTGGCGAGAATTCGAACGGAAATGCAGGCGCGACAGGTTTCGCAGGCGGGCCGATAGGCGATGTTCTGCGAGCGGCGGAAGCCGCCCTGGGTCAGGAGGTCGTTGAGCTCCGGTGCGCGCTCGCCCACCATGTGGGTAAACACCTTTCGCTCCATCTCATTCGGCAGATAAGGGCAGGCTGCCGGTGCAGTGAGATAGAATTGCGGAGACGGTGTGGTCTGTGTGTTCATCGAGTGCGGCGGTCACTCTTCGCGCGGTTGTTCATGACAGTAGCATGGCGGAAGAATGGAAAACGTCAACTCACACGTTTGGGGCGGTCGCCCCTTGCGCGCGGATTGTTCGTCGTCGATTGCTTCGGCAGGGTTCAGTAGGTGTCGCGACGGACCGTTACGGTGCCAATCAGCAGATCGTGCAGCAGGCGGCTGCGATCTGTAAACAGTCCGATCAGCAGAATCAGCGGCGTCAACAGCGCGTTGGCGATCCAGAAGATGACGAGATGCACGATCGCCGTCAGGAAGTCCATTGGTCGTCCGTCAGTGCGCGCAATCGCCAGTCCCATCATCCGCATGCCGGGCGATGCCTGCTCGCGGCCGCCCACGGTCACGCCGAAATAGAGCATCGCTACCAGCGCAAAAAGCACGGGATAGAGCAGGAAGCCGAGGCCGAGCGTCAGGATGCCGAGGAAGAACACAACGACGGCGGCCGGGATCCACAAGAGCGCGATGATGACATAGTCGAGAATGAAGGCGAACACCCGCCGCGACAGCACACCCTGATAGGCGCGCCAGTCATTGCTCGGCAGCCGCAGTTCTTCGTTGTGCATCGTCATCTCTATAGGCCCCGCATAGTTGTAAGCTCGATATGGGTTGGCATTGCGTGCAAAACAAGGATTGCCCGCCACGCGCCGCCTGCAGTTTGCAAAGGTGAGGGCGTTACCGCCCCTTGGCCAGGATCCTTGCGACCTCGATGGCGAAGTAGCTGAGGATGCCGTCGCAGCCGGCGCGCTTGAAGGCGAGCAGCGTTTCGAGCATCACCTTCTCGCCGTCGATCCAGCCATTGGCGGCCGCCGCCTTGACTTGAGAGTATTCGCCCGACACCTGGTAGGCGAAAACCGGAAGGCCGAAGGCCTCCTTCATGCGCCAGCAGATGTCGAGGTAGGGCAGGCCGGGCTTGACCATCAGCATGTCGGCGCCTTCCTCGACGTCGAGTGCGGCGTCGCGGATCGCCTCGGTGCCGTTGGCCGGGTCGATATAATAGGTCTTCTTGTCGCCCTTGAGCAGACCGCCGGTGCCGATCGCCTCGCGATAGGGACCGTAGAAGCCGGAAGCGAATTTCGTCGCATAGGCCATGATGCCGACATTCTGGTGGCCCGCCGCGTCGAGCGCCTGGCGGATCGCACCGATGCGACCGTCCATCATGTCGGAAGGCGCGATGATATCGGCGCCGGCGTCGGCCTGGCCGACAGCGGCCCTGGCGATCGTCTCCACCGTCTCGTCGTTGACGATTTCGCCATCGCGCAGGATGCCGTCGTGGCCGTGGCTGGTGAACGGGTCGAGCGCCACGTCGGTTATGACGCCGATCTCGGGCACGGCCTTCTTGAAGGCGCGCGTCGCCTGGTTGATGAGATTGTCGGCGGCAAGGCTGTTGGAGCCGGTCTCGTCGCGCAGCGACAGATCTATATTGGGAAAGGTGGCGATTGCCGGGATGCCGAGATCGGCGGCTTCTTTCACCGCTTCCACCGCCGTGTCGATGCTCATGCGGTTGACGCCAGGCATGGCATCGATCGGCTGCACGATGTTGCTGCCCGGCACGATGAAGATCGGCCAGATCAGGTCGTCGACCGTCAGGCGGTTTTCCTGCACCAGCCGGCGCGTCCAATCGGCCTTGCGGTTGCGGCGCATGCGGCGGTGTCCGGTAATCCTGTCCACAAGATTCGTCCTGTCGTTCATCGCGCCGCGCCTTTCCTTGGAAACTGTGAGGTGGCATGCGCTTTATCATGTGGGGGCCACGCTTGGAAACCGCGCCGCGCACGACCGGCCTGCGGCATTTCTTCCCCGTCGCCAATCGACAAAGGGGGGGAGGGGCTTCCTTCGTGCTGGCGGATGGCGTCGACCCGCCCTATCTTGCCGCCCATGCTTCATGATTCTGCCCATGTGCCGAAACCATCGCTGACCGAGATCCTTTTCGGTCTGTTCCTGCGGCTGGTGTCGGCCTCGTGCTTCTGGTTCGCGCTGAACTATTGGGCCATGCTGATCGGCTTCTCCCATGGCGGTGCCGGCCGTTTCGATCTATTGACGCCGGAGTGGCGGGCAGCGGCTACCGCGCTTGCCGTGGTCTACCCCGTGGCTGCCCTCGGGCTGTGGCTGCTGGTCTCCTGGGGACCGGTGGTCTGGGTGGTAGCGGCAGCGATCGAAATCGCGATGTACGAGTTCTATCCCGTCAGTTTCGGCGCCCGTCCGTTGCTGATTGCGCTGCACGGGGCCGTCGCCGTTACCTTCATCCTTTTCAGGGCCGCGCTGTTCTATCAACGCTACCGGCAGGCGAGACAGGTAAGAGTTGATTCACCCTGAGACAGACTCGCCGAATGGTAAGCTCATGTTAAGGCTGCGGTTTAAGTAGAATTTTAGACGTATTCGATAGGGTCTCACTCAAGGCGGGAAGACAAACAGACACCGCCAAACAAAACAGTGAGGCAGTCAAATGAACACGAAGATGAAGCCGCAGGTCGCTGCGCCCCGAGACCCTCAGGAAGAAACCATCCGCGGTCTCTACATGGAATCCCTCCACCTCGTCGAGCGTCTGCACCGCCGTCTGCTCGACGTTATCAAGGACGAGTTCGACCGTCAGGGTCGCGACGATGTCAACGCCGTCCAGGCTCTGTTGCTGTTCAACATCGGCAACTCCGAGCTGACCGCCGGCGAGCTTCGCTCCCGCGGCTACTACCTCGGCTCGAACGTCTCCTACAACGTCAAGAAGCTCGTCGACCTCGGTCTCATCAACCACCAGCGCTCACGGGTCGACCGTCGTTCGGTCCGCATCAGCCTGACGGAAGACGGTCAGGAAATCGCCGAAACCGTCGCCAAGCTCTACGAGCGTCACATCGGCTCGATCCAGAAGGTTGGCGGCATCGGTTCAGATGAGTTCACCCAGATGAACAAGCTGCTGCAGCGCCTCGATCGCTTCTGGAACGACTCGATCATGTACCGCCTGTAATCGGCGTCGCTTACCTCCAGTTCAATGGCCGGACGCAATCCTTGCGTGTCCGGCCTTTGCCGTTTTTCGGTCCCGGCGATGTTGCCGAAAGGCCGCAGTGGGCCCAAGCAAGAGGCGTGCCACATGCCTTCGGCCGCCGCCCGAGACACGAATTGGCCATATTGGTGTGACAGCGACGAGAGCATGCGGTAGGTGCGCCCACGTGTTTTCATCGATGTGGTTTCGTTTCGCGTACGCCTGCCGGATGAGGGACCTCGCTCGCGGTATCGTGAAATGCGAGGGCAGGGTGGCTCGTTGGTTGACCTTTGTTAACCACGATCGTGTTAGGGCTCCGGCAACATGCGTGCCTGCGCATAGGGCGCGTGCCAACGCATTGGGATGGTAGGAATATGTCGAAAAAGAATGGAATTGATGCATTCTCGCGCCGTGCATTTCTGCGCTCGGCCGCAACCTTCGGTGCCGTCGCTTGCGCGGGAGCCGCGGGCGCACAGGACGCCCTGAACGAGATCATCAATTCGCCACGCCGCGGCTCCTGGGACGACCAGTACGACGCCAAGGCATCGCGCACGGCGACCACGGTCGTGTCCAATACGCCGGTCTTCGGCCCGGAGACGATCAGCCATGTCCAGCAGGCGATCTTCGACTATCAGAACATCGTTTCGTCACGCGGTTGGCCGATGGTGGCAACCAGCCTCAAGCTCGAGATCGGCGTTACCGATCCTTCGGTGCAGCAACTGCGCCAGCGCCTGATGGTTTCCGGCGACCTGCCGCGTTCGGCCGGCATTTCGTCGCAGTTCGATTCCTACGTCGACGGCGCCGTAAAGCGCTTCCAGGCCCGCCACGGCCTCCCGGCGGACGGCGTCATTGGCGAATACACGCTGAAGGCCATCAACGTTCCGGCGACCACCCGTCTCGGCCAGTTGCAGACCAATCTCGTGCGCCTGCAGTCGATGTCCGGTGACCTCGGCCGCCGCTACGTGATGGTCAACATCCCGGCTGCCTACATCGAAGCTGTGGAGAACGGCCGCGTCGCGCTGCGCCACACCGCCATCGTCGGCAAGATCGACCGCCAGTCGCCGATCCTCAATTCCAAGATCTACGAGGTCATTCTCAACCCCTATTGGACCGCGCCGCGCTCGATCATCCAGAAGGATATCATGCCGCTGATGCGCAAGGATCCGACCTACCTGAAGCGCAATGCCATCCGCCTGTTCGATGGCAGCGGTGGCGAAGTGTCGCCAGAAACGGTCGACTGGAATGCCGAGAAGGCGCCGAACCTGATGTTCCGTCAGGATCCGGGCAAGATCAACGCGATGTCGTCGACGAAGATCAACTTCCACAACGAGCATCAGGTCTACATGCACGATACGCCGCAGCAGGGCCTGTTCAACAAGCTGATGCGTTTCGAATCGTCCGGCTGCGTTCGCGTCCAGAACGTTCGCGACCTTTCGAGCTGGCTGTTGAAGGAAACACCCGGCTGGTCGCGCCAGCAGATGGAAGCCACGATCAAGACCGGCGTCAACACTCCGATCACGCTGGCCGAAGAAGTTCCGGTCTTTTTCACCTACATCACCGCCTGGTCGGCGACAGATGGCGTCGTCCAGTTCCGCGACGACATCTATCAGCGCGATGGCGCGACAGAACTTGCACTGCAGACGCCCTATGGCGTCGAGCAGTCCTCCGGCTCGGTCGAGCAGGACGCTCTGCCGCAATAAGCAAAGTCGGGACAATAATTTGAAAAAGCCGCGCTTGCCTTGGCAGTGCGGCTTTTTCGTTGGTCCATGGCTGCGATGTTTAGGCGCGGCAGATGGGGGAAATGACGCAAACCGCACAGCGGATATTGCTCTCGCCGTGCGAGGAAGCTAAAGAACTGCCACCTTTGAGAGGAGCCTCGCCCGATGCTTGCACAGAACAATGATGCCTTCTTCACCCGCTCTCTCGCCGACAGCGATCCGGAAATCTTCGGTGCGATCGAAAAGGAGCTGGGTCGCCAGCGCCACGAGATCGAACTGATCGCCTCCGAGAACATCGTTTCGCGCGCCGTGCTCGAGGCCCAGGGCTCGATCATGACCAACAAATATGCCGAGGGCTATCCGGGCAAGCGCTATTACGGCGGCTGCCAGTTCGTTGATATCGCCGAGGAATTGGCGATCGAGCGTGCCAAGAAGCTCTTCGGTGCCAAGTTCGTCAACGTGCAGCCGAACTCCGGCTCGCAGATGAATCAGGCCGTGTTCCTGGCACTCCTGCAGCCAGGCGACACCTTCATGGGTCTCGACCTCAATTCGGGCGGTCACCTGACGCACGGCTCGCCGGTCAACATGTCCGGCAAGTGGTTCAACGTGGTTTCCTACGGCGTTCGCGAGAGCGATCACCTGCTTGACATGGACGCCGTCGCCGAGAAAGCGCGCCAGCATAAGCCGAAGCTGATCATCGCCGGCGGCACCGCCTATTCCCGCATCTGGGACTGGAAGCGTTTCCGCGAGATCGCCGACGAAATCGGCGCCTATCTGATGGTCGACATGGCGCACATTGCCGGCCTCGTTGCCGGTGACCAGCATCCGTCGCCGGTTCCGCATTGCCACGTTGCAACGACGACCACACACAAGTCGCTGCGCGGCCCGCGCGGTGGCATGATCCTGACCAATGACGAGGATATCGCCAAGAAGATCAACTCGGCGGTCTTCCCGGGTCTCCAGGGTGGCCCGCTGATGCACGTCATCGCCGCCAAGGCCGTTGCCTTCGGCGAAGCGCTGCAGCCGTCCTTCAAGGACTATGCGGCCCAGGTCGTCAACAACGCCCGCACGCTTGCAGAGACGCTCAAGGCGAACGGCCTCGACATCGTTTCCGGCGGCACCGACAACCACCTGATGTTGGTTGACCTGCGCAAGAAGAACGCGACCGGCAAGCGCGCCGAGGCAGCCCTTGGCCGCGCCTATGTCACCTGCAACAAGAACGGCATCCCGTTCGATCCCGAAAAGCCGTTCGTCACGTCGGGTGTCCGTCTCGGCACTCCGGCCGGCACGACGCGTGGCTTCAAGGAAGCCGAATTCAAGGAAATCGGTGAACTGATCGTCGAAGTGCTCGACGGCCTCAAGGTCGCCAACTCCGACGAAGGCAATGCTGCCGTCGAAGCGGGTGTGCGCGAGAAGGTGATGAAGCTCACCGAACGCTTCCCGATGTACGGCTACATGTGATCGGCTCATCATGCGCTGCCCCTATTGCGGTTCCGAAGACAGCCAGGTGAAGGACAGCCGTCCGGCAGAGGACGGCAACGCCATTCGTCGTCGCCGTATCTGCCCGGATTGCGGTGGTCGCTTCACGACCTTCGAACGGGTGCAGCTGCGTGAGCTGATGATCATCAAGAAGACCGGTCGGAAGGTGCCTTTCGACCGGGACAAACTACTGCGGTCTTTCGAGATCGCACTGAGAAAGCGCCCTGTAGATCGCGACCGCATCGAGCGGGCAGTTTCCGGCATCGTGCGACGGCTCGAAAGCTCCGGCGAGACCGAGATCCCTTCGGAAGAGATCGGCCTGCAGGTGCTGGAAGCGCTGAAGAGCCTCGACGATGTCGCTTTCGTCCGCTACGCATCGGTCTATCGGGATTTCTCCCACGCCGAAGATTTCGAGAAGGTCATCGCCGAGATCAGCGCCAAGATTGCGCGCGACCCCGGCGAATAGGAAAGCGCCCGGATCGCCATGGCCAATCCCACCCGTGAGGACGAGAGGTTTATGGCGGCGGCGCTGCGGCTGGCACGCCATCATCTCGGACAGACATCCACAAACCCATCGGTCGCCTGCCTGATCGTGAAGGATGGCATTGTCGTCGGACGGGCGGTAACCGCCAGCAGCGGTCGTCCGCATGCGGAAGCCCAGGCGCTTGCCGAAGCCAGAGAACGGGCGCGGCGCGCGACCGCCTATGTCACCCTCGAACCGTGCTCGCATCACGGCAAGACGCCGCCCTGCGCCGATGCGCTTGTCGCCGCCGGCGTTGCCCGTGTCGTCATCTCGATCCTCGACCCCGATGAACGCGTTGCCGGCCGCGGCGTCGTGCGTTTGCGCGATGCTGGAATCACGGTCGATATCGGCCTACTGCCGGAGGAGGGGCATCGCGCGCTCGAAGCCTATCTCATGCGGCAGGTCAGCAAACGTCCGCATGTGACTCTCAAGCTTGCCATTTCTGCCGACGGCATGATCGGCCGCAAAGGGGCTGGACAGGTCCGTATTACCGGTCCGATTTCCAGGGCGCAGGTTCAGATCCTCAGGGCGCAAAGCGACGCGATCCTGGTGGGCATCGGTACGGCGACCGCCGACGATCCGGAATTGACCGTGCGTCTTCCCGGACTTGAAGACCGCTCGCCCGTCCGCATCGTTCTCGATCGACGCTTGGACCTTTCTCCCGGATCGAAGCTCGTGCGCTCAGCACGCGATGTCCCGCTGATTGTCGTCTCCGGCGAGCCGTCGGGGCAACCGGAACTGGAGCCGGCTGGCGACCGGGCTGGCCGCCGCGCGGCGTTGGAGGCCGCCGGTGTCGAGGTGCTGGAAACCGGATCGGTCGCCGATCTGCTGACAGCGCTCGGTTCTCGCGGCATTTCCTCGCTGCTCGTCGAGGGTGGTGCCGTTGCCGCTCGTGCTTTCCTGGAGAGTGGCCTCGTCGATCGCATCCAGATCTATACCGGTCCGCAACAGATTGGCGAAAACGGTATCGCGTCCCCATTTGATCGGAAGTCCGTTCCTGCCGGCTTCACGCTCGTCAATTCCGCACGATACGGCGACGACCTTTTCGAAGAATACGAAAGAGAGAACTGATGTTCACAGGCATTGTCACTGATATCGGTACCGTTGACGCCGTTACGCCGCTGAAGGAAGGCGTGAAGCTGCGCGTCGCCACCAATTACGATCCGAAGACCATCGACATGGGGGCGTCCATCGCCCATTCCGGCGTTTGCCTGACGGTCACGGCTTTGCCTGATGGTGGCAGCAACGAGCGCTGGTTCGAGGTCGAGGCATGGGAGGAGGCGTTGCGGCTGACGACCATAGCCGGCTGGAAGAAGGGCACACGCATCAATCTCGAGCGGTCACTGAAGATCGGCGATGAACTCGGCGGCCATCTCGTTTCCGGTCATATCGACGACAAGGCCGAGATTCTCTCGATCGAATCTGAAGGTGATGCTGTCCGGTTCCGGTTGCGTGCACCAGCGCATCTGGCCAAGTTCGTTGCGCCCAAGGGGTCCGTCGCACTGGACGGCACGTCGCTTACAGTCAACAAGGTCGATGGCGCCGAGTTCGACGTGCTGCTGATCCGGCATTCGCTTGAGGTGACGACCTGGGGCGAACGCCAGGCTGGCGATTTCGTCAATTTCGAAGTCGATACGATGGCGCGCTACGCCGCCCGCCTTGCGGAGTTTCCCGCGCCGAAGGCTGAATAGGCGATCGCAGCCGCCGAGACCCGACAAGGTGCACCACCTCGAATGTGGAGATGGTGCACCTTTTTAGGTTGACCGCGCGCGGTTCAACGCACGTATAGGGTGAGGCTTCCGTTGGCACTCTGCACAGCGCCCGCTATATTGCCCATTTCGACGTTCTTGGCCTTCAGCGCGGCGGCTAATCCAGCGTTGCTGTTGACCGCCGCTTGCAAGGCGGCGCGCTGTTCTGGCGTCGCATGCTCGATCCACATGCGTGTCTGATCTTGTTCGCTCAGCGTACCGACATCGACGATGGTGAAGTTGTCTCCCTTGAACTCTTGCACCGTCTTCTCGATTTCAGCCGGCCATTCCATTTTGGCGTCTTGAGCGTGGGGGATAGCTGCGAAGGCGAGGGAAGAGAAAGCAGCAATGATTGATAGCTTGGCAATGCGATTCATGGTCATGCTCCCTGGTTGTTTGCGGCGCAGTAACCGGTAACCTGATACCCGAACATATTACCCAGTGCGGGTTTCTGGCGGGCCTGCTGGGGATGCGCATGGCAGTCGCCAGCGGGCTGTATTACGGGTGACTTACCCGCAGCGAAATTTGTTGGACGTCGACTGATCAGGTGGTGTTGCCTAAGGTTATAATTCGCCTCCACCCGAGGCCCAGCAACCTTACTTGCGATCTAGGCGTTTGGCAATTCAGGATTGTTTACGTTGCCAAATTCGCAGGCATTTGCCCCAAATGGGCCGTGGCACCAGCAAGCGGTCGTTGCCGTTCAAACATGATCACATGGGTTCCGTGATAGGACGTGCGCCAGAATTCCTTAAAGCCATGCTTTTCTGCGACGCGGATCGAAGCATTGTTGCCGACATCGATGATGCAGGTCTTCCGCAACTTCGGAAACTGTCGGTCGGCCCATTCGAGCGCGGCGGTAACAGCCTCGGTTGCAAGCCCCTGGCCATGTGCCTTGGGCGAAAGCGCCCATCCGGTTTCCATGGTTCCTTCGAGCGATGGCGTGATCAGCCGATGAACGTCATGAAAACCCGCTTCTCCGAGAAAGGTGCCGGTCGCTCGATCCTGGATGGCGAAGAAGCCGAAGCCGAAATAGTGCCACATGCCGACCTGGCGCAGGAACCGCGTCCAGGACTGCTCTCGCGTGTAGGGAACGCCGCCGACGAAACGCGTTACCTCACTGTCGGCAAACAGGGCGGCATAGGCCGTGAAGTCGTCACGTCGATAGGGACGCAGGACCAGGCGTTCGGTCTCGATGATAGGAACACTGTGCATGTTTTATCCACTGCTATTGGTTTGGAAAGGGGATCAGATGCCGGGCTCGCCGTCCCAGTAGTCGACGGCACTTTCAGGCCTGCCGGTGAACTGGAACCGGCGTTCGCCGCCGGCCGTGCGCGTCCTGGCGTGAAACTTTCCGGAATCCGGGTATTCGCAGATCTCGGTTGCGGCCATCGTCGAGATGGAGAGATATTTGAGCGGCACGGTTCCGGTGTTGATCAGGTGGTGTGCCGTCTCGGGGCCGCCGGCAGGTGCGCCCAGGATGTCCCCAGGCCCGACAGCGTAGCGCTCGGCGCCGAACCGATAGGTGCCTTCGCCTTCGAGGATGACGAACAGTTCCTCTTCCACATGATGGTTGTGGAACGGGCAACCGGATTTGCCCGGTGGCACTTCGCCATAGCCGATGCCTAGGTCTTTCAGCCCCAGCCGGCCGCCGAAAGACGCGTCGCGTGACTCGAAAAACGTGCCTTCCGACCAATGGTCGAGGGCAAGATCCCTCGGGTTGATGATGGGTTTGTTGGTGTCCGCCATGTATTCCTCCCTGGCGCTATCGGCGTCGCACGGGGCGACCTTAGTGGCTCCTCCGTGTCGCGCTTGATTTTTGGTCTGCCGACAATCGGTCAGGTGTCCGGCGGCGGCCATTCGTTCTTACGGGAAAATTTGCATTCGAAACGTGAAGAAAGGCGCGTGGCAATTCTGTCTTCAGGCAGGGGCATGGGCGCCTCGCGAATGGTTGAGGAGCGCGTGGTGAACCTGGCCGAGGTGGGCGGCGACATTGACGCAAAGGCTGCGGATCTCTTCCGTTGCCGCCAGCAGATCCGGCACCATGATCGTCATCATGCCGGCCGATGATGCCGAGCGCACGCCGTTATGGCTGTCCTCAAGCGCAAGGCAAAGCTCGGGCGGGACATCGAGCCGCCGAGCAGCCGTCAGGAAAGGTTCGGGATGCGGCTTGCCCAGTTGGTAGTCGCCGTGAGCGACGACGACAGGGAAGCGGTCGAACAATCCATGAAGGCCGAGGTTTCGCTCGACATCGTGATGCTCTGACGATGTGGCGATCGCAAAGGGAATGCCGAGGTCTTCCAATAGGTCGATGAGTTCGACCACACCCGGCTTCAACCGCAGTTCGGTCGTTGTCAGGGTATGGAAGGTGGCGGACGCCTGCCGCCAAAACCCGTCGAGATCGAAGTCTGCTCCGAAATGTCTGCTGAGTGATTGTCGCGTCGCTTCGCCGGAAAGCCCTATGGTCGCGAGATAAAGCGACAGCGGCATGATCTGCCCGAGCGCCTGCGCAGTCGTAAGCATCGCGTCGCGATAGAGTGCCTCGGTATCGAAGAGCAGGCCGTCCATGTCGAAGACGACGGCCTGAGGCATACTGGGCAGACGAATAGATATCGACGGATCGACATCATGCATTAGGGACAACCTTCGCTCGACTTCCATTGTCCGGGCCGGCTTTCTCTCCGGCCAGGCGTTGTGTAAGGTTTGATTATTGTCATTGTCGGCAACGCCTGGCTACCCCCTCAAGCGTGACACAAGCGTACCGCCCCATCTGGAGCGGGCAGGGCGCTACCGGCGTGCGACGCGGCAAAAGGGCGCCGAGAGCGGAATTTGCTTGCCATTCGACGCCGGTCATGGTTTGACCGCCGCCTCAGCCGGTCGCACCGGCGCAGAAATCTCAAGACAGGTGACCCATGGCGAAGACCAAGGCTGCCCACATCCTGATTGTGGAAGCACGCTTCTATGACGATATGGCCGACGCGTTGCTCGATGGCGCCAAACATGCGCTGGATGCAGCCGGCGCGACCTATGATATCGTGACAGTTCCCGGCGCACTCGAAATCCCGCCGGCAATCGCCATGGCGCTCGATGGCGCGGACGACGGCGGCACGGGCTACGACGGCTTCGTCGCGCTCGGCATGGTCATTCGCGGCGAGACCTATCATTTCGATATCGTCGCGAACGAATCCTCGCGTGCGATCATGGACCTCGCCGTCAGCGAAAGCCTTGCCATCGGCAACGGCATCCTGACGGTCGAAAATGATGATCAGGCCTGGGCGCGGGCGCGCCGGTCGGAAGGCGACAAGGGCGGCTTTGCAGCGCGCGCTGCGTTGACGATGATTGAACTGAAGAACAAATTGGGCACGGAACAGTGACGAACACCCCCTCGGATCAGCCGTTGAAACAGGCTAACCAACGCGGCGCGGCGCGTCTCGCGGCCGTGCAGGCGCTCTACCAGATGGATATCGGCGGCACCGGCGTGCTCGAAGTCGTCGCTGAATACGAAATGCACCGCCTCGGCCAGGAACTGGACGGCGATACCTATCTGAAGGCTGATGCGTCCTGGTTCCGCTCGATCGTTGCAGGCGTCGTGCGCGATCAGCGCAAGCTCGACCCGCTGATCGGCTCGGCATTGCAGGACGACTGGGCGCTGTCGCGGCTCGATTCCACCGTTCGTGCCATCTTGCGCGCCGGGACATTCGAGATGCTGGAGCGCAAGGACGTGCCTGTTGCGGTGATCGTCACCGAATATGTCGAAATTGCCAAGGCTTTCTTCGGAGACGACGAGCCGAAGCTGGTGAACGCCGTTCTTGACCGAATTGCCCGGCAGGTTCGCGGCGAACCCAAGAAGTAGCGCGGCCATGGTTGCGGCTGCCGTCGATGATATGGGCTCTGCCCTTCGCGAAGCGCGCCGCAACGTTTTCCTTCTAACGGCGGCGCAGGCGATCCTTGGCGTCGTCGGCCCGATCTGTTTTGCCGTCGGCGGCGTTGCCGGCTATCAATTGCTGGCAGACGACAAGTCGCTGGCGACAGCACCTCTGACTGCCTACAACGTCGGCATGGCGCTCGGTGTCATTCTCGTGGCAACGCTCTCGCGCCTCATCGGCCGACGCTTCGCCTTCATGGTCGGCACCGGGATTGCGTCGGTAGGCGCCGCAATCGCCGCGGTTGCGCTGTTCCGCGAGAGCTTCTGGCTCTTTGCCTTCGGTCTTGCCATTCTCGGCTCCTCCAACGGGTTTACACAAAAGCTGCGCTTCGCGGCCGCCGATGCTGCGCCGTCCTTCTACAAACCGAAGGCGATATCGTGGATCCTGGGCGGCGGCATCGTTTCCGCGATTCTCGGCCCACAGATCGTCATTTTCGCCGGTGATCTCTTCGCGCCCGTTGCCTTTGTCGGGGCCTTCATCGCCTTGCTGCCGGTCTGCCTGCTGGCCGCATTCTTCTTCGCGCCATTGCGTCTGCCGGAGCAGGGGACCGTGGCTAGCGAGCATCATGGCCAGGCCGCCCGCTCGCTCAGTGAGATCGTTCGCAACCAACGCTTCATCACCGGCATGGTCTGCGGCATATCCAGCTACGCGCTGATGACATTCATGATGACCGGTGCACCGGTCGCCATGGTCGTCGGCTGCGGCTTTTCCACCGAGCTTGCCACGCTCGGCATCCAGTGGCACGTGCTCGCAATGTTTGCGCCCAGCTTCTTTACGGGGTGGCTGATCACACGCTTCGGCGCCGAGCGCATCGTCGCCTGCGGGCTGCTGCTGCTCATGGCCTGCGCGGCCGTCGCCCACATGGGTCTGGAACTCTGGAACTTCTGGGGCGCTCTGGTGCTTCTCGGTCTGGGCTGGAATTTCGGTTTCATCGGCTCGACCGCCATTGTTGCCGGCAGTTATCGCCCACAAGAGGCCGACAAGGTGCAGGCCTTCCACGACATCATCCTCTTTACCACCGTCGCGCTCTCGTCCTTTGCCTCTGGCAAGGTTCTCTCGGTCTATGGCTGGGATATGCTGAACGCCGTCGTCTGGCCGGTGACATCAGTCTGCCTTCTTCTGCTCTTCTTGCTGATGCGTACTCGTCCCAGCGTTGCGGCCTGAGCCACCGCTTTTCTCCAAAATCTTCCGTTCGCAAAGGTCCGCCGGTAGTTAGTTTTCCGGGGCTTGACGATCTTTCGTTGCAACCGCACTCTGGCCGCGCCGTGAGGGGTGCTGCTTGAGGAGGTGGTGCGTGATTCGCGGATTTGAGGGGCCTGCGGCCGGGAGTGAGTCCGCGGGTTGAAACGGAGGGTAATGCGAAATGACCATTTTGTTGGGCGTTATCGCATGCGGGTTGCTCGCGGTGGCTTATGCCATCTGGGCAACACGGTCGGTGCTTGCCGCCGACCAGGGGAACGCCCGCATGCAAGAAATCGCAGGCTACATTCGTGAGGGGGCGCAGGCCTATCTCACACGTCAGTACAGAACCATTGCCATCGTCGGCGTCGTCGTTTTCATCGGCGCCTGGGTTCTACTTTCTTCCGCAGCCGCGTTCGGCTTTCTCGTTGGGGCAGTGCTTTCGGGCGCTGCCGGTTTCATCGGCATGCACATTTCCGTTCGCGCAAACGTGCGCACCGCGCAGGCGGCTTCGGTCAGCCTCGCATCCGGCCTCGATATTGCCTTCAAATCCGGCGCGATCACCGGTCTTCTCGTCGCAGGCCTCGCCCTGCTCGGCGTATCGGTCTATTACCTCATCCTGACAGCAGGTCTGGGTCACGAGCCCGGTTCGCGTGAAGTGATCGACGCGCTGGTGGCGCTCGGCTTCGGCGCATCGCTGATCTCGATCTTTGCCCGTCTCGGCGGCGGCATCTTTACCAAGGGTGCTGATGTCGGCGGCGACCTCGTCGGTAAGGTGGAAGCCGGAATCCCGGAAGATGATCCGCGCAACCCTGCGACGATTGCCGACAACGTCGGCGATAATGTCGGCGACTGCGCGGGCATGGCGGCCGACCTGTTCGAAACCTACGCTGTCTCGGTGGTCGCAACCATGGTGCTGGCTTCAATCTTCTTTGCCGGCACGCCAGTGCTCTCGACCGTGATGGCTTACCCCCTGGCGATTTGCGCGACCTGCATCATCACCTCGATCATCGGCACCTTCTTCGTCAAGCTCGGCAGCAACAACTCGATCATGGGCGCTCTCTACCGCGGCCTGATCGTGACGGGTGCGCTGTCGATCGTCGGCCTGGGTGCGGCCACATCGCTGACGATCGGCTGGGGTTCGATCGGCACCGTCGCGGGCCAGGATATTACCGGCTGGAACCTGTTCCTGTGCGGTATCCTCGGCCTCGTGGTCACCGCATTAATCGTGGTCATCACCGAATACTACACTGGCACCAACAAGCGCCCGGTGAACTCCATCGCGCAGGCGTCGGTCACCGGTCACGGCACGAACGTCATCCAGGGCCTTGCAGTCTCGCTGGAATCGACGGCATTGCCGGCGATTGTCATTGTCGGGGGCATCATTTCGACCTACCAACTGGCCGGCCTGTTCGGCACCGGGATTGCCGTAACCGCGATGCTTGGCATTGCCGGTATGATCGTTGCACTCGACGCCTTCGGTCCGGTGACGGACAATGCGGGCGGCATCGCGGAGATGTCGCATCTGCCACCGGAAGTGCGCAAGTCTACCGACGCGCTCGATGCCGTCGGCAATACGACGAAGGCCGTAACCAAGGGCTATGCCATTGGCTCGGCCGGGCTCGGCGCGCTGGTTCTGTTTGCGGCCTACGCCAACGACCTCAGCTACTTTGCCGCCAATGGCGACAAATATCCGTACTTCGCTGATGTCGGTCAGATCTCCTTCGATCTCTCGAACCCCTATGTCGTTGCCGGACTGATCTTCGGCGGCCTCATTCCCTATCTCTTCGGCGGCATCGCGATGACGGCCGTCGGGCGTGCGGCAGGTTCGATCGTCGAGGAAGTGCGCCGCCAGTTCCGCGAAAAGCCGGGTATCATGGCCGGCACGGAAAAGCCGGACTATGGTCGCGCGGTCGACCTGCTCACCAAGGCGGCGATCCGCGAAATGATCGTTCCGTCGCTGCTGCCGGTTCTGGCGCCGCTCGTCGTCTATTTCGGCGTGCTGTTGCTGTCCGGCTCGAAGGCATCCGCTTTCGCGGCACTTGGCGCGTCGTTGCTTGGCGTGATCGTCAATGGCCTGTTCGTGGCGATCTCGATGACCTCGGGCGGCGGCGCCTGGGACAACGCCAAGAAGAGCTTTGAGGACGGTTTCGTCGACAAGAACGGCACTCGGCACCTCAAGGGCTCCGAAGCGCACAAGGCGTCGGTGACCGGTGATACTGTCGGCGATCCCTACAAGGATACGGCAGGCCCCGCGGTGAACCCGGCAATCAAGATCACCAACATCGTGGCGTTGCTGCTTCTGGCAGTCCTTGCCTGATCCTATCCCCAAAACGCAAAAGGCCCGCGGAACATCGTTCCGCGGGCCTTTTCTTTGCGATCGGGTGAACTTAGTTGCCGAAGTCCTTGAACAGGCTTCGCGCTGCAGCCTGTCCGGCGCCGGGGCCGGTCAGCAACTGGCCGAGGAAGCTCGTTTCCTTGCCGCCGGTCGGCGTCGTACGCGTCAGCATGTCGAAGACCTTGCCGTCCTTGAGCGTGTAGTGCGCGAGCTGGCTGACCGTGCCTTCCTTGTCGAAATAGACGGCAAGAATCGACTGGTCGACGAGCTGCGGCTTCATGAACGCGACAGGCCGTTTGCGGGTCTGCGAGATGTAGTAGAATACCTCGTTGTCGAAGGTCGCGGTCGTCGACGGTGTGCCGAGCGAAAGCATGACCTGTTCACGGCTGGAACCGACCGGAACGAGATTTAGCGTTTCCTGGTCAACCACATAACCCTGGTGGAGAACTTCACCGACATTAGCGGACTGGCAGGCGGAGAGAGCAATGGTGCTAACAGTCGCTACGGCCGCAACTCGGCCTAGGACCTTCAAATTTGTTCTGAAAAACCGCTTCGTCAACGACAGCTCCCTTTGGAGTAACGATGGCATATCCGCCATTGCAATTCGTGCATGCTTCGGTAAACCAGCTTCGGCTATCATGCAACAACGTCATGGGCGCTTGCGCGCATTTCGAGAAAGCCAAAGCTGGGCTTTGTGATGATTTTTGGACTGTTCAAAAGAAAAAGCGGCAATATTGCGATTGTCGAACGGCAATATGCATTGTTGACCGCGGCGGCACGTCAGCCGCACCTCTATACGGACCTCGACGTGCCCGACACGGTGATGGGGCGTTTCGAGATGCTGTCGGCCGTGCTGATCCTTTATTTCCGGCGCACGCGCGGGTCGCGCGCGCCGGCCAGGAGATCGCTCAGGAGATCGTCGACGCCTTCTTCGAGGATGTCGACCATTCGATCCGCGAGCTTGGCGTCGGTGATGCCGGCGTGCCGAAGAAGATGAAGAAGCTGGCCGGAATGTTCTATGGCCGGCTCGAATCCTATGCGGCGGCACTCGAAGGTCGAGATGCGTCCTCGCTTGCTGCGGCGCTGAAGCGTAACTTCTATCCGAAGGGCGATCAGGGTGAGCCGGGGATGGATGGCCTGGCTGCCTATCTCCTCTCTGTCGAGGAGCGGCTCGCGACTGAACCGGAAGAGCGCGTCGAAACCGGCCAGTTGCGCATCCCCACCGCCGGAGAGTAAGAGACGCCATCGATGCCCGTGCGCCCTTGAACCTGGCGTGCGGCACTATCCGCGAAGAGCGTGCCGGCAACGGCGCCCGCGCGAGGAAGGATCTGATCATGAAAGACGATAGCCGACCGGCATTCTCCTACGCGGTGAAGGTCGGGCATATCTCGGCCAATGCCGTGACCGTGCGGCTCTCGGCAAACGAGAGCGAACGGCAAGCGCTTGCCGAACTCTGGGATGTGCGCGAAGTCCTGTCGCTTTCAGCGGATCTGCAGATCGCGCGCTGGAAGAAGGACGGTGTCAAGATCAAGGGTGACGTTACCGCTCGGATCGTGCAGTCCTGCGTCGTGACCCTCGAGCCAGTCGAGGCCGATATCAAGGAATCCATCGATTCTATCCTCGTACCGGAAGGATCGAGGCTCGCCCGCCAGGCCAGCAATGATGGCGGTGAGATGATCCTCAGCCCCGACGGCCCCGATATCCCCGATACCTTTACCGGCGACACGATCGATGCCGGCGTCGTCGTCAGCGAGCATGTGGCGCTGGCGATCGAACCTTATCCGCGCAAACCGGGCGTGACTTTCGGTGCGCGCATCGAAAGCACGGCGGCCGACGACGAGAAGCCGAACCCGTTTGCAGCGCTGAAGGACTGGAAAAAGGACTGAGGCCGCCAAAGCCTCCCCTACAATTCGGTTGTCACGCGGGCGAAAAGCAGTATTTTGGCCCGACTCCGGCCAAATGAGCCGCCGCAGCGACCTGCCGCGTGCCTGGCTCAAGCGTCAGAAGCAATATGTATCGTCGTTGCGTTCGAAAGCGTGCGCCACGGCAGCACGTGTTGTGTGGCAGGAAAAAAGGATAAGACACGCGTGGTCAGAATTTCTCTTGACGTGATGGGCGGCGACTATGGTCCTGAAGTCGTCATCCCGGGCGCCGCACGGGCGCTTGAACGTCATCCGGACATAAGGTTTGTCCTGTTCGGCATAGAAGCGCAATGCGCTGATATCTTGGCCAAACACCCCAAGCTCAAGGCCAATAGCACCTTCCACGATTGCGAGATCGCAGTCGCCATGGATGAGAAGCCGAGCCAGGCGCTGAGGCGCGGCCGCGGCAAGTCGAGCATGTGGCGGGCGATCGATGCGATCAACGCCGGTGAGGCCGACGTCGTCGTCTCGGCCGGCAATACCGGCGCGCTGATGGCCATGTCGGTCTTCTGCCTGCGCACGATGCGGGGCATCCAGCGCCCGGCGATCGCCGCGATCTGGCCGACGCTCAAGGGCGAGAGCATCGTGCTCGACGTCGGCGCCACCATCGGTGCCGATGCGCAGCAGCTCATGGATTTCGCGCTGATGGGCGGCGCCATGGCACGAGCGTTGTTCGAGATAGAACGCCCGACCGTCGGCCTGCTCAATGTCGGCGTCGAAGAAATCAAGGGCCAGGAAGAAGTCAAGGAAGCCGGGCGCCTCATCCGTGACGCCAATATCGAAGGCTTCGATTATTACGGTTTCGTCGAAGGCGACGATATCGGACGCGGCACCGTCGACGTAGTTGTCACCGAGGGCTTCTCCGGCAATATCGCGCTCAAGGCCGCCGAAGGAACGGCGCGACAGATCGCCGAATATCTCCGCGCGGCCATGTCGCGCACGCTGATGGCCAAGATCGGCTACATCCTGGCCAAAGGTGCCTTCGACCGCCTGCGCGAAAAAATGGACCCGCGCAAGGTTAATGGCGGCGTCTTTCTCGGCCTCAATGGTGTCGTGATCAAGAGCCATGGTGGCGCCGATGGCGAGGGCTTTGCGGCCGCTATCGACGTCGGCTATGACATGGTGAAAAATGGCCTGAAGGCGAAGATCGAGATCGATCTGGCGAAGTACCATGGCGCCGAGCCGCCGAGCGCGCTTCCCGCCGGCATGAATGATGAGGTTTGAATAAATGATCCGTTCCGTCGTTCGCGGCTTCGGTGCAGCGTTGCCGAAGCGCATTGTCACCAATCAGGAGCTGGAATCCAAGGTCGATACGTCAGACGAGTGGATCGTGCAGCGCACCGGCATCCGCCAGCGCTACATCGCCGGCGAAGGCGAAACCACGGCGTCGCTTGGCGAGGCCGCTGCACGCGCAGCACTGGACAATGCCGGGCTGACGGCGGCTGATCTCGACCTGATCATTCTGGCGACGTCAACGCCAGACAACACCTTTCCGGCAACTGCGGTCAACATTCAGAACCGGCTCGGCATGCACCATGGCGCGGCCTTCGATCTGCAGGCGGTCTGTTCGGGCTTCATCTACGCGGTAACGACGGCGGACGCCTATATCCGTGGTGGGCTGGCAAGGCGTGTTCTGGTGATCGGTGCCGAGACGTTCTCACGCATTCTCGATTGGTCCGATCGCACGACCTGCGTGCTCTTCGGCGATGGCGCTGGCGCGATCATCCTGGAAGCCCAGAAAGGCGAGGGCACGATTGCCGATCGCGGCGTGCTCACTGCCAAGTTGCGCTCCGATGGTGCGCATCGCGAAAAGCTTTATGTCGATGGCGGACCATCGACAACGGGTACCGTCGGCCATCTCAAGATGGAAGGCCGCGAAGTCTTCAAGCATGCCGTCGGCATGATCACCGACGTGATCGAGGCCGCCTTCGAGGCCACGGGAACGACGGCGGAAGACATCGATTGGCTCGTGCCGCACCAGGCCAACCGCCGTATCATCGATGGTTCGGCCAAGAAGCTCGGCATCCCGCTCGATAAGGTTGTGGTAACAGTCGATCTCCATGGCAACACCTCTGCCGCGTCCATTCCGCTGGCTCTGAACACCGCGGCGGCGGACGGCCGGATCAAGAAGGGCGATCTCGTTCTGCTTGAAGCCATGGGGGGTGGCTTCACATGGGGCTCCGTTCTGATACGCTGGTAAAAAATGCTGAGGCAACGCAGGCGCTTGACCGCAAAAGGCAAGGGCAATAGTCTTCGGTCGCTGATCGGCGTGCCAGACATCGGTGGGGGAAGATGAGCGGAAAAACAGTAACACGAGCAGACTTGGCTGAGTCGGTTTTTCGCAAGGTGGGTCTGTCTCGTACAGAGTCTGCCGAGTTGGTGGAAACCGTCATTGACGAAATATGCAACGCAATCGTGCGTGGCGAGAGTGTGAAACTATCCTCCTTCGCGACCTTTCAAGTTCGCGATAAGAACGAGCGCATCGGCCGCAACCCGAAGACCGGTGAGGAAGTGCCGATTTCGCCGCGGCGGGTGATGACCTTCAAGGCGTCTAACGTCCTGAAGCAGCGGGTGTTGAAATCGCATCTGAGCCGCAAGGCCAAGCTGAAGCCGGCCTCTCCCGTATCGTAAGCGGAGGTCGGCAACCACAATGTGGTTGAAAACCCATCCATAAGCCGTTGAAATGGAGCCGATTCGTGCGATCATCGCACGACATCGGTTCATTGCGCTTAGGCTTGCCCTGAGTCGCATGACATGGAATGGGAACGAAATGGAAAAAAGCCCCGACGCTTTTCGCACCATCAGCGAGGTCGCCGACGATCTCGATCTGCCGCAGCACGTCCTGCGCTTCTGGGAAACACGCTTCCAGCAGATCAAGCCGATGAAGCGTGGTGGCGGCCGGCGTTATTATCGCCCTGAAGATGTCGACCTGCTGAAGGGCATCCGTCACCTGCTCTATGATCATGGCTACACGATCAAAGGCGTGCAGAAGCTGCTGAAGGCCAACGGCAACAAATTCGTGGCGGCGATCGCCAGCGGCGATCTGGCGACGGTTGAGGCCCTGGCCGCCTCGAGCAACGAGGAGCCGCTACCGCCGAAGGCCGGCTTGTCCGACGAGGATCAGATCGTCGGTCGCGCCAAGGCGCCAGCCAGCCGCCGCTTTTTCTCCTTCGGCGGCGGCAATGACGACGTTCCGGAAATCTCTCTCGGCAAGTCCTCCTCCGTCGGCAAGGAAGATCGGGCGCTGCTTCAAGAGGCGCTTTACGATCTCCTGGAATGCAAGCGTTTGCTTGATCAGGCGCGGTAACTGGCGCCTGCTGATTCGGCAGCGAAGGTTGCGCGTCGGCGAGGCAGAGGCGCAGGCCGCGAAAGTAGAGGGGCTGTGCAGGTCACGCCGGAGGATTGCGGCAACTACGCCGGTCCCGAGCTGATGAAGCACGCCTCGATCCTGTCGCATAGTCGAATCACTTCACCGATGCAGGTGCGCGCTAAGGGTGTTCTTTGGGTGTCCTTTGATGGACTGCACAACTCCTTAAATTGACGGTGATTCAAGGGGGCTGCGGCGGGCCTTTAGCCGTGACTCATTCGACGTACACCCGTCGGCGTTCGCCTGAGAGCGAGAGCTGATCGCAAAGGGACCCCAGGGCCTGAGCTATTTTGCGCGAGGTCCTGATGGTTCTGGAAGATCGCGGATAGGCGGAAAGCGGTCCTGCATGTCAGGCAGCGTTCAGATCCGCAATCTCGCCGAACTGGACCAATAGGCGAGGGCTACTCATGTCGCCGCTTTCTTCGTCCACCTGGACAGCATAGGCGGCGACGCCGACATGCCTCGGCGCCATAGCCGCCGCAACCTTCTCTGCCCCAGCCGCGGTCGTGGCGGCACGCATCTCGCCGGGCGCGAGCCCACCGCGAACGCGTTTAAAGGGCATGATGATAAATTTCTCTGACATGGCAAAGCCTCCAATTTGTTCTACAAATGTTCTGATGCTGGTCAGAAGTCAACGGCTTAATTCTGCGGGAGACCAATCGCTCGTTTGCGCTGCAGAAAGACGGGCCTAGCTGGGTTGCCAGCCCTGTGAAGGGAGGGGCGAAGCGGCGGTGTGGCGACAACCGTTGCCGGCAGTGACCGCCGCGTTCACATGGAGTGTATTCTAGACCGACAATCGCAAAGTTTTGACCTGTGGGACTGCTCGTCCCATTTTCCACTTATCCACGCCGTTTGTTCCTTTTTCCTGCCGGGCCCGAAATTCCCGCTTGCGCTCTAAGCGTTGAGAATATAGGGATTTCCTCGGTCCGGAGCGTAGCGCAGCCCGGTAGCGCACTTGACTGGGGGTCAAGGGGTCGTGGGTTCGAATCCCGCCGCTCCGACCATTTCAATCACCAAGCCCCCAAGGGGTGATTGATAAATTCCTTCGTTTGTTGATTTTCCGTTGTCGCCAACTAGGCGGCTATACGGCGCCGCCAACTCACCCGTCTGAGCGTCAGAGGCCGAAAATCCGATACCTGGTCTTACGCCTGGCATCGTTCCAGCACATGCGGAATAGCATCAATCGGCTGTAGAGGGATGCGGGAGGAAGCTTGTCTTTGAGCTTGTAGCAGCCGATCGTGTATTGCCAGCGAGCTCGAATTTTTGCTGTGATGGATGTCACCATGTATTTTTTGTCCGAACCGGATCCCTCGGTGAATTCGTAGACAGGGCCGTCGGTGTAGGCGACGAGGTCGCGAACGACGAACTCCGTGACGACATAGGAGCTGAGCGCCCAGACCGCGCCTTCGTGCCACCGCTTGAGAACGATCTCGTCGGCTGCAGCAGACCGGAAGACGCCGTAGATCCACTCGGACGGATACATGAGATTCCGCGGGGCTCGGCCGCGTACGTAGCGTTCCTTGAAACGGAAAATGTCCTGGTTCGGCTTGGCGTGTTTTACTTTTGTGCCGTCGACGCGCTCGACGTTGCCCACGGCCAGCATTTTACTTGGATCCGCATCCAGCGATGCGACGAGTTCCTGCAGGAAGTCGGGTGTTGACGTGTCGTCGCACGCGCGAAGGCAGAAGTATTCGCCTTCGCATGCGCCTATTCTGAACGCCTTGGCAAATTGCTCGAGCGCGCTCAGAAAATTGGCGTTCTGAATAACGGAAAATCGCGGATCCCTTGCGCAAAATGCTCTGGCGATCTCTAAGGTGTCGTCGGTCGAGCCATTTTCCAGGATAAGTGCCCTGAAATCGGACAGGGATTGGTCCGCAATGCTCTGCAGACTTCGCTCAAGCGTTTTTGCGCCGTTGTGGACCGGAAAGACGACGACGATCTTGGATTTTTCAGGCATGGCTACACGTGTTACCGTCTGGGCTCAGTTGGAGCAATTGGCGTAATGAAGCCAAGGTCGAGCAACTGCTGCGAGCCGGTAAACTTCAATGAGTCGTCGGACTGTAGCTGCAGCGTCCCTTTTTTCGCGATGACATCCGTCATCTTCGAATACGCAGCCGCATTGTCGAAATATTGCCCGTCGCGTGCAGCCTCCGTTATTTCCTTCTCGTAGTCTGAGAAAAACTTGAAGTGGAGCAGGGCGCCCATCATGCTCGCGAAGTTTCTCCGATATGGAAGCGGTTGATGTATGCTGGGGCCGAAGCGACAGTCATCGTCCCAGTATATCAGGGGGTACTTGATGAGTTCGAGGTCTGCGTCGAATTCTCGTTTGCGCGCTCCGCCCTTGATTGAAATCGCCCGTTTGGTTGTAGACAGCGTGTACCCGGAGCTATCGAGGTGGTCCGCGATTTCCCAAGGCGCGCGCGAGCTCAGCAGATTGGCGTCCGCTTTAGATAGGTCGATGGGATACATATCGAGCATGGGCGCCGGCAGTCTCAGCGCGCCTGCCTTTTCAAGACAGTGTATAACAGACCAGAGTGTCCTGGTTTCGAACCCGTCATAGACGAGGAATTCATCGGAATCGACATTGACGTACCACCTTGGGCCGCCATAGAGGCCCAAAAGTGTCTCGCGCCATGCTCGGCCGCGGCGTGCGTCCTTGTAGCGGACAGGCGAAACCCACAGGTCCACATCGTCCTGTTTGAGGAGGAATTCTCTTGTTCCGTCCGTGGAGACGTCGTCCACGCAAATGAAGCGCGTTACACCTAGCTGCCGATAGTGCGAAAGGAATGCGGGAACCAGCTTTGCGTCGTTGTGCGTCAGGAAAACAAGCGGAAGTTCGTCGGGATATAGTGACGTTTGGCCGTGATGACTGACGCAACGCAGGCTAACGGATGTCGCTTTGCGCCGTTCGCGCCGTTCGACCTTCAGCGTTTCATACCAAGTGGAGAGACGCTCCAGTACCCCCCTGTCAGCGATCGAAGTCGCGTCGGCTTGAGCCCTGAAGGGATAGTTGATTTCGGCCATTCCCGCCCCAGTATAGCTTCCAGATATTATTTCGACTTAGATGAAAAGCTACGGTTTCGCAATGTTTGCGGTATGCCTACATGTCGTCATGCAGGTCGTCGTCCCAAAACCGTGTTATGTAATCAGGCGGTTACCCTGATACGTCGTCGTTCCGCCAGCTTCCAATAGAGCATCTCGGTTTGGTCGAGCATCGCGTCGAGCGTGAAGCGCTCCTTGACGCTGTCGGCTGCCGCCGCGAGCTTCCTGAAGGTGGCTGGCGTAGCGGACGCAGCCATAGTCTTGGCAAGCTCCGAGATATCGTCGGTATTCTGCACGATGAAGCCGTTGTGACCATCCTCGATCACGGTTCGTGCGCCGCCGATATCGCTGGCAATGATCGGCTTTCCGGCCGCCGCCCCCTCCAGCATGACGTAGGACATCGCCTCGTAGCGGCTCGGCATGACCAGCACATCGAAGGCAGGGGCCGCTTGCGGACCTGTGAATGCGGATGTCAGATGCATCCGGTTCTGTAGGCCGCTCTCGGAAATGGCGGTGCGAACCGTGCCTTCGAGCTCGCCGGCGCCAACCATGACGAGATGACTGTCTTTCACCGTCGCGGCGATGTTCTTAAAGGCGGCAACGAGCCGTTCGGGTGCCTTCTGCGCGGTCAGCCGGCCGATGAACCCGAAGACAAATGCGTTCGGCGCAATGCCGAAACTAGCCCTTATGGTCGTTGCCATATCCCGTGAGGGCGGAGCAACGCCATTGACGATCACCGACATCCGCTCCTCCGGCATGTATAGCGAAACGGCGTGGGAGCGCTCGTCGTCGGACACACAGATGAGATGGTCGGTATAGAACCAGGCGAGACCCCATTCGATCGCGCCATAGATCAGCCTGCCGCCGCGTCCCAGTGTCGGATCCAGCGTACGGAAAGCGTGCGGCGTGTAGATGCGCGGCAAATGGCGACCGGGCAAGCGCAGGCGCGTCAACGCTCCGGCCTTGGAGCTGTGGCCGTGAACGATATCGAAAGGGCCATGATCGCGCATAATACGACGCAGCGTCAGGAAGGCTGGGATGTCGGTGGGCCCTGGGGCACGCTTCATGTCGACGGCGTGAACAGCGGGAAGGCCAATAGCCTTCAGCTCGCGCACGAAACTTTCCTCGGCTCGCACCGGTGAGTAGACCGCCTCGACGTGATGCCCGCGGAGATGCATGCCGCGGCAGAGATCGATGAAATGCCGGCCCGATCCGCCACCGCTCGGCTCGAGGACTTCGAGCAGGCGCAGCGGCGCGGCGGCGGTGCGATTTGGCAAAGGATATTCCATGTTCATTGCTGCCATCCGGCCCGCATTGTTCGACGATGGCGGTATTCGAGGGCGGCACATCCCCAGATGATGCCGAGAAGCATGTAGAAATGACGCCAGTGATCGGTATCGATGACATTGCCGACGCCCACATGACCGATCAGCGCGACCCAGGCGATCATCAGATAAACCTGCCAGGGGCGCTCGAGCAGCAGGAAGCGGAAACCGAGCGACAGCGTCCAGATGATAAGCGTGACGTAGCTGACGAAACCGAGCCAGCCGTAGGATGTCAGCGACTTCAGCCAGACGTTATGTTCGTCCTCGGGAAAGATCGTGCTGAAGACCATCGGACCGATGCCGAGCGGTTTCTCCATCGACATCAGGAAACCGATGCGGTGACGGTCGAAGCGGCCGAGGTGGCCGCCGTCATAGTCCTGCACGAGCTGCGAGCGGCTGGAAAAGAGCGTTGCCACCTGCTCCGATTGCAGCGCGGCCAGCAGGGCGCCGACAACAAAGACACCGCCGACCAGGGCGACGACGAGGATGCGCAGGCGGAAGAGGCCGTTGCGCTCCTTGAGCAGCATCACGAAGACGAAGGCAACCACGCAGAAAAGGTTGAGCGCCCATGCAGCACGCGAGAACGACAGGAACACGCCGAGCGCCAGCACCAGAAGCGCGGCGATCTTGGGCGGGGCCTTGTGGATCGGCTGCGTCAACAACCCGTGGATTAGATAGAGTGCGGGAACCGACAGGAATGGGCCGAACACGTTCGGGTCCTGGAAGGCGCCTTTGGCCCGGTCGTAGAGTGTGAAGTTTTCAGCGCCCGGGATTGCGCCGAAGTAGCCGAGAATACCAAGCAGGGCGGTCAGGACGGCAGCCGTGACCCAGGCGTTGAAGATCAGCCGGAGCCGCTGATAGCGATCCTCGATGATGGCGGCGTAAAAGACCGCCGACAGCGCCAGAAATCCGGAGACCGCCATGTACATCGGCCCCTTGGTCAGGTCGACCATCGTCATCAGCGACAGGATCCCGCCGATCATGAACAGGGTGAGCAGAGTAAGAAGCGGCGCGACATAGCGCGAGATTTTCAGGCCGAAGAGCGCCCAGAGCCCAATGAGGACCACCAGGAATAGCTCGTAGGGCGCTGGTTCGGCAATCACGAAACCCGACAGAAACACCACAAGCGCAACCAGCCATGAGCCGAAGAGCGAAAGCGCGGCGAGCTGGGGTCTAAAGACGATCGGCGGTGGTGTGTCGACGGTGCTCAATAGGCATTTTCCGTGTTGAGCAGCCGGAACGGTGTCAGGAACAGGATCTTCAGGTCGAAGAGCAGCGACCAGTTCTCGATGTAGTGGAGGTCGAAGGCCGTGCGCAGGCGGATCTTGTCGTCACTGTCGATCTCGCCGCGCCAGCCGTTGATCTGCGCCCAGCCGGTGACCCCGGGCTTGACGCGGTGACGGGCGAAATAGCCTTCGACGACGTCGGATAGGTGCGGTTCTGCGTCTGCGCTAGCACGGCATGCGGGCGCGGGCCGACGAGCGAGAGCTCGCCCTTGAGCACGTTGAAGATCTGCGGCAGTTCGTCGATCGAGGACTTGCGGATGAAACGCCCAACCGGCGTGACGCGGGGGTCGCCCTTCGTCACAGCGTTGCGGGCGCTCGGGTCGCTCAAATGCGTGTACATCGAGCGGAACTTGTAGACCTCGATGGTCTCGTTGTTGAAACCGTGGCGCTTCTGCTTGAAGATGATGGGGCCGGGCGAGGTGGCTTTGACCGCGATCGCAGCCCCCAGCATCACCGGCCACAACAACACCAGAGCGACGATGCTGAAGAAGATGTCGAAGCCACGCTTGGCGACGGAATCCCAGTCTGCGATGGGTTTGTCGAAGATATCCAGCATCGGCACTTCACCGACGTGGGAATAACTGCGCGGCCGGAAGCGCAGGTTGTTGGCGTGCGCTGCAAGACGGATGTCGACCGGCAGTATCCAGAGCTTCTTCAGGAGCTGCAGGATGCGTTTCTCCGCCGTCAACGGCAGCGAGATGATCAACATGTCGATGCGCGCCAGGCGCGCGAATTCCACCAGCTCGTCGACCGTTCCGAGCTTGGGGTAGCCGGCGATGACATTCGGAGACCGACGTTCGTCGCGATCGTCGAAGATGCCACAGATCCTGATGTCGTTGTCGGTCTGATGTTCGAGTGTGCGGATCAGATCCTTGGCCGGCTGGCCGCCGCCGACGACGACGGCACGACGCTCCATCGTTCCGTTGCGGGCCCAATGCCGGATGGAATAGGCAATGAATGCGCGTTCTGCCACGAGGAAGAGCGCACCGGCGACGAACCAGCCGCCGAACCACACACGCGAATATTGATGACCGGACTTTAGAAAGAAAAGCGCGATGGCAATGCCGCCGAATGCGATCGCCCAAGAGGCGAGGATACGCGGAGTAAAGCGCAACCAGGCGCGAAGAGCAGGGACCTGGTAGGTGTCGGCGATCTGCATCGCGGCAACGGCTAGTGCGGAGCCACCAACGAGGATCGTCAGGTAAAGCGGCAGCTGATCGAAGCCGGGCTGCACATAAAGCGCATTGATGGCATAGCCGATGGCGAACAGTGCGCAGAACTCGAAAAGACGCATCAGGCCCATGATCATGGCGGGCGAATAGGTGTCTGCGCGGAATTGTTCGGCAATCTGTCGGGCGAGGGGGTTGAGTTCCGTCGACGGTTCGTCACCGGCTTTTTCGTCCGGCGCACGGGTACGGATCTCCGAAATCTTCTTGCGAAGCGCTTCGGGGTCGAAGGCTTCCGACCGCTTAAACTCGTTCATGGCTTCCTTCCGGCACTGAAGTCCGCACGGGATAGCAGAAAGCCACTAAGAAACGCTTACGTTGCAACCTGAGGCCTTATCGGAGCCGATTGGTCCCGGCACAAATCCCGGTAGAGCCGCAGCACCTCCGCCGTCATGACCGAGGCCGCGAAGCGGGACTTGAATGTCTTCGGGTCGGGCATCACGCGCGCGGACCAGTCCTTCTCGACGATTGCAGAAGCCATGATCGTGGCAAGTGACTGCGCGTCTGCCGCTTCGGCAAGAGCTGCGCTGTGCTTGCCGAGGATTTCCGGTATGCCGCCGACGCGGCTGGCAATCACCGGCTTTTGCGCCGCGAGCGCCTCGAGCACGATATAGGGCATGGATTCTGCCCGGGATGGAATGACGATGTTTCGTGCCAGCGCAAAGGCTTCGCGGGCGTTCATGGCAGGGCGCATGGTGATCCGTCGCCCGAGGCCCTGCTCGAACGTGAGGTCGCGGTATTCTTGCTGCTGTGGGCCGTCGCCGACCATCAACGCCGAGAGCGGCCGCCCGACAAGCCGTTCCGTGCGGGCAAAGGCATCCACAAAAAGATCGGGACCCTTCAGGTCCCGCATCATGCCGATATAGAGGAAGTCGACCGCATCCGGCCGCGCCTCTACGGCCTCGAACTCGCGATCGTCGATGCCGTTGTAGATCAGCTCGTAGTGCTCGCGCGGCTCGCCGACCTTGGAAAAATAAGTCTGGCGCTCGAAGTCGCAGACGAAGACGAGCGCGTCGGTCAGGCGTTCCTGAAGCCGCTCCAGCGGGAAGACGATCCGCCCGACAAACGACTTCGGGCTGTAGTGGAGACTGCCACCGTGCGGGGAATAGAGGCGGGCTACGCGATACCTGTTGACCCGCAAGGCTGAACCGATGAGGCGGGCTATGGCGCCACCTTTGGCGCCGTGCCCATGCAGCACATCCGGTTGCAAACTTCTGATTTCCTTGTAACAGCGCCAGAGCGCGGCAAAATCCCTTGGGCCGATCGAGCGATGGATCGGCATGCGGACGAGGCCCAGCGCCAGATAGGGCCGGATTCCGTCGAAGAGCGAATCCTCATAGGATCCGCCAGTGGTACTGTCGCAGAGGATGCCGACCTCATGACCCGCCGCCGCGTGCGCCTCCGCCAGCTCGCGCACATGGCGGAAAATACCACCGACGGGCGATCTGAAGCAGTGAATGATGCGCAAGGGACGCTGCGGCTGCATCGAGATCAGAACAGCCGTTCGCGAATGTAAATCGTATCGCCAGCCAGTACGGCATCGGTAATCGGCACGCGACCGGTGATGATCCGGCCGTTGATTTTACGCGTGACGTCGGCGCTGGCCTGGTTGGCCCGCGGCGAGAAGCCGCCGGCAACCGCAATCGCGTTCTGTATCGTCATTCCCGGCACATAGGCATATTGTCCTGCCTGGCCGACTTCGCCCATGATGAAGACCGAGCGATAGCGATCGACTTCGATGGTGACATCCGGATCGCGCAGATAGCCCTGTTTCAACTTTGCGGCGATCATGCCTTCGAGTTCGGGCAGCGTGTGGCCGCGCGAGGCGACGGTGCCGATCAGCGGAAAGGCAACATAGCCTGCCTGATCGACCGTGTAGGTACCACTTAGGCCTGCCTGCTCGAATACGTTGATGCGCAGCCGGTCGCCGCTGTCCAGCCGATAGGGCTGGATCGTTGCTTCGCTGAACGCTTTGGGTGCCGGCTGATAGCTTGTGCAGCCGCCGAGCAACATCGACAGTGCTGCCACCGTAATAGCGAGACCCGTCTTCATACCTGCGGTTGACATGCTGCTCTTCGGCTCCGGAAACGACCACCTCTCTCGCCGTTATCGATCCGTTAGGGTTAATAGCTGGTAAACTCGCGGTAGAATTTTCAACGGGGGACCTGCGGCAGAGGAGGGGCGAAATCGCCCAGAGGTTGAGCAGCCATTAACCCTTGCGTTACCATGTTCATTTACCTTCCAGCGAGATTTTAAGGTTCGGAGCCAGAAGCATGTCGGGAAACGGCAGCGGACAACAGGATGTGGATATCGATCTCGGCGGGCTGTTCCGCGCCGTGTGGGATCGACGCGTCAAGGTATTGCTCGCCACTGCGTGTGTTGCAGCGCTCGCTTTCGGCGCCGCGAAGATGATCGCACCGGACTATCAGAGCGAGACGCGCGTCCTCATCGAATCGCGGGAGCCTGAATTCAGCGGCTCCAACCAGAACGCGCAGACAGGGTCCGACCGCGTCTTCGACGAATCCGGCATTCTGAGCCAGGTTCAGGTGCTGCGTTCGGCCGACCTGATCAAGCAGGTCGCGCGCAACATGAAGCTACACGAGCAGAAGGAGTTTGATCCTTCGGCCGCACCTTCGGCGGTTTCCGACCTGATGGTCATGCTGGGCCTGAAGAAGAACCCACTGGAAATGCCGCCCGAAGAGCGGGTGCTGAAGGAGTTCACATCGAAACTGCAGGTCTATCAGGTCGAGAAGTCGCGCGTGATCGCGATCGCCTTTACCTCGAAGGATCGACAGTTGGCGGCTGCGATCCCGAACGAGATGGCAAAGGTATTCCTTTCGCTGCAAAGCGGCGCGAAGCTCGACACCAATTCTGAAGCCAGCCGTTGGCTTGAGCCGGAGATCGCCAATCTGCGCGAGAAGGTGCGGGATGCCGAAGCCAAGGTGGCGGCCTATCGTTCGTCGTCCGATCTGTTGCCAACCGGCGAGACCACGAATTTCGCAACCCGGCAACTCACGGATATCTCGACCGAGCTGACCCGCGTGCGTGGCGAGCGGGCTAATGCCGAGGCGCGCGCCGAAGGTGTGCGGGCGGCGCTGGCGAGCGGCCGCGAGGCTGATACCATCGCCGACGTCGTTGGTTCGCCGATGATACAGCGCCTCAAGGAGACGGAAGCAAACCTGCAAGGGCAGGTGGCTGACCTTTCGACCACGCTTCTGGACGGCCATCCGCGGCTGAAGGCCCTGAAATCGCAGGTCGAAGGTATCAGGGCGCAGATCCGCTCAGAAACCCGCAAGATCCTCAGCAGTCTGGAAAACGAGGCGAAGGTCGGCGAGTTGCGCGAGCAACAGCTGACGCAGCAGCTCAACGCGCTCAAGGCCAAATCGGCCCAGGCCGGCGAGGAAGAGGTGGGCCTGCGTGCACTCGAGCGCGAGGCGACCGCCCAACGGCAACTGCTCGAGACCTATCTGGCGCGCTATCGCGAAGCGACGTCGCGCACGGTCGAGAATGCAACGCCCGCCGATGCGCGTGTCATTTCAAGCGCGGTCGTCCCCACCGGCGCCAGCTTCCCGAAGGTGATGCCGATCACCATCGTTGCGGCACTTGCGACCTTTCTTCTGAGCTGCATCATCATCATGCTCGGGGAGTTGTTCAGCGGTCGTGCACTGCGGCCGGTGTCAGTCGGTGCCGAGCGGCCGCCGGCACGTTCGCGGCCGGCCATTGCCGCCGTCGCTGCTGCTGATGGTTTCGATGAGAAGAAGCTCAACATCTCGCCTGCATTGAACGACGCCATCGATCTGCCACCGTTGGCGCCACTGGCCGAGGACGAGACGGACGATGTTGTCGACGACCCGAGCGGCGAGACGGCCGAACCGGATTTCTCGATCGAGGCGGTTGCCGATCACCTGCGTGAAAACGCAGTGCGGATCGCAATCTCTGTTTCGCCCGGTGGCGACGAGGGGTCGACGGCGACGGTGATGCTGGCGCGTCTGATCGCGGAGGAAGATCGCAAGGTCGTGTTGATCGACCTCACAGGTTCGGCCTGCCCGACCCGCCTGATGGCGCGTTCGGCGCAACTGCCTGGCATCACCAACTTGCTGGCCGGCGAGGTGGCGTTCACCGAAACCATTCATGCCGATCGGTTCTCCGACGCGCACATCATTCCGCAAGGCGATGCCGATCCGCGGCTCGCAATGCGCGGCATCGAGCGCCTGCAGATGATCATCGATGCGTTGACCAATGCCTATGATCTGGTGCTGGTCGAATGCGGACCGGCCGACGAGGGAGCCGTCGACAAGATTGCCCGCCGCGACGGCGCGGAAATCATCCTGTCGGCGCCGGCGGTTAGCGAAGAGAGAATCATTGAAGTCCTGACCGGCTTCGGCGAGGCCGGCTACCGGGACATCGTGTTGATGACTGGGCGGGGTGAACCCGGCCCGGATTATCCCGACCGCCACGCGGCCTGAGCCGAGGCGCGCTAACGGCGCTGCTTATTCGCTATCGATCTCGCCGGTCTGTCGATCGGTCTTCCGCTTGCGGCTCCGCACCCGCTGGAAGAATGAATAGGCGGCCCTGTTGGCCTTGATCGCCACTTTCGCCTGCACCAATGCCCGGTGGTAGCCGGCTGCAAACCGGCCGCGCACCGTCAGCGGCAGGACGATGTCCCTGAGCGGCGTCTCGACTGTACACCACGAGCGTTTGTAGGGCTGGTCTCCGACGCCGAAGTCGAAGAGCGCCGCGCCCTCGCCGCAAAGCCTTTGGATCATTCTGTAGAACAAGAGCTCGCCCGGGCTGGCGTCGCCTGCCAATTCCTCGTCGATGGAGCCGAATTGACAGATGACATGATCGGCCTTTCGCGACAGACTGGCGACGGCCACAATCCGCCCGCCATGTTCGCCTTTAAGGCGGATGGCATTGAGTTCGAGCAGTCGTTCGTCAGCTGCGCCGCAACTGCCCGCGACTGCGTGAAAGAACGTTCTGGTCGGGGCGCCCTGAAAGACATCGGGAAGTCCGAGAGCTGCAAAACGAGTGGCCTTCTGGCGAAAAAAGACGTCGAGCAACGACCGCGCTTCGCAGGGATCCTGCGCAATGACGTAGTCGTACCCCCCGAGAGCCTCGAGCCGCCGCTCGGAGATCCGCATCTTCTTGCGCCGCCGTTTGGCATTGACCTGTGCCAGCGTGCGTTCGAAGCTCGAAAACAGCGGCAGCTGAAACGAGGAATTCTGGTTCTTGATGCCGGGTAGGTTCGCAAACGGGCTTGCGGTTCCGCGCCAGGCAAGCGGCGTCTTTTCGAGCGCCACGAGATCGACTTTATGGCGCAGCCGATGAGTGAGTTCGCGCGCCAGTCGGTCAGCGAAGTCGTTTCGGGGAAGGGTCAGCGCATCTGCCGCGAAAAGTCCGGTATTGAGATTGCTGTGGGGCGCACCGACAAACCGCGCCGTGTTGAACAGGCGACCGGGCACGAATTCAAGAGGCAGGATGAACAGCAATTCGCCATCAAGGGCGCCGCGAACGACCTGCAACTCGCTGTCATGAGCCTGCGCCCATGCCGCGCACCAGTCGTAGCCTTGATGCAGGGAGTTGAAAGACAGCGCTTCCAGCGACCGCCATTCCTGCTCCAGCGGCGCCATCGTATCATGGATGGAGATCTCGAATCGGCTCATGGCGGCATCAGACCGGGACGCAGCGTGTGCGTCTCGATGGCCCGGCCGGCCGATGGTCAGATCTGTGTTCGTCATCGGCAAGGCCGTCCGGATGCTGGTTGCGGCTGCCATTCAACGGCAACTCCGCTACAATCCGTTTAATTCCTGAAATATGACTGCGACCTCCGGGCAACAACCGGCGAATGCAGTTAGCAAAGCATGAAGCCCGGATTGCTACCCACCGAGAAAACCTGTTGCAAGAGCTTGCGCCCATTGCAGGCGGTTTCGCTGCGCGGCAAGCCTTGCCATCGTCTCGTGCTGGTAGGGAACTGTGCGGAACGTGACACTCCAATCATTGCCAACGCTTTCGACGATGGCGTAGCGCGCATCCGGCGAGCCGACTTCAACCTTGTGGGCGACCGGGCTGTCGGCGTCATATCCAGGGCAACCAACGCTGCCGGGGTTGACTACGAGCCGGCCGTCCGCAAGGCGGATCGCTCGGGGAGTGTGCGTGTGTCCGCAGAGAATGACTGGTTGCTTGATGCCTGTAGCGAGGACTTCGATGGCGCTGCGCGCTGCCAGATGGACCACGCCCTCCGCCGTCAATGCTTCGAGCCAGTACGCCTCGTCGCTCGCAGGCGTGCCATGGCAAAGAAAGAATGCATCGCGATAGACGAGGGTGGCCGGCAGGGTCGCTAGCCATTCAAGATGCCGAGGCTGCAATTCCGCATGGGCCGCGCGGTCGGACAACCCCATGCCGGTGGGATCGAGCGTCAGCAGGTATCGGTCATGATTGCCAGAGATCGAGGGGATGTTGCGCGCCATCAGGATATCGGCGGTGCGCGCCGCATTGAGCGGACCGCTGACATGGTCGCCGAGATTGACAATATCGGCGATCCCCAGCGCGTCGATATCGGCAAGCACCGCCTCGAGTGCAAGGTCGTTGCCATGGATATCGGAAATGATCGCAACCTTCATCGAGGTCCCCCTTGGCTCAGCGGTCTTTCGCCGGCTTTTCCATCCACTTGATGATCAGCATCGCCGGCAGCACCCAGAGCAGGCCGGTAAAGAAGAAGTACATCAGATGCACCCACCACGGCGCAGCGCCGAGCAGCAGTGACGCGAAGGTGACGGCGGCGAGCGCATAGACGATGACGAGGATGATGATCAGGATCGTACCGATCAGCTTTCTGAGACGTACGGGCATTTCAATTCTTTCAAATGGCGCGAGATCCGGCCGCGACGGCATGCCGCAAAGGGTTCGGCCTTGTTTTGCATGCCGCTCTGGTGCAAATCAACGGCTTTCCGGCAGGCGCGGCGATGAACCGCTCGCCGCCAACCCCGCGATACCAGAGGGAAAGCCATGGCAGGCGTCGAATTGGCGACAGAACAGATGCTCCGAAGCGAGATTGGCAGGACCGATCGCAACCGCCGGCAGATCCGCGGCTGGCTCGTCGTCGTTCTCTTTACGCTTTTTGCGCTGGTGCTTGTCGGCGGCGCGACGCGCCTGACCGAATCCGGCCTTTCGATCACGGAGTGGAAACCTATCCACGGTGTGATCCCGCCGCTGACGGCCGAGGAGTGGGAGGAGGAGTTCCAGCTCTACCAGCGCATTCCGCAATACCAACAGCTCAACAACGGCATGACCGTCGGCGAGTTCAAGACGATCTTCTGGTGGGAATGGGCGCACCGGCTGCTGGCGCGCACCATCGGCATCATCTTCGCCGTGCCGCTCGCCTTCTTCTGGCTGACGGGTCGGGTCGAACGCCGGCTGCGCTGGCCGCTGCTCGGCATTCTGGCGCTCGGTGGCTTCCAGGGTTTTATCGGCTGGTGGATGGTTTCGTCCGGTCTGGTGGAGCGGACCGAAGTCAGTCAATACAGGCTGGCGACCCACCTCGTCATCGCCTGTTTGATCTTCGCCGCCTGCATGTGGATCCAGCGCGGCCTTTGTCCGCATTCCGATGATGCGGCGCCGACGGATCGTTCGCGTCGGATGGCCGCCATCATCGCAATCATGAGCCTGTTCCAGATCTATCTCGGCGCGCTGGTTGCCGGGCTCGATGCGGGCTTCAGCTACAATACCTGGCCGCTGATGGATGGCGCGTGGATCCCGTCCGATCTTTTCCTGCAGCACCCCTGGTGGATCAATGTCTTCGAGAACCCGAAGACCGTGCAGTTCATCCACCGGATCGGCGCCTACGTGCTGTTTGCGCTGGCGTTGATGCACGTGATCGCCTCGGTGCGGGCGGCGCCGGAATCGACCCATGCGCGCCGCTCGGTATTGCTGTTCGTGCTCGTCTGCGTCCAGGCGATCATCGGCATCACGACGCTCCTGCTGCAGGTGCCGGTCGGCTGGGGCGTCCTGCATCAGGGCGGTGCGCTGGTGGTGCTCGGCTTTGCCATCGCCCATTGGCGCGGCTTCATCGGCGAATATCCGAAGCCGACTGCAATCGAGTTGCGCAACTAAAACCCACAATCGCAAAGAAAAACCCGGCGAACGTCTCGCCGGGTTTTTTCGTTTGCAATTGCTGTAACCGATCAGGCGGACAGCATCAAATCCATGTTCTGGACAGCGGCCCCCGAGGCCCCTTTGCCGAGATTGTCGAGCAGAGCGACGAGGTTCACGTGAGTTCCGCCAGGCGTGCCGAACACGAACAGCTTCATCGTGTCTGCTCCTGCAAGTTCCGTGGCGTCGATGCGGCCGAGCTTTTCGCTGACGGCCAGCGGGACAACGTCGACGATCGATTGGCCGGCATAGTGCTCGACGAGCGCCGCATGAATGTTCTCGATCGTCGCGCCGGAGGCGAGATCGTCGAGATAGAGCGGAACCTGAACGATCATGCCCTGCGGGAATTTGCCGACGGATGGCGCAAATACCGGTGCGCGGTCGAGCAGGCCATGCATCTTCATCTCCGGCACGTGCTTGTGCTTGAGCGTCAGCCCATAGAGGAAATGTGGCGCGCTGATGTGATCCGGGTTCGCCTCGTCTTCCATCTGCGCGATCATCTGCTTGCCGCCGCCGGTATAGCCGGAAACGGCATTGACCGTGACCGGGTATCCATCGGGCAGGATGCCGGCCTGACGCAGCGGCCGGATCACGCCGATTGCACCCGTCGGGTAGCAGCCGGGATTGGCGACGTGGCGGGCGTCACGGATCTTGGCGGGCTGTGTCTTGTCCATCTCCGCAAAGCCGTAGGCCCAGTCGGGAGTGATGCGATGCGCGGTCGACGTGTCGATGATGCGTACCCGGTTGTTGCCGGCAACCATGGAGACGGCCTCGCGCGATGCGTCGTCCGGCAGGCAGAGGATTGCGATGTCGGCATTGTTCAGAAGATCTTCGCGCATCGCGGCATTGCGTCGCTCGGCTTCCGGTATCGACAGGAGTTCGAGATCGCTGCGGCCGGCCATGCGGGTGCGGATCTGCAGCCCGGTGGTGCCGTGTTCGCCATCGATGAAGATCTTCGGTTTCATGATTTTCCCGTTCGTCCAGAAGGTTACGAGTCATTCCGGAATCAATCTGACACAGATTTGATTCAGTTTCTCAACGCCCCGTTCGCGCGTGAAGCGCCCGCCCGGTGGCGCGGTGGTGTTCATATATAAGCAGCGGCCGGAGCCCGCAACTGGGCGCCCGCGCAAGCAACGGGCCGGCGACGCCGCGCCGCGCATTCCACGCTTAACCATGAATTGTGATTTACAACCCAGAGGTTGCCTTGTCGTCGGTAATTCTGCATCTGAGGCGCTGTCATAAAACTGTCATATGGGAGCAGAGGGTGAAATACGTGATCGAGCAGGCCGGGCGCGTGCTCAGGCATCCGCTGCCTATCTCGCTGGCGTTCCTGACGCTGCTCCAGGCCTTACACTATTTCGATACGCGGTGGCGGTTCGTGCCCTTCCTCGTCGCCGTGACGCTGGCGATCGCCGCACTGCTGTTCCTCTTGTCGCGCCGGCCGACTTTTTCGCTCTGGGCAGCGGGATTGACGGTATTGCTCATTGCGGCGATGTCGGAGGTCAAGTTCCGCCTCAAGGGTTTTTCCCTGCACGTTTTCGATTTCGCCTTTACCGGCCTTGATCGATCTGCGCTTTCCTTTCTGGTCGGCTCCTACTTCAATTTGTTGATTGCCGGACTGGCTGCGCTGGCCGCAGCATTCGTGTTCCTGGTCGTGGCATTCAGGAGCGACCGCCGGTCGGCTCGCTCTTTTGTCGTGCGCGCTTGCCTGTTTGTCATAGCGGCAGTCGGTGTTGTCGCTCTTTATCCGCAGAAGAACGGCGAGCCAGACTACGTCCATTACATCTCCGGTTATGACGCCTCGTCCTTCTTCGTGTCGATCGGCGATCTTGAGTTTCCGCTCGGGCGGATCGTCCTTGCCGGTCGACTGGAAAATGTCGAAGCGGAGGGGAAGCTCAGCGATGACATCAGCTGCGGCGTGGCGGCCAGCCAGCCCGACCTGTTTCTCGTTCTCAGCGAGAGCCAGACCAGCCCCAGCTATTTCCCGCAGGTAACGGTCCCTGAATGGATGAGTGCGTCGTTCCAATCACAGGACGGCCGGGTGCATCCGATGCAGGTCGAGACGTTCGGCGGCGGCACATGGGTCACGAATTTCTCCGTGATGACGGGGCTCTCCGGAGCAGATTTCGGCTGGCAGAGCCCCTATGTGACGCAGATCCTGGAAGGCCGGGTCAAGGCGAGCCTGCCGAGCCTCATGGCACGCTGCGGCTATCGCACCATCGCCGTGATGCCGATGCAGGCGAGCTTCGTCAATGAAGGGCCGTTCCTGACCTCGATCGGATTCCAGGAAATCGTCGATTTCGACGCAATGAAACCGGAGTCGCACTTCGTGCGCGATCGTTTCTATTTCGATGTCGTAGAACGAATTGTGCGCGAGCACCGCGAAAAGGATCGGCGACCACTGTTCATTGCCATGCAGACCCTTTTCCCGCACGGCCCTTACGACATGACGCTGGTGCCGCAAGACGCCTTGCCGGACAAGGCTTTCGCTCCGGATGCCCAGGTTGACGAATACCTGCGGCGTGTTGCATTGTCCAAACAGGACCTGCAGGATTTTCGGCGCGAGCGTGAACGGATGCCAGGCCCCAATGGCACGATCGTGCTCGATTTCGGCGATCACCAGGCGGTTGCCACCAAGGACTACCTTGCCGCCGGTACCCCGGGAAACAATGTCTTTTCCGACCTGGGATCGATTGCCTACAAGACCTATTACACTGTGCACGGCTACGGGCGCGATATCGATATGCGGCCTTTCGCCATACCGTTGGACGTCGGTTTCCTTGCCGCAAGCCTGATCGAGGCTGCGGGCTTGCCGACATCGCCGACGTTCGAGGCGTTGGCACGACTACGCGATGCTTGCGAGGGGCGCTATCACGCGTGTCCTGATCGAGCGCTCGTCGATCAGCATCTCCGTCAGCGTCAGGACGCCGGTCTGCTCAATCTCGATTGACGGAGCAGGAAATCAGCGAAGCGTCGAACGCTCCGCCAGCTTTTCGGCGTGCAGGCCGAGCATGTACATGGCGACCGTCGCGCCGGCGATGGCGGTGATGTCCGCGTGGTCATAGGCAGGCGCGACTTCGACGACATCGCTTCCGACGACAGTCAGGGCTCCGAGCTTGCGTAGAACCGAGAGTATCTTGGCGCTGGATGGGCCGCCGGCGACCGGAGTGCCGGTGCCGGGCGCATAGGCAGGGTCGAGGCAATCGATGTCGAAGGTCAGATAGGCTTTGCGTTCCCCGACCTGCTGAATGATGGCGTCGGCAATGTCTGAAACACTCATTTCCTCGATGTCGTAGCCATAGAGAATGCGGATGCCGCAGTCTTCGGGCGCATGGGTGCGGATGCCGATCTGGATCGATGCGTCGGTATCGATCAGGCCCGCCCGCGCCGCACGGCCGACAAACGAGCCATGATCAATACGACCGCGTTCATCCGGCCAAGTGTCCTGGTGCGCGTCGAACTGGACGAGGGCGAGGGGGCCATGGATGGCCGCATGGGCTTTCAGGATCGGATAGGTGATGAAGTGGTCGCCGCCAAGCGTCTGCAGATAGGCGCCGCTCTTCAGGATCTTTGCCGCTTCGCGCTCGATCGTCGCCGGCGTTTTCGAGTGGTTGCCGTAGTCGAGCAGGCAGTCACCGTAATCGATGGTTGCCATTTCAGCAAAGAGGTCACGTTCGAACGGGTATTGCGGATCGTTGTCGAAGATCGCCGAGGCGCGGCGGATGGCCTGCGGCCCGAAGCGGGCGCCGGGACGATTGGAGGTTGCGGCGTCGAACGGGATGCCCCAGACGACGGCATCGACGTCCTTCAGCTGCTTTGAGTATTTGCGCCGCATGAAGGAGAGAATGCCGGCATGCGTCGGGTCCGATGCCGCCGATGTGAGTGAGCGCGCCGTTAGCGCGTGATCGATCGTCCTGTTCGCCATATCCCGTCTCCCGTGTATGGCGGAACGTTGGACAATCGTCGCCGGCAAGGCAAGTCCCTGCCGGCGAATTCTACTGCATAGTTCCTTAAATCGATTCCGATTTAAGGATAAAAATATGTAGCAGGTTCAAAGTGTTACAGCGTCCTTCGCGCGTCATATTTGACGCGCGGCGCTGTAATGCTGTCAGGACGCCTTGGCTTCGAAGGTCGGCGCGAAGTCACCCAGCGCCTTGGCCTCGGTAATGCGCGCGCCGATGTCCTCTTCGATGATGGACTCGAGCTGCGCGAAGCTGTCGATCACGTAGTAGATCGGCTGGACGATATCGATGCGATAGGGGGTGCGCAGCACCGTCATCAGGTCGAAGGGGCGAAATTCACTCGCCGACGGCTCCATCGCCGTGCGGGTCTCGTTCGGCGACGACACGATGCCGGCACCGAAGCAGCGCCGACCTTGCGGCGTGTTGATCAGTCCGAACTCGACAGTGAACCAGAAGATCCGGAACATATGCCAGGAATAACCCTTGCCAAGTGCGACGGCCTTTTCGCCGAAGCGGCGGACGAAGTTGGCGTAGCTCTGGTTGGTCAGGAGCGGGCAATGGCCGAAGACCTCGTGGAAAATATCAGGCTCTTCGATATAGTCGATGTGTTCGCGCCTGCGGATGAAGGTTGCGAGCGGAAACTTGCCCTCAGACAGAAGTTCGTAGAACCGCGATGGCGGGATCAGTGCCGGTACGCCTTCGACACCGAAGCCGGTGGTTTCCTGCAGGCGGCGGTTGACGTCCTGCAACTGCGGCACGCGGTCAGGGCCAAGGCCAAGTTTGCGCGCGCCCTCCAGATATTCGTCGCAGGCCTTGTCGGCGAGCAGTGCCATCTGTCGCTGGTAAAGTTCGCCCCAGATCGCATCTTCCTCGGGCGTGTAGTGGTAGCTGCCATCGGGCTCCGGCAGTTTCGCGGTGTAGCTGCTTTCCTTGGGCATGACGTCTCCTCATTCGTCAAAACATCCGGTTGTTGCAATTGTATCGCGAATGGAGCGAGTATTTGTTTCACAGTTGCCGGCGGAAGCCGCTGATGCGGGAGGAAATTTCAAAATGTCGTCGGATTTGAAGGAAACTTCCCAGCCATTGCGCAAGCTGCTGAGGCTGATTCAGGCCGACAGCGGCCAGTCGCTGTCGGAGCTCGCGGAAAGCGCGGGCATGTCGCAAAGCTCCGCCTGGCGCCGGCTGCAGGAACTGGAGGCCGACGGCGTGATCCGCAAGCGGGTGGCGCTGCTCGATCCGTCGAAACTGGATCTGAAACTCTGCATCATCGCCCATGTGACGCTGGAGGATCATCATGACGAGGCCATCGCCTCTTTCTCGGCGGTTGTCCGCGATCGGCCGGAGATTATGGAGTGCTATGCGCTGTCGGGAACCTTCGACTACATGCTGAAGATCCGCGCGAACGACGTCGACAGCTATGACGCCTTCATGACGCGCTATCTCATGCGCAATCCGCATGTGCGCACGGTGGTTTCAAGCTTCGTGCTGCGCGAGTTGAAGTCGACGACCGAGCTGCCGATCTGAAACAAAAAAAGGCCGGGCGAACCCGGCCTTCCAAAATGCAGTGTCTTCCAGCGATTAACGCTTGGAGAACTGGAACGAACGGCGGGCCTTGGCCTTACCGTACTTCTTACGTTCGACGACACGGCTGTCGCGGGTCAGGAAGCCGCCCTTCTTCAGGACCGGACGCAGGCCCGGTTCGAAGTAGGTGAGCGCCTTGGAGATGCCGTGACGAACGGCACCGGCCTGGCCGGAGAGACCGCCACCGGCGACCGTCGCGTCGATGTCGAACTGGCCATCACGGGCAGCTGCGACGATCGGCTGCTGCAGGATCATCTGCAGAACCGGACGAGCGAAGTAGTCGAGGTACGGCTTGCCGTTGACGGTGATCTTGCCCGAGCCGGGCTTGACCCATACGCGGGCGACAGCGTTCTTACGCTTGCCGGTCGCGTAGGAGCGGCCCTGTGCATCGACCTTCTTGACGTGAACCGGAGCTGCCGGTTCCGCAGTCGTGGCGATTTCCTTGAGAGCGGAAAGGTCGGCCATTAGGCGCTCCTTGTGTTCTTGCTGTTCAGCTTGGCGACGTCGAGGACGGCCGGCTGCTGTGCTTCATGCGGATGGTTCGTGCCTGCGTAAACGCGCAGGTTCTTCATCTGGCGACGGCCGAGCGGGCCGCGGGGAACCATGCGCTCGACGGCCTTCTCGATGACGCGCTCCGGGAAGCGGCCTTCGATGATCTGGCGCGCGGTGCGCTCCTTGATGCCGCCGGGGTAGCCGGTGTGCCAGTAGTACTTCTTGTCGGTGTACTTCTTGCCCGTAAGCACGGCCTTCTCGGCGTTGATCACGATGACGTTGTCGCCATCGTCAACATGCGGCGTGAAGGTGGCTTTGTGCTTGCCGCGCAGGCGGTTCGCGATGATGGAAGCGAGGCGACCGACAACGAGGCCTTCGGCATCGATGATGATCCACTTCTTCTCCACCTCTGCAGGCTTCTGAACGAAGGTTGCCATAACAAAACTCTTTCTCTGGACCCGAACGGCGAACCGCTGGGCGTTTCTTGTTGCTTGGTTTTGACTGAAACTCAGCCAAAAGAAGAAAGCGGCCCGAGAGGGACCGCGATCTGAGGGTGCTTATACCCAAGCCCTAAACCGGCGTCAACAACGTGAATTTTGCAAGGTCGAAATAAAGTATTGCGAAAACAACGACTTAGCAATGTGGTGCATTGATACCTCAATTTACTGAGGCGGAATCGAATAGGTCGCTGTCGCATGCGCCACGAGATCGTCGCTGCTGACCATTGCGATAGCGGCGTCAAGAACGGCCAATCGCTTACCGAGCTTGAGGATGCGGCAGGTGCATTCGAGCGGCCGCGGCTCCGGCTTGCGCAGGAAATTGATGTTGAGATTGGTGGTGACGGCAAGCGCCACAGGTCCGATATGGGCGATCAGCGCGATATAAGCCGAAACGTCCGCAAGCGCGAAAAGTGTCGGGCCCGATACGGTGCCGCCCGGCCGGATATGACGCTCGTTCGGATCGAGTCGCATCGTCGCAAATCCGGGGCCGGCCTCGGTGACATGGAACACTTTGCCGTCCGTGTGGACCTGAGGAAAGTCCGTGTCGAGAAACCGGTTCAGCTCCTCGACCGTCATGATGGGCTGGATCTTCATCGGCAGGTATTCCTTTGCGCTAACATCGACACTTAGTGAAGCCGACATGCGTTTTTGCGCAAGGCGGAAAAAGGTCTAAGTCGCGACAGCTACCACTGACTTGAAAGGTTGCAGGAGGCGGCGTACCACGGATGCCCATTTACGGGGATAGACAGGACAGCAGGAGAAAAGCATGGCGGACGTTGTTTCATTTCGGAAGGAAGAGCCGAGTGCATTGCTGGTGCGCGAGCTTTCGGGACCGGTGCTTCGGCTGACGCTCAACAACCCGCCAGCCAATGTGCTTTCGATCGAGCTGATGGAGGCGTTGCATACGGCGCTCGATGCCGTTGCCCATTCCAAGGACATCAGAGTTGTCGTGCTGGCGGCATCCGGCAAGCTGTTCTCCGCGGGCCACGACCTCAAGGAAATGACGGCACATCGGGCCGATGCCGACGGGGGCAGGGCCTTCTTCGAAACGACGATCCGCCTTGCTGCAGATTTGATGATCAAGATCACGCGGCTGCCCCAGGCGGTCATCGCCGAGTTCGACGGCCTGGCGACGGCAGCCGGTTGCCAGCTTGTTGCCAGCTGTGATCTGGCGATCTGCACCGACAGCTCCACCTTCTGCACGCCGGGCGTCAATATCGGCCTGTTCTGCTCGACGCCGATGGTGGCGCTGTCGCGGGCAGCACATCGCAAGCAGGCGATGGAAATGCTTCTGACAGGCGAGACCATCGATGCATCGACCGCCAAGGATTTCGGCCTGGTCAATCGCATCGTGCCCCAGCAATATCTTCGCCAGGTCGTCGACAAATATGCAGCCGTCATTGCTTCGAAATCGCCGCAGGCGCTGAAGATCGGCAAGGAAGCGTTCTATCGCCAGGCGGAAATGAGCCTTCCCGAGGCTTACGATTATGCGGTCGGCGTCATGGTCGAAAATATGCTGGCAGGCGACGCCGAGAACGGCATCGGCGCCTTCCTCGGCAAGCGGATGCCGGAGTGGGATAGGGAATAATTGGGATTGGGAATAGCGGTCAGGCCAGTTTCAGGAGCAGGGCGCCAAGCGCGATTACGCAGGCGGCGGCGATGCGCCAGATGCTGACGCGCTCCTTCAGAAACACCACGGAGATAACGACAGCGAACAGGATCGCGGTCTCGCGCAGCGCTGCGACGGTCGCGACCGGCGCCTTCGTCATCGCCCACAGTGCCAGGCCGTAGGCGCCAATGGAGCCGGCGCCGCCGATGAGGCCGCGCCACCAGTTCTTGTAGACGTGGCGGGCGACCGGCTTGATGCCCCGCCGGGCAAAGGCCCAGGTAAACAGCAACACCGGCGGAAGCAGCGCCATCCACAAAGTGTAGGAGATCGCGTTGCCCGACACCCGCGCGCCGATGCCGTCGACAAAGGTATAGCATGCAATCACGCAGGCATTGAGTAGCGCCAGGATGATCGCGTGTTTGCCGCCTTTTCGCGATTCGAAGGCGAGCGTCAGCACGCCGACGCTGATGGTCAACACACCCGCCATGGCGCCGGTTGTCAGCTGCTCGCCGATGATGACGCTGCTGGTGGAGGCGACGATCAGTGGCGCGACGCCGCGCATCAGGGGATAGACTAGCCCGATATCGCCGGCACGGTAGGAGGCAGCGACCAGCTGGAAATAGGCAAACTGGAAAAGCGCCGAAACCAGGATGAACGGCCAGGCTTCCGGCTGCGGCAATGGCAGGAACGGCAGGAAAGGAATGGCCACGACTGCCGCGCCGAGTGCGATCATTGCCGCATCGAGCGATTTCTCCGAGCCCGCCTTGACCAGCGCATTCCAGGTCGCGTGCAACAGCGCCCCGAAGAGGACGAGCGCAATGACATCAAGGGGCAAGGTGAAACCTCAGTGGAGAATGGGGCAGGCCGTTGCCAGCGTTGTCGCGCCACTGTACGGGAAAAGCAACCGGAAATTGGCGGGAGGATGCCTGTGCGGCGCTACAGCCGTTCCGCCGCCGCCATCGGGCGCTCGATTGACACCCGCCGCCACCGTGCGAACTATACACGCGTATAACAGATGAGTTCGGATCAGAACATGAACCACGACGCCTACCCGGATTATTACCTCGCCGACATCCTGCGTTCGACAAAGACGATCGCCCTCGTCGGTGCATCGCCGAACGCCGAGCGGCCGAGCCATCGGGTCATGGCCTTCCTGTTGCGCAAGGGCTATCGCGTCATCCCCATCAATCCGGGTCATGTCGGCAAGACGATCCTCGATCAGCCCGTCGTCGGCAGGCTCACCGACGTCAAGGAGCCGATCGACATGGTCGACGTCTTTCGCGCGGCCCATGCACTGCCGGCGCTCGTCGACGAGATCCTGGCGCTCGAGACCTTGCCGAAGGCGATCTGGGGCCAACTGTCGGTGAGGCACGACGCCGCTGCTGCCAAGGCGGAGGCCGCCGGTATCAAGGTCGTCATGGATCGCTGTCCGGCGATGGAGTATCCGCGTCTGATCGGCTGACACGGCATCGGCCACAGCGATGTTTCGTGCAACCGTCAGTTTTGAAAAAATCTTTCTTTGACCACGCGTGGCGGCTCTGGGATAGTGCCGCCGCTCCAGCGCATGAAGCCGAAATCGAAGCTGTTCTTCGACGCGCACGATGCCTGGAATCAAAGGGATAGGGTGCGTTTGGCGCCTCCATGGGAGGTGCGGCGCGGTCATGGGAGGGACGAATGACGAAAGACAATCCTGGTTTCAGCACGCTCGCAATCCACGCCGGAGCGCAACCAGATCCGACGACGGGCGCCCGGGCGACGCCGATCTACCAGACGACCAGCTTCGTCTTCAACGACACCGACCATGCGGCAGCACTCTTCGGCCTCCAGCAGTTCGGCAATATCTACACCCGCATCATGAACCCGACGCAGGCGGTGCTGGAAGAGCGCCTCGCCGCATTGGAAGGCGGCACTGCGGCGCTGGCGGTTGCTTCCGGGCATGCGGCCCAGCTTCTCGTATTCCACACGATCATGAGCCCGGGTGACAATTTCGTCGCCGCCAACCGTCTTTACGGTGGCTCGGTCAATCAGTTCGGCCATGCCTTCAAGTCCTTCGATTGGCAGGTTCGTTGGGCGGATCCGGGCGATCCTTCGAGCTTTGAGGCGAAGATCGATGCGCGCACCAAGGCGATCTTCATCGAAAGTCTCGCCAATCCGGGTGGTACCTTCGTCGATATCGCCGCGATTGCCGAGGTCGCACACAAGCATGGCCTGCCGCTGATCGTCGACAACACGATGGCGACACCCTACCTGCTGCGTCCGCTGGAGCACGGTGCGGATATCGTCGTGCATTCGCTCACCAAGTTCATCGGCGGTCATGGTAATTCGATGGGCGGCGTCATCGTCGATGGCGGCACCTTCGACTGGTCGAAGTCCGGCAAGTACCCAATGCTGTCGGAGCCGCGCCCGGAATATGCAGGCGTCGTGCTGCATCAGGCCTTTGGCAATTTCGCCTTTGCGATTGCTGCTCGCGTTCTCGGGCTTCGCGACTTCGGGCCGGCGATTTCGCCGTTCAACGCCTTCATGATCCTGACTGGCGTCGAGACGCTGCCGCTGCGCATGCAGCGCCATTGCGACAATGCGCTCGCCGTTGCCAAGTGGCTGAAGGGCCACGACAAGGTGTCCTGGGTCAACTATGCCGGGCTTGAGGACGATCCGAACAATGCGCTGCAAAAGCGCTATGCACCGAAGGGTGCCGGCGCCGTCTTCACCTTCGGTCTCAAGGACGGCTACGAGGCAGGAAAGCGCTTCGTCGAGGGGCTCGAGATGTTCTCTCACCTTGCCAATATCGGTGATACCCGTTCGCTCGTCATTCACCCGGCCTCGACCACCCATCGTCAGCTGACCCCGGAGCAGCTGGTTGCGGCGGGGGCAGGTCCCGATGTCGTGCGCCTGTCTGTCGGTATCGAAGACGTTTCCGACATCATCGCCGATCTCGAGCAGTCGCTCGCAAAGATCTGATATTGATATGAAAAAGAGGGGACGGACCTTCCGTCCCCTTATGGAGTTGGTGCGTGATGGTGAAGATGCAGAAATTCGACTTGGCGGCGATCGAGCCCGAAGTCGGCGGGCCTGCGGCCGATCGGCTGATTTCCGGCACGCCTCGGTTCCGCACCTGGAACGTCGAGGAGGCCGATGGCGGGATTTATGCCGGCGTCTGGGAATCCACGCCCGGAAAGTGGCGCATCGCCTATGACGAATGGGAGTACTTCCATATCCTGTCGGGCTACTCGGTCGTCACCGACGACGGCGGCGCAGTGGTGCACCTGCGCGCCGGCGACAGCATGATCCTCCAGCCCGGTTTCAAGGGAACGTGGGAGGTCATCGAGACGACCCGCAAGGATTACGTCATCCGCCTCTGATCGACCCGTTATCCCTTTGCGCCCGGCTCGGTACCGTCCGATGCCCGGGTGAACGCTTCGGCAAACGAGGCTTCCGAGATTCCGTTCAGCGCCCGCCGCAAGGCTTCGGCCTCCTGTTTACCGAGAGCATTGTCGAAGCGCGCCTGCGCCTTGCGCCAGAGATCCGTCGTCTCCCGCTGCTTCTTGGCGCCGAAGGGCGTCAGCTGAACGCGCTTCACTCGCCGGTCCGACGCGTCGGGCACAAGCTCGACATAGCCGTCGCGGATGAGTGGCTTCAGCGTGTGACCAAGCGCCGACAGGTCCATCACCAACAGATCCGCGAGCGTGCGCAGCGACGCATTCTTGCTATGGGCGATCTGGCTCAGCAGCGAATACTGCGTGCCGCGCAATCCGCTTGGTGCGAGCACATCCTCATAGAGCTGTCCTAACTGTCGCGAGGCGCGCTTCAGCGCACTGTTGGTGCAGAAGTCCCAGATTCCCTTCGGCGTGTCGTCCATCGTTTCCTCCGTCGGGAGCTGCGGCGCCCATTTTCGACTTTGGTAGCGCCACTCTTGCGCAGCGTCCAGTTTGCTGTATATTTAGTGGCATATACCACTAGATTGAAATCCGAACAAGGAAACCGACAATGCGTGCAGTGGAGAAAAGGGGTAAGGCGCTGGTGACGGGCGCGTCGTCGGGCATCGGCGCGACCTATGCGGACCGCTTGGCGCAACGCGGCCATGACCTGGTTCTGGTGGCACGCGATAAAAAGCGTCTCTCCGATCTTGCCGCCAAGCTGTCGGCGCAATACGGTGTGACGGTCGACGTGCTCAAGGCGGACTTGACGCTACGGGATGACGTAAGGCTGGTCGAGAAGCGCCTGCGCGAAGACGAGGCAATCGAACTCCTTGTCAACAACGCGGGGATCGGTCCGAAGGGACCGCTGCTCACTGATGACCTGGACTATCTCGAAGCCATGATCGAGCTGAACGTCGTCGCCGTGAACCGGTTGGCGATTGCCGCCGCCCAGACATTCGCGATGCGCGGCAAGGGAGCGATCATCAACATCGCCTCCGTCGTCGCGCTGGTGCCCGAGCGGTTCAACGGCACATACAATGCCTCCAAGGCGTTTGTGCTTAACCTGACGCAATCGATCAACGTGGAAGCGGCAGACAAGGGCGTCAGGGTTCAGGCGGTGCTGCCCGGGCTGACCCGCACCGAGATCTTTGACCGGGCCGGCGGCTCGATCGACCGGCTCGACCCTTCGATGGTGATGGACGTCACCGATCTCGTCGACGCGGCACTTGCCGGTTTCGACCAGGGAGAACTGGTCACCATTCCATCGTTGCCCGACGCTGCCGACTGGCACGCCTTCACAAAGGCGCGCATGGTGCTGTCGCCCAATCTTTCGCATGACAGGCCGGCGGCGCGCTACGGTGTCGAACAGACGGCCGCCGCCGTCTAAACCCCAACGCATTCGCCTCTGCAATTGGGATCAAACGGCTTCGGCGGTTGCGTCGAAGCCGTTTGCTTTGCGCAGACCGGGCAGGGGTGTCCCTTCACCAAACGAGATCGAGCCGCTCCAGGCCATGGAAATGGAAACTGTCCTTCACTTCCGGCGGGTGTTTCAGCCGCATCCCGGGCAAGCGCTGGAACAGGATCGGCAGCGACAGCTTGAGTTCGAGCCGGGCGAGCGGCGCTCCGATGCAGAAGTGCAGGCCCGCACCGAACGAGACGTTGACGCCCTCGTCGCGCGCAGGCTTGAAGCGGTCAGGGTCGCTGAACTTCCGCGGATCGACATTGGCGGCACCAAGAAGCAGGCCGATCTTGTCGCCCTTGCGAAGCGCAATCCCTTCGTCGAGTTCGATATCCGACAGCGCATAGCGTTGAAAGATATGCAGCGGTGCGGCAAATCGGAGGCACTCCTCGATCGCAAGATCGGTCGTCGCCTCCGTTGCGAACAGATCTCCCGGCGCGTGGTCCGACTGCAGGATCGTTCTGACCGCGTTGCCGATCTGATGGACGGTCGCCTCGTGGCCGGCGTTGAGAAGCAGGGCGGCCGTCGAAACCAGCTCTGCCTCGGACAATCGCTCTCCATCTTTCTCCGACGTGATCATATGTGTCAGCAGATCGTCGGCCGGCTTGCGGCGCTTCTCGGCGATGATGGTCTTGAGGTAGTCGGCGAAGTCGGCGGAGGCCTGGTTGGCGTCGAACTCGGTCTCGTGGCTCCGATTGAAGACGTACATTCTCACCATGCGATGCGACCAATCGAGCAGGTTTGGCGCGGCGTCGACGGGAATGCCGAGCATCCTGGCGATGATCGTGACCGGGATCGTTTCGGCATAGGTCTTCAGTAGCTCGACTTCGCCGTCCTGCTCGAAACCGTCGATGATCGTATGCGAAAGCCGTTCGATGTCCGGCCGCAACTGTTCGATCTGCCGGGAGACGAAGGCGCGGTTGACGAGGGTGCGAAGCCTGGTGTGGGTCGGCGGTTCGAGCTCCAGTAGCGAATGCTCCTCAAGTGCGTCGAAATCCTTCAGATGCGGCTTCGGTGCCGGCATGCCGAGTTCTTCGCGTGTCGCCACGTGTAGGATCTGCCGGCCAAAACGCCGGTCGCGTAGCAACGCGTTCACCTGGTCGTAGCCCGCGAAATACCATTGTTCGCGCTCGCTCCAGTAAAATGCCGGGCAATGGGCGTGAATTTCCGCGTAAGCCGACAGTGGCGCACGGTAGAAATCCGGGTCGTGCACGTCGATCGAAACGCTTCGCTTGGCGCTGTCGATGATGATGGCGGGCTTGGGCGGCATGATCTGGCTCTTTGCAAGGCGGGTGCGACAGCTATTTCTAAGGGCGACCGGGTTCGCCCCGCAAGAGTACAAGTTGCAGAGCCCTGACCGATCGACAGCGCGACTGAGTGGTTGTCGCAACGGGTCATCGGCTTGCGGTATCAGCGCGTTGACAAGATAGCTCACCGCGAGTCAATGTTCTGACGCTGCGTAGGGCGCATCGGTGCAAGGTCGAAAGGGCAACGCCCACCTACGGTAGATAGACCTTAGTTGCGCCCATGCCGAACCTCGAAAACCTCAAGAAGCAGGCCCGACCTGGATGATCGGGAAATATTGAAGGCAGACTTCAAGCTCGCCGACGCCCAGGAACTGGTCGCACGCCAGATGGGTTTTGACGGCTGGCAGGCGCTCAAATCAGGAGCCCTGACAATGACCATGCAAGCAAAACAAGCAGCACCGCGCCCTGTTCTGCAATCGACTTCGGCACAATTGTTCGTCGCCGATATCAAGGCGTCTTGCGACTTCGTCACCGACAAACTCGGTTTTGCCGTCGACTTCGTCTACGGCGATCCACCCTTCTATGGCCAGGTGAAACGCGACAATGCGCTGCTCGCATTGCGCCTGGTCTGCGAGCCTGTCTTCGTCGGCGACATCAGAGAGCGGGAGCATCTGCTTTCCGCCTCCTTGACCGTCGCCACATCGGATGAGCTCAAGCGCCTGTTCCTCGACTATCAGGCCGCCGGCGTGCGTTTTCACCAAACATTGCGGACCGAGCCTTGGGGTGCGCGGAACTTCATCGTCCTTGATCCCGACGGCAATCTGATCCTCTTTGCCGGTCCGGCGGATTGAAGGTCGCGTTTGCGCAACGGCGGGTGGCCCGGCGGCCGGCCGTCATTCTCCAGCCCTCAAAAATGCGGGAAACAGTCTACCTGTGCCTTGAGGTCTGAGCGGCGCCGATGACTGTGGAGCAGTTCGAAAAAGCGCCACTGCCGCCATTTCGAACGGAACAAGTTTTGGTCTGGAGCCTTTTTCAGTGGCGTCCGGCGACCTATTTGCGCATGATGCGGCAGCAAGCAGGGAGCGGCATGGCAAAAAACCAGACCAGTCTATCGGCGGGCATCGTAGCGGCAATCCGCAAGCGGCGACCCACCGTCGTCAGCCGTGAGGCGGCGGTCAACCGCGGTGATATCGTCATCGCTTCCTACAACATCCACAAATGTGTCGGCACCGATGGCCGCTTTGATCCGGGCCGCACGGCCCAAGTGATCGGCGAACTCGGCGCCGATATCGTCGCCCTTCAGGAAGCCGACCAGCGGTTCGGTGAGCGGGCAGGGCTCCTCGATCTGGAACATCTGCGGCGCGAAGCGCATCTCGTATCCGTTCCGATCTCGGGCTTCTCCACCAAGGGGCATGGCTGGCACGGCAATGTGCTGCTTCTGCGTGAAGGTGCGGTTTCCGACGTACAGCAACTGAAACTTCCGGGTGTCGAGCCGCGCGGAGCGCTCGTTGTCGATCTTGACCTCAGGATGGGGCCGCTGCGCGTGATCGCCGCCCATCTCGGATTGCTTCGTCATTCCCGCGCGCAACAGGCCGAGGCGATCATCGAGGCGGCCTCCGATGCGGGCGGGCGACCCACGCTTTTGATCGGCGACCTCAACGAGTGGCGCATGGGCAAACGGTCGTCGCTGTCCTTCCTTAGCCCCGTCTTCGACCCCTCGCATGCGACCGTCGCGAGCTTTCCCTCTCGCTTTCCGCTGTTGCCGCTCGATCGCGTTCTCGGCAACCCGCACAGCCTGGTGACATCGGTCGCAGTGCACGATTCTCCTCTGGCCCGCATCGCTTCCGATCATTTGCCGGTCAAGGCATCGATCGATCTGAAGGTCGGCAAGCGGGAAGACCATAACAACGAACGGATTGAAGTGAGCCGGGCCGGATCGGCCTGAGACACTTTCTGGCGGGCAGGTGATGTTGTCCTTTGTCATTGTTGCCGTTGTCGCCATCGGCGGCGCGTTCGGTGCGGCGATTTTCTATGTCTATGGCCGCTTCGGTCGGCGTCCCCATGGAGACCCGTCTGCTGCACTCCCTGTCGCTGACGCCGATACCGAACTCGATCGGGCCATAGGCCCGCTGCTTCGCACCCGTTCCGGAAAGAACGGCATATCGCTGGTCTCTGACAACATCGAAGCTTTCGTCGTCAGGGCGCATGCGGCTCGCAGGGCCGGCCGCGGCCTCGACCTGCAATACTACTACTGGAAGGATGACTTGACCGGTCTCTTGCTCACGCGTGAAATCCTGACGGCTGCCGACCGCGGCGTCCACGTCCGCCTGCTGCTCGATGATATCAACGCCGGCATCCACGACCGGATGTGCATCGCGCTTGATGCCCACGAGAACATTGAGGTCCGGCTCTTCAATCCAAGCCGTGCCCGCACCGATCGTATCCGCCGGGGTTTCGAGATGGCCATCCGCGCTTTCAGCGCCACACGCCGCATGCACAACAAGCTGTGGGTTTCCGATGCGCGCCTGGCCATCGCCGGCGGGCGCAATATCGGCGATGCCTATTTCGACGCGGCCGAGCTTTCAAACTTTCGTGACCTCGATCTCTGGATGATCGGGCCGGTGGTCGATCAGGCAACGGCAATGTTCGATCGCTATTGGAACAGCACGTCCGTGCTGCCGATCGCCAAACTGCGCACCCCCCGCAAGCAATATCTGCCGGCGCTGAGGGAGGCGCTCGATGCCCATGCGCGCACGCCTGCCGCCCGTTTCTATCTGGAGCGCGTGACTGACGCGATGGCCGAAGAGACGTTCTATAGCGGCTCGAGAAGGCTGTACTGGATCGACAACGTTCGCCTTGAGGCCGACCCGCCCGAGAAGGCGCTGATGCAAAAGCGGCAGAACTGGCTGCTGCGCGAACTCTTCCCGCTGATCCAGGCGGCAAAGAACGATCTGCGCATCATTTCGCCCTATTTCATTCCCGGCACGGCCGGGACGCGCGAACTGACGGCGCTTGTGAAAAAGGGCATCCGCGTCGCGGTGCTGACAAATTCACTGGCTGCGACCGACGTCGCGGCCGTTCATGGTGGCTATGTGAAGTACCGTCGAAACCTCGTTCGCGCCGGTGTCGAGCTTTTCGAACTGAAAGAGCAGGGCGATACGGTCGAGAGTCATCGTATGTCGCTGTTTGGCCGGCGCAATGCGAGCCTGCACAGCAAGGCCTTTGTGGTCGATGGTCTGAACGGCTTCGTCGGTTCGATGAATTTCGACCCGCGGTCGGCATCGCTGAACACCGAAATGGGCGTTGTGTTTGTGGATGCAGCACTTGCCGGCGAACTCGCCACGATGTTTGAGGACGAGACGGCCCCGTCCGTCAGTTATCGGCTAAGCCTTGAAGGTGCGCGGCTCGTCTGGCGTGACCGAACCAACGGGACCGAGCGGCGGCTGCGGCGCGAGCCCGACGCCAGCCTGCTGAGGCGCGTTATCGCCGGGATCATCCGTATCCTGCCGATCGAATCGCAGCTTTGAGGTCCGCCGTGGCGCGCGCGCCGTTTACCGTCCGTTTACCCAGCGGTGGCGAATGCTGTGCGGAAAGCGCAAAAGCCAGGGCGTTGGCAAAGGCGGCGGCGAAAAAATGTTCTATCAGCAATCACGTGTGGAGGACCGCTGTTCTTAGGCTGGAAGGGCGCCGCCGATTAAGGTTATCGGAGGTTGGCGACTTGAAGTGAAGGGTGTTGACACTCTATGTAGGGGCAGAAGGCTAATCCTGTGATTCCCGGTTCGCAAAGGCATTGCGGGCCCGATTGATGAAGGTTCGATATGAGAAATCCAGTTGATACCGCCATGGCGCTGGTGCCGATGGTTGTGGAGCAGACCAACCGCGGCGAACGTTCCTACGATATCTTTTCGCGCCTTCTGAAAGAGCGCATCATCTTCCTGACCGGTCCGGTCGAAGATCAGATGGCAACGCTCGTCTGCGCCCAGCTTCTTTTCCTCGAGGCAGAAAACCCGAAGAAGGAAATCGCTCTCTACATCAATTCGCCGGGTGGCGTCGTTACCGCCGGTATGGCGATCTACGACACCATGCAGTTTATCAAGCCGGCGGTTTCGACGCTGTGCATCGGTCAGGCCGCCTCGATGGGTTCGCTCCTGCTGGCTGCCGGCCACAAGGACATGCGTTTCGCCACCCCGAACTCGCGCATCATGGTGCATCAGCCGTCCGGTGGCTTCCAGGGCCAGGCCTCTGATATCGAGCGTCACGCCAAGGACATCCTCAAGATGAAGCGGCGCCTGAACGAGGTTTACGTCAAGCATTGCGGCCGGACCTACGAAGAGGTTGAACAGACGCTCGATCGCGACCATTTCATGAGTTCCGACGAAGCGCTCGACTGGGGTCTGATCGACAAGGTCATCACGTCGCGCGAAGCGATCGAGGCTGCAGAGCAGGCGTGATAACGCGCTTTTGTGTCACGATAGATGCAATTGTGACACAATTGTAATGGTGAAAGGGCTTTATCGAGGGGGTAAAGCCGCTAAGATGACCCCTTAATGTTCTATTGAGCTGTGAAGACATAGGGTTCAGAGTTAGGTGGGAGAGTCGTTGCGGCCGAATCTTGGGCAAAATGCCCTGATACGGTGAGTACTCCCGGAAGCCCTCTTAATGCGGCGCAGGTCTTTGCGCGGGGCGAATTGAGTGGTCCGTGATATCTTTTCCGAAGATGTCCGGCGTGCTGGAAGGAAATGGAAATGAGCAAGGTCAGCGGTAGCAACGGCGGTGACTCGAAGAATACGCTTTATTGTTCGTTTTGCGGCAAGAGCCAGCACGAAGTCCGCAAACTGATTGCCGGACCGACGGTCTTCATCTGCGATGAATGCGTCGAGCTCTGCATGGACATCATTCGCGAAGAGAACAAGACCTCGATGGTCAAGTCCCGCGATGGCGTTCCGACCCCCCAGGAAATCATCAAGGTCCTCGACGAGTACGTCATCGGCCAGCAGCAGGCGAAGCGCATTCTTTCGGTCGCCGTGCACAACCACTACAAGCGTCTGGCCCATGCGGCCAAGGGCAGCGATGTGGAGCTGGCGAAGTCGAACATCATGCTCGTCGGCCCGACCGGTTGCGGCAAGACCTATCTCGCACAGACGCTTGCACGCATCATCGACGTGCCCTTCACGATGGCCGATGCGACGACGCTGACGGAAGCCGGCTATGTCGGTGAAGACGTCGAAAACATCATCCTGAAGCTGCTGCAGGCTGCCGACTACAATGTCGAGCGCGCCCAGCGCGGCATCGTCTACATTGACGAAGTCGACAAGATCTCGCGCAAATCCGACAACCCGTCGATCACCCGTGACGTTTCCGGTGAGGGCGTGCAGCAGGCGCTCTTGAAGATCATGGAAGGCACTGTTGCTTCGGTGCCGCCTCAGGGTGGCCGCAAGCATCCTCAGCAGGAATTCCTGCAGGTGGATACCACCAATATCCTGTTCATCTGCGGCGGCGCCTTCGCCGGCCTCGATAAGATCATCTCCGCCCGTGGCGAGAAGACGTCGATCGGTTTCGGCGCGACGGTTCGCTCGCCGGAAGATCGCCGCGTCGGCGAAGTTCTGCGCGAACTCGAGCCGGAAGATCTGGTTAAGTTCGGCCTGATCCCGGAATTCATCGGCCGTCTGCCGGTTCTGGCAACGCTCGAAGACCTCGATGAGGACGCGCTGATCCAGATCCTGTCCGAGCCGAAGAACGCTCTGATCAAGCAGTACCAGCGGCTGTTCGAGATGGAGGACGTCGAACTGACCTTCCACGAGGACGCGCTGCGCGAGATCGCCCGTCGCGCCATCGTGCGCAAGACCGGCGCCCGTGGCCTGCGCTCGATCATGGAAAAGATCCTGCTCGACACGATGTTCGAGCTGCCGACGCTCGAAGGCGTTCGCGAAGTCGTGATCTCCGACGAGGTGGTGAAGGGTGCGGCGCGGCCGCTCTACATCTATTCCGAGCGCTCGGAAGAGAAGGCGAACGTTTCGGCCTGATCGCAGGCCCACAGATCGGACCTGAAAAAGCCCGCCTCGTGCGGGCTTTTTCATGGCCTTGCACTTAGTTGTTGAGATGGCTTGCGCGGGGGACGATTTAACAATTCGGTTGTTGCTAAAGTGTCTTAACAACGCAATGATGTGACGATTCAGTAGAGGGCCTCGGCCGTTGCATATCCTTGAAGCCTCGTTTTCCGTCGCAAGGTACGCAACAGCAATAAAGCGTAGTCAGAAGGACCCGGCCACTGATGGTGGATGTTGCGGCGAGCCTTGAAAAGGACTCTCTAGCACTCCACTTTCATGTGGAAAATATGACAACCGGGAGTGCCGCTGTGGCTCCCGGGAACGGGCCCGAAATCGGGACGGAAAGGAAATGACATGACGAGCAAAACGTCTCCGGCGACTGAAAGCGCGACCTATCCGGTCTTGCCGCTTCGCGACATTGTAGTCTTCCCGCACATGATCGTGCCGCTCTTTGTCGGCCGTGAAAAGTCCATCCGTGCGCTTGAAGAAGTCATGGGGACCGACAAGCAGATCATGCTTGCCACCCAGATCAACGCGACGGACGACGATCCGGAAGCCTCGGCGATCTACCAGGTGGGCACGATTGCCAATGTCCTGCAGCTCCTGAAGCTGCCCGACGGCACCGTCAAGGTGCTGGTCGAAGGGCGCACGCGCGCCAAGATCGACAGCTACACGCCGCGCGAAGAATTCTACGAAGCGTCCGCACAGGCGCTCGACGAGCCGGAAGAAGATCCGGTCGAGATCGAGGCGCTCAGCCGCTCGGTCGTCTCCGAATTCGAAAGCTACGTGAAACTCAACAAGAAGATTTCTCCGGAAGTCGTCGGCGTCGCGAGCCAGATCGAAGATTATTCGAAGCTTGCCGACACCGTCGCATCGCATCTATCGATCAAGATCGTCGAAAAGCAGGAAATGCTGGAAACCACCAGCGTGAAGATGCGCCTGGAAAAGGCGCTCGGCTTCATGGAAGGTGAGATCTCCGTCCTGCAGGTGGAAAAGCGTATCCGTTCGCGCGTCAAGCGCCAGATGGAGAAGACCCAACGCGAGTACTACCTCAACGAACAGATGAAGGCGATCCAGAAGGAACTCGGCGACGGTGAAGACGGCCGCGACGAGATGGCCGAAATCGAAGAGCGCATCGCCAAGACCAAGCTTTCCAAGGAAGCGCGCGAAAAGGCCGACGCCGAGCTGAAGAAGCTGCGCCAGATGAGCCCGATGTCGGCGGAAGCAACCGTCGTGCGCAACTATCTGGATTGGCTGCTTGGCATGCCGTGGGGCAAGAAGTCCAAGATCAAGACCGATCTGAACCATGCCGAGGAAGTGCTCAACGTCGATCACTTCGGCCTCGACAAGGTCAAGGAGCGCATCGTCGAATATCTCGCCGTCCAGGCCCGTTCGACGAAGATCAAAGGCCCGATCCTGTGCCTCGTCGGCCCTCCGGGCGTCGGCAAGACTTCGCTTGCCAAGTCGATCGCCAAGGCGACCGGCCGCGAATACGTGCGCATGGCGCTGGGTGGCGTTCGTGACGAAGCCGAAATCCGCGGTCACCGCCGCACCTACATTGGCTCGATGCCCGGCAAGGTCGTCCAGTCGATGAAGAAGGCGAAGAAGTCCAACCCGCTCTTCCTGTTCGACGAGATCGACAAGATGGGCCAGGACTTCCGTGGCGACCCGTCCTCGGCTCTGCTGGAGGTGCTGGATCCAGAACAGAACTCGACCTTCATGGATCACTACCTTGAAGTCGAATACGATCTGTCCAACGTGATGTTCATCACCACGGCGAACACGCTGAACATTCCGGCGCCGCTGATGGACCGCATGGAAGTGATCCGTATTGCCGGCTACACCGAAGAGGAAAAGCTGGAAATCGCCAAGCGGCACCTGCTGCCGAAGGCGATCCGCGATCACGCGCTGCAGCCGAAAGAGTTTTCGGTCACCGACGGTGCGCTGATGGCGATCATCCAGACCTACACACGCGAAGCCGGCGTTCGTAACTTCGAGCGCGAACTGATGAAGCTCGCCCGCAAGGCGGTAACCGAGATCATCAAGGGCAAGGCCAAGGCAGTGGCAGTCACTGCCGGCAACATCCAGGACTACCTTGGCGTACCGCGTTATCGTCACGGCGAAGCCGAACGCGACGATCAGGTCGGTGTGGTCACAGGTCTTGCCTGGACCGAGGTCGGCGGCGAACTGCTGACGATCGAAGGCGTCATGATGCCCGGCAAGGGCCGCATGACCGTCACCGGCAACCTGCGCGACGTGATGAAGGAATCGATTTCGGCGGCGGCATCCTATGTCCGCTCGCGGGCGATCGACTTCGGCATTGAGCCGCCGCTGTTCGACAAGCGCGACATCCACGTGCACTTGCCGGAAGGCGCGACGCCCAAGGATGGCCCGTCGGCCGGTGTTGCCATGGCAACAGCGATCGTCTCTGTCATGACCGGTATTCCGATCTCCAAGGACGTGGCGATGACGGGTGAGATCACCCTTCGCGGCCGCGTGCTGCCGATCGGAGGACTGAAGGAAAAACTGCTGGCGGCCGTTCGCGGCGGCATCAAGAAGGTGCTGATCCCCGAGGAAAACGCCAAGGATCTCGCCGAGATCCCGGACAACGTGAAGAACGTGCTGGAGATCATCCCCGTTTCGCGGATGGGTGAAGTGCTCGAGCACGCTCTGGTCCGCGTCCCGGAGCCGATCGAATGGGACCCGGCAAATGAGCCGGCAACCGTCGCCGCGGTTGATTCGCAGGACGAAGCGGGCGCTTCCATCGCCCACTGATTGACAGGACCGGGCGGGTGCAATTGTGTTCCCGTCAGGCCCATTTGGCAGAAAAACAAGGAAGACCGGCCTCTGGCCGGTCTTTTTTGTTGTAAAAGCATGCTGCAAGCCTTGCATTCCAAGGGATTAGGCGCAATTGGGAATGGCAAGACGCGGGCGATGCGCAAGCCGCCGCGGCTTAAAAACACAGTCGTTTCGAACCATTTTGAAAGGGGTGGAAACATGAACAAAAATGAGCTCGTGTCTGCCGTTGCTGAGAAGGCCGGACTTTCCAAGACCGACGCATCTTCCGCAGTTGATGCAGTTTTCGAGACCATCCAGGCTGAACTTAAGGACGGTGGCGACATTCGCCTCGTCGGTTTCGGCAACTTCTCCGTTTCGCGTCGCGAAGCCTCCAAGGGCCGCAACCCGTCCACGGGCGCTGAAGTTGACATCCCGGCACGCAACGTTCCGAAGTTCACGGCCGGCAAGGGCCTGAAGGATGCCGTTAACGGCTGATAGGTTTGCTTGACGGCCGGATACGAGGCCGGCCGTCCAAGTCTTGAAGGGTTCGGTTCACGCCGGACCCTTTTGCGTTTCGGCTGCCCTTGCAGCAGCGCGGTCTTTGGTCTACGGCTCAGCCCTGTTCTCAGGGCGGGGTGAAACTCCCCACCGGCGGTAAGGGCTCAGCGCCGCGCGTCAAATATGACGCGCAACGGACGCTGTGACACTTGAAAGCTGCTGCATAATTTTCTCCTTAAATCGGATTGGATTTAAGGAATTATGCAGCAGGCCCAAGCCCGCGAGCACTTCAGGCGCTGTCGTGTCGGAAGGTTAGCAGATCCGGTGCGATTCCGGAGCCGACGGTCACAGTCCGGATGAAAGAGAATGATCGTGGGTGCGACGGGCGGGCGGTCCGTCGTCGCATCCTGCGCTCATGTGTCCTGATTTGTGTAGGTCCCTGTTTGCGGATGAAGGACATGAGCGAGACGACCCAAGCACTTTTCACCTCCCGTGCCATGGCCGGTGCGGCCTGGATGATACTGGCCGGCGTCGCCTTTGCTCTCCTGAATGTCGTCACGCAATGGATGACGATGCAACTCGGCTTTTCCGCCACCTCGACTGCCTTCTGGCAATATGCATTTGCACTCGTCTTCTCCCTGCCGTTCCTGTTTCGCGCCGGCCTGTCGGCCATGCGCACCGATTACCCCTGGCGTCACGTCATTCGCGTTGCCTTTGCGGCGCTCGGCGTAGGGGCCTGGGTTTCGGGCCTGGCTTCTGTTCCGATCTGGCAGGCGATCGCGCTGGTGATGACATCGCCATTTTTCATCATTCTTGGTGCGCGGCTCTTCCTGGGCGAACGCGTTGGTCCGGCACGCTGGGCAGCGGCGGCAGTCGGCTTTGCCGGCGCCACGATCATCCTGCAGCCCTGGTCGGAAAGCTTCACCTGGGCAGCGCTGCTGCCGGTTTTCTCGGCGCTGCTCTGGGGGGCGGCGTCGCTGATCACCAAGAGCCTGACAGGCATCGAGCGCCCTGAGACGATAACGGTCTGGTTGCTCGTGCTTCTGACGCCGATCAATGGTGTGCTGGCGCTGTCGGCAGGGTTTGTCGTGCCGAGTGGAACTATCCTTGCGCTATTGGTGCTGGCGGGGCTTTTGACCGTGGTGGCACAGTATCTGTTGACGCTTGCCTATACCGTCGCAGACGCAGCGTATGTGCAGCCTTTCGACGATCTCAAGCTACCGCTCAACGTTCTCGCCGGCTGGCTCGTCTTCGGTTATGCGCCGAGCGGCTATCTGTGGCTGGGGGCGGTCCTGATCCTCGGCGCCTCGCTTTTCATCATGCGCAACGAGATGAAACGCGAGCGCGCGACCGCGTAAGACAACGCTGCACAACAAAGGCGCGAGACTGTCATGCGCCTGTCATCGCCATCCCGCAGAACCCCCTTGTTTTGAATATTCGACATGGGGGATTTTTCATGACCATTTCATCATGCAGAACGGCACTTGCCGCCATACTTCTTGCGTCCGTTGCCTTTCCGGCTGCCGCCGAACCGGTGTTCAATCGTATTGCGTCCTTCGCCGTTGCCGACAATCTGCCGGAGGGCGATGCCCGCAAGGACGCGACATCCGCGGAAATCATTACCGCCACCGAAGACGGCAATACGCTGATCTATTCCGATAGCCCGGGCAAGCGCATCGGCCTTATCGATATCACCGACGCCAAGGCGCCGAAGGCGGCCGGTATCGTGTCGTTCGATGGCGAGCCGACCTCGGTAACCGTCGCCGGTACCAAGGCCCTGATCGCGGTCAACACACGCGAAAGCTTCACCAAGCCTTCCGGCTTTCTCGCTACCGTCGACGTTGCCTCGAAGAAGGTCGAGTCGACCTGCGATCTCGGCGGCCAGCCGGACTCCGTCGCGGTCAACAAGGACCGGACCATTGCTGCGATCGCGATCGAGAATGAGCGCGATGAAGAGGTCAACGACGGCAAGATCCCGCAGATGCCTGCCGGCGACCTGGTGATCCTGTCTCTGAAGGATGGTGGTGCCGATTGCGCGACGATCAAGCACGTGACCCTCACCGGTCTTGCCGAGGTTGCAGGCGACGACCCGGAGCCGGAATTCGTGTCCTTCAACGGCAAGGACGAGATTGCGCTGACGCTGCAGGAGAACAACCACATCGTCATCATCGACGGCAAGTCGGCGACGGTAAAGACGCATTTCTCCGCTGGCGCGGTCGACCTTAGGGACATCGACGCCAAGCGTGACGGCGCCATCGCCTTCATGGACGAGCAACCGGGCCGCAAGCGCGAGCCTGACGCCGTCAAGTGGCTCGACGACAATCGCATCGTCGTCGCCAACGAAGGTGACTATGAGGGCGGTTCGCGCGGCTTCACCATCTTCGATACGGCCGGTAAGGTCCTGTTCGAATCGGGTGCGAGTTTCGAACACGAGATCGCTTCGATCGGCCACTATCCCGAGAAGCGCTCGTCGGCCAAGGGCGTCGAGCCGGAAGGCCTCGAGGCTGCCAAGTTCGGCGAAGACAATCTGTTCTTCGTGCTTGCCGAACGTGCATCCGTCGTCGGCGTTTACAAGGACACCGGCGCCGAGCCGGAACTGCTGCAATTGCTGCCGTCGGGCATCTCGCCGGAGGGTGCCGTCGCGATCCCGTCGCGCAATCTGCTTGCGACCGCCAACGAGGTCGATCTCGGCGAAGACGGCGGCGCTCGCTCGCATGTGATGATCTACGAGCGTGGCGAAGGTGAAGCCGCCTATCCGCAGATCCGTTCGGCGGACAAGGATGGTCTGCCGGTGGGCTTCGGAGCCTTGTCGGGCCTCGCAGCCGTTGCCGACAAGCCGGGCTTCCTGCGCGCAGTCAACGATTCGGTTTATGCATCGCAGCCGACCATCTTCACCATCGATGCGACGCAGAAGCCGGCGTTGATCACCGAGACGCTTCGGATCACCCGCGATGGCGCCCCGGCACAGAAGCTCGACATCGAAGGCATCGCCAATGATGGGGAAGGGGGCTTCTGGCTCGCTTCGGAAGGCAACGCCGACAAGCTCTACAGCCACGCGCTGCTGCGTGTGAACAAGAAGGGCGAGATCAAGAAGGAGATCGCCCTGCCCGAAACTCTGCGTGCAGGCGAGAGCCGCTTCGGCTTCGAGGGTGTAACGGTTGTCGGCGAAGGCGACGATCAGGTTCTCTGGATGGCCGTCCAGCGCGAATGGAAGGACGACGAGAAGGGCTTCGTCAAGCTCGTCTCCTACAAGCCGTCGAGCGAGGAATGGGGTGCTGTGCGTTATCCGCTCGAGAAGGCGGATGGCGGCTGGGTCGGCCTGTCGGAAATCTCCGTCCACGGCGATTATGCCTATATCATCGAGCGAGACAACCTGATCGGCCAGGCAGCCAAGCTGAAGAAGCTCTACCGTGTCGCCCTTGCCGACCTGAAGCCGGCAGCCCTTGGCGGCGAGCTTCCTGTCGTCAAGAAGGAAGAGGTTCGCGACCTCCTTCCCGATCTGAGGGCCCTGAAGGGTTACGTCGTCGACAAGGTCGAAGGCTTCACCGTCGATGCCGCCGGCAACGGCTATGTCGTCACCGACAATGACGGCGTCGACGATTCCTCCGGCGAGACACTGTTCTTCTCCATCGGTGCCATCGACGCGATGTAATCGTCGGGCCAGGAGAAAAACGAAAGAGGCCGGGACATGACGTCCCGGCCTCTTTCTGTTTCGGCTATCTGTAAAGGCTGGGGGAAGGGCGGGCCTAGCGAGCGACCGCAATCTGTGCTGCTTCGGCCTCATCCTTGCGCTTGCGAATTTCGTCGGTCTTGTCGACGAGTTTGCCGACGATATCGAAGAGCTGACCGAGCTCCTTGTCGTCGAGCGCGGAGAAGATCTCCTCGATCAGCTGTTTGCGCGGGTGTTCGGCTGCCTCCAGGATCACGCGTCCCGTGTCGGTGATCGAGACGATCTTGGCGCGGCGATCCTCGGGATCGGGTTTGCGCATCACCAATCGGTCGCGCTCGAGGCCGTCGATCGCTTCGGTGACGGTGCGCGGCGCAAAGTTCAGCGCGCAGGCGATATCCGTCGAGCGACAGGGGCCGAGCTTGCTCAGGAAGAACAGGAATTTGCTCCGCGCCAGCGAAACGCCTTCCTCCGTCATCGACTCGTTCACGAGCCGGTGGACGCGGTGATAAAGCTCAAACAGTCTGTCGGAAACTTCGAATGTCTTCTTCATGATCATCGTTGGAAAATTGTGAGGTGCCATGTCAAATGGCAGCAACATTATTGATAGTTACAATTGCTACATTTGTCGACTAAAACCTCTGCAATTTCACGGTAACGACCTCCGCAAGCAAGAAACGGCCTCCGTTTCCGGAGGCCGTTTCACTTGTAGTGCCAAGAATTTCACCCGTTCGGACTATGCTGCCCGGCGCGATGAGCCGGTCCAAGGCGCGTAACCGTGGCCCGAATCCTGGGCCAATGTGAAGCGAGCGATCAGTTCGCGAAGACGGCCGGCCTCCTGTGCCAGCGTCGCGCTTGCGGCGTTCGCCTCTTCGACCATTGCGGCGTTCTGCTGGGTCACCTGGTCCATCTGGTTGACGGCGGTGTTGACCTCGGAAAGCCCGGCGGACTGTTCCTGTGCCGAAACGGCGATCGCGTCCATGTGCTGGTTGATCGTGACGATAAAGCCTTCGATCGTGCGCAGAGCCTCGCCGGTTTCACGCACGAGTTTGACGCCGCTCTGCACTTCCACCGCTGAATTGCGGATCAGGTCCTTGATCTCCTTGGCGGCATTGGCCGAACGCTGTGCGAGTTCGCGCACTTCCTGGGCGACGACGGCAAATCCCTTGCCGGCATCACCGGCGCGCGCTGCTTCCACGCCGGCATTCAGCGCCAGCAGGTTGGTCTGGAAGGCGATTTCGTCGATGACGCCGATGATGTTGGAGATTTGGCTCGACGAATGCTCGATGCGGCCCATGGCGTCGATTGCGCCGGAGACGATGGCGCCGGACTTGTGGGCGCTTTCGTTTGCCTGGCTGGCAATGGCGCGGGCTTCGTTGGTGCGCTTGGACGAGCTGCCGACATTGACCGTGATCTGGTCGAGGGCGGCTGCCGTTTCTTCCAGCGACGCGGCCTGCTGTTCGGTGCGACGTGACAGATCGTCGGCGCTCTGGCTGACTTCGCGTGCACCGCTGTCGATGCTGCCCGAGCTGGAGGAGACGGCAGCCAGTGTATCGGCCAGCTGGGCAACGGCCTGGTTGAGGTCGTGACGCAGCTGTTCGAAATCCGGTGCGAAAGGTTCGTTGAGCTGGAAGGCGAGATCGCCGGCCGCCAGGCGGCGAAGACCGGTTGCAAGGCCGGCTGTCGCTTCCTGCAGACGGAGCTGTGCGGCCGCCTCGGCCTCTTCGGTCACGCGGTGACGCTCGGCCTCTGCCTGCGAACGCTGGACCTTGGCATCTTCCTCGAGCTGAAGATTGGAGATGGCCGCCTCGCGGAAGACCTCGACGCGCGCGCCATCTCGCCGATCTCGTCCTTGCGCACGCCATAGGGAATGGCGGTGGCCGTATCGCCATTTGCGAGACCTGCCATCGAGCGGGTGATGATCTGGATTGGACGGGCAATGCCGCGGATTGCGTAGAAAATAGCGCCGAGGACGATGAGAGCCGCAACCGCGATGACAGCCATTTCGATCATACGGATCTGGTCGTGCGTGGTGGAGCTGTCAGCAACGGCAGCGTCGGCGCCGGCCAGATTGAGCGCGCGCATTTCCTTGATCGCCTGGTCGACCTGCTGTTCCCTCTCGCGCATCTCGACCTTGAACACGCTTTGCGCCTTCATATTCTCGAGATTGTTGGAGAGCTTGACCATGCCGGCGGAAACCGAGAGGTAGGCCTCATAGGCGCTCTTGACCTTTTCAAGTGCTGCCTTGTCGGCGTCGTTGACCATCAGGGCGGCGTATTCGTCCGAAAGCTTGTTGAAGCCATCTACGGTTTCGCCGATGACCTTCTCGGCCGCCTTCTTCTCGAAGGGGGTCAGCGAGATCAGGTGCCGGGCAAACGACATGCGTGTGTCCGAAAGCTGGGTTTCCAGTGCGCGCGAGAGCGAGACACGCGGCAGCCACGTGGTGGCAATCTCGTTGTTGCGCTCGTTCATCATCTTGATGCCGCCAAGCGAGGCGACGGCCAGAACGGTGACGATGAGGCCAACCATCAGGAAAAGGGCAATAAGGGTGTGTGATATCTTTAGGCGCGACATGAATAACTCCGGAGGAACGGCGTCCGTAAAAGCTTGTGCATGAATAAGTCGTTCCGGCTCTTGATCGTCATGACGGAGCGGATGCCGAAGCAGGGAGTCATTCCTGTGCTTGGCCGCACGCAAAATGCAGCCGAGCGGAACCTAGCCAACAAGTTCTTACAAAAGCGCTAATCGATTAAAGTGAGTATAATCTGATATTTGCACATAGGGGCGCGCGCTTTTGCGGCAGAACGTTTCAAGTCGAAACTCCAGTCATTACGTATGAGCGCTGGCTTTACTTAACTGCCCTGAAATAACGGCGAGTGACGGGCGCATCCGCGTGGATGACGGTGTCCGGCGCATTGACGGGTGCTGCTCCCACGGGCCATGGTCGGCCATGTCCTTCCGCTTCGTTCACACCGCCGATCTTCATCTTGATTCCCCGCTGCGCAGCCTTGCGCTTCGAAATGCCGAGCTCGCCGACATCGTGCGCGGTGCGACCAGGCAAGCGCTTGTGAGGATCGTCGATCTTTGCCTTGCCGAAGAGGTCGATGCCTTGCTGATCGCCGGCGACCTTTATGATGGCAGCCAGACCTCGATGAACACCGCGCTGTTTCTCGCTGGCGAACTGCGCCGGCTCGACGAGGCCGGCATCCGGGTCTTCATCATCCGCGGCAATCACGATGCCCAATCGCAAGTGACGAACGAGCTGACGCTCTCGCCATCGACACACGTCTTCAAGGGCCGCGGCAAGGCAGTCCTCGCAAAGACGCTGGAGAGCGGCCGCGATGTCTATATCCATGGTGTGAGCTTTGCGAACCCCCATGCGTCGGAAAGCTTGCTGCCGTCCTTTCAGTCACCGGTCGCCGACGCGATCAATATCGGCATGTTGCACACGAGCCTCGCCGGCGCTGCCGGCCATGACCTCTATGCTCCCTGCAGCGTGGCGGATCTCCAGGCGCACGGCTTCGACTATTGGGCGCTCGGCCATGTCCATCAGCGTCAGGTCCATGCCAGCGAACCTTTCGTCGTCATGCCGGGCATGCCGCAGGGGCGCGACATCAACGAAGCCGGCAGCAAGGGCGTGACGTTGGTGACGGTGACCGACGAAGGGCGGGTTTCGATCGAGGAGCGGGCAATCGGCCTTGCCACCTTCGAGCGGATCAGCCTTGACCTCACCGGCGTTTCCGAGTGGGGCGATATGCTTGATACGGTCGGGAACGCTTTCTTGCAGTCGCGCGAGACGACCGCTGCCGACAATGTGATCTTCCGCCTGACACTGACTGGCGCGACGCCGCTTTCCTGGCGCATGCGCCGTGATGGCGATCTGCTCCGGGCCGAGATCGACAATGTGGCTGCGGGCAACGGCGGCTGCTGGGTCGAGAAAATCGAGCTCGATTGCCGCAGTCCTGGTGCAGAGGCGGGGGCGGTTATGGCTGATCCGGTCGACGAACTGGCGGCCCTTGTCGGCAGCGATGTCCTGCCGGCCCACGGTTTCCGTCAGGAAGTGCGCTCTGCGGTCGAGGAATTGCTGCAGCAGTTGCCGCCGGACCTGCGCCAGGTTCTGGCGCCGGATGAGGCGGCGGTCGAAAGACTGGCGTTCGATGCCGGTGTCTCCGGTGCTGCGGAGGTGCTCGCACACCTTCATGGCAATGCAGGCGAGGGTTCACGCTGATGCGGCTGCGCGAACTCGACCTGGTGCGGTACGGCAAGTTTACCGAGCGGCGCCTCGACTTCGGTCCGGCGATATCAGGTAGGCCAGACCTGCATATCGTTTACGGCCCGAACGAGGCCGGCAAGTCGACGCTGTTTTCGGGCTTCCTCGACCTGCTCTTCGGCATCGAGCATTACAGCTCCTACGGCTTTCTGCACGCCTATCAGACGATGCGGGTTGGCGGCACGATCGAGGCGGCCGGCCGCACCCATCAGGCCTTCCGGATAAAGCGCAAGACCAACACGCTGGTCGGTGCCGACGATCAGCCGTTGCCGGACAATCTGTTTTCCGCCGCGCTCGGCTCGATCGACCGCGCGACCTACCGCATGATGTTCTCGCTCGACGACGACAGTATCGAGCAGGGAGGGGAGGCGATCCTGAAGAGCGAGGGCGAACTCGGCTCCCTGCTCTTTTCCGCCAGTTCAGGTCTGCCGGACAGCGCTGCGATCCTGTCTATCCTGCGCGCCGAGGCGGATGCCTTCTATCGACCCCAGGCACGCAAGCATCAGCTTTCCGAGCTGAAGGCCGAACTCGATGCGTTGAAAGTCGAGCGCAACGGGCTGGACGTCAATGCGCGTGAATATGCATCGCTGCGCAAGACGCTTCTTGCCGCCCGCGAGCGCCACGACGCGGCCATGGCGCGGCGCGTCGAACTGCGAGTGGAGCGCGATCGCCTGCGAGCGCAGATCGATGCCTTGCCGCTCTTCCGGCGCCTGTGTGGCTTGCGCATTGATCTGGCAAAGGCGCCGGCCTTGCCGCCAGCGCCGGCCGAGTGGGCCGCAGAACTGCCCGCACTGCGACGGCGCGACATCGAAATTGCGACCAGGTTGCGTCAACTCGCGGACGAAAGTCGCCGTCGGCAGGAAGAGCTGGAGGTCCTGCCGCATGACAAGGCGGCCCTCATCCTGGTGGAACGTTTGAACGCGCTGCAGGAGACGGCGCTCGATGCGCGTTACGTCACAGCCGCGCGCGACATGCCCGCACGGATCGACGAACTGTCGCGGACAAATATCGAAATTTCTGCCTGCCTCGTTAGGCTCGGCGAGCGCGGCGACCAGGATCCGGCATCGCTGCTGTTGCCGACGGCCACAGGCGCTCGCCTGCAGGAACTCTCACGGCGGCATTCCGCGTTGCAGGAGCGTGCGGCATCGGCTCGACAGGAGGCGGATGGGGCAAAACGGATGGAGCGGGAGGCGACAGACGAGCTGGCGCGGCTGCAGGCCGAACGCAGCTCGGCCATCGATCCGAGCGCGTTTGTCGAGCGCTTGCGGCGTGTTCGGCAGGATGATTGCTCCCTGCGCCTGCAGGCCACCCGACAAGTGCTCGAACGCCTGGATGCAGAGCTTGCCGACAAGCTGGCGGCTTTGAAACCCTATTCAGGCAGCGCCGATGATCTGCTTGGCCTGACTGTGCCCGCTGCCGGCACGATCGAGACCTGGCGACGCGACACGGCGGCGCAGGACCAAAGGCGCCTGCGCCTTGCCGACCGCGTCGCGAGCGAAACTGAACAACTGGCCGGAGAGGAAGCTCGCCTCGCGGCCCTGATTGCTTCGGGCGGCGCCCTTGACGACCGGGCGTCCATCGAGATTCGCCAGCAGCGACAACACGCCTGGGAGCGGCACAAGGTCCGGTTGGATGCGACGACTGCGGAAATCTTTGAGGACGCGTTGGGTCGCGACGACGATGCGACGGCATTGCGGCTCGCCGAGGCAGCAAAGGTCGCGGATATGCGCTCGCTCGCTTTGTCGATCGCCGAGCGCCGGGCGCGTCTTGATGAGCTTGGGCGACAACAATGCTCGCTCGCCGAGGAGGCGTCTGCACTTGCACAGGCGGTCAAAGCAACAGCCTCTGCAAGCGGTTTACCTGACGTCACGCAGTTGACGCAGCTGGAAGCCTGGCTCGTGTCCCGGCTCGCGGCGCTCGATGTCCGCACACAACAGCGTTCTACGCGGCTGGAGCTCGATCGCGCCCAGGCCGACGAGAATGACGCGCGCGATGTTCTGAAGGATTCACTTGCCGAGATCGGTGTGACCGAGCGTTTGCCGCAACGGCTCGACGATCTCATGGCCTTTGCCGAGAATGCTGTCGGGCAGGCCCAGGCGGCTTTTTCTGCCGGCAAGGCGGCGCGCGAGGCGGTCCGACGTTCCAGTGACGCGCTGGAGCAGCGTAAGTCGATCTTGGCGCAAGCCGAGGACGCCCTGTGCTCCTGGCGGGAGCAATGGGACGATCTGCTCTCAACCACCTGGCTTGCCGGTCGGCCGGAACAGCTGCTGCCGGATCAAATCGCCCCCATGCTCGCGGTCTTGCAGGATCTCGACAAGCTGGTGCAGCGCAAGGCCGATCTCGATCACCGCGTCGCCGGCATGCGCAAGGATCAAGTGGCTTTTGAAGCGGCGATCGCAAATCTTGCCGGTGTGCCCGACACCGGAGATACGCTTGCGATTTTCGCCGCCATGAAGGCGCGTGCCGCAGAGGCTGAAAAGCAGGAGGATCGGCGCGCTACGCTGTTGACGGAGCTTGCCCGCCTTGAGGAGGAGAAACGCAGCGTTGCTGCCGAGCAGGATCTTCACATTGCCCGCAAACGTCTGGTCCTCGACTTCTTCGACTGCGAGACATTGGATGAAGCCGGCTTGCGGCTCGACGCTTCCCGCGAGCAGGAACGGCTGCGCCAGCGCATTGCCGAATCGGAGGCCGACCTTGCGCAGCGCCTTGGTGTCGCCCGCAGCGAAGACGCCGAGGCGTTGCTGGCTGCGCTTGACGACGAAGCGGTGCGGCTGGAACTGGCTCGCGTCGAGGCGCTGCTTGAAGAGAGCGACCGTGATGTAAGTGAATTGCACGCCGACATGCGGACGAAGGAAGGGGCGCTCGCCAATATCGCCGGCGACGACGCTGTCGCAGCACTCGATCAGCGTCGCCGCACGCTGCTTCTGGAGATCGAGGCCAAGGCGCTCGGCTATCTCAAGCTGAGAGCCGGCCTGATCGCCGCCGAGCAGGCACTCCGGCTCTTTCGCGAGCGCCATCGCAGCGGCATGATGCGGCGCGCCTCGGAAACCTTCAGCCGCATCAGCGGTGGAGAATATTCCAGCCTGTCGGCGCAGGCCGACAAGGGTCAGGAATTCCTGATTGCCAACGCCGCAACTGGCGGGTCCAAGCTGGCGCGCGATCTTTCCAAGGGGACGCGCTTTCAGCTTTATCTGTCGCTCAGGATCGCCGGCTATCACGAGGTCGCCGCGGCGCGCGAAACCTTGCCCTTCATCGCAGACGACATCATGGAGACGTTTGACGACGGCCGCGCCGGTCGCGCCTTCGAGCTGATGGCGGATATGGCCCGCGTCGGGCAGGTGATCTACCTGACGCACCACGAGCATCTTTGCGATATTGCCCGAACGGCGTGCCCGGAAGTGACTATCCACAGGTTATGATGCCGACATGCCGTCGGCGAATGATCGTGACGGAAACCCGGAGGAACGGCAGATGGAAATCATACCCAGCGGATCGCGAGCGTCGACACGACCCTCGGCCGACTACTTCACCGGGACAGTCAGGCAGGATCCCGTCATCGAGGCAGCAGAGCCGGCCCGTGTGCGCGCCGTCAACGTGACCTTCGAGCCCGGCGCGCGGACCGCATGGCATACGCATCCGCTTGGGCAGACGCTGGTGGTGACATCGGGCAGAGGCCTGGCGCAGGTCTGGGGCGAGCCGGTGCGTGAGATTCGTACGGGAGACGTGGTCTGGTTTCCGCCAGGCGAAAAACATTGGCACGGTGCCGCGCCTGACACGGCCATGGTTCACCTCGCCATCCAGGAAGCGCTCGACGGCAAGGCGGTCGACTGGCTGGAGCATGTCACCGACGAACAGTATCGCGGCAGCTAGCTGATTCTTTTGCTCGTCTGCTGCTTTGCGATTCGTGACGAATCTGTCGCCAGCGCGTTCACAGCGCACGTGGCGTAAGGATCGCTTTCAACAAATTCGGTTGCATCGCGCGAAAGGCGCAGGTCGCTCTATCGTCGAAGCCTGTGCGGGCGTTTGCCTTGGGTCACGGTACCGACAGCTCGATCTGATGAACGCCTGAACACAGGAAGCGCAGAATTTTGGCCACGGACAGTTCGACAGTGAAAACATGAACGCAAATGCGCTTGTTGAGTCGGCGGTGGAAGTTCCAAGGAAAAAATGGTGGGCGATGAGAGACTCGAACTCCCGACATCCTCGGTGTAAACGAGGCGCTCTACCAACTGAGCTAATCGCCCTTCAGCGTTCGGACCGGATGTGTCCGCCGCGTCGGTGGCCGTGATCTAGGCGTAACCGAAAAAAACCGCAAGAGCATTTCCGTCGTTTTTTTGATTTTTTTTGCACGAGGCGACAAAAGTGCAGGAGTTGCCGGGTTTTCACATTGTGGAAAAAAGCGGAGAGCGGCGACTGTGGAAAAAGGTGATTGGCCACGCGACGACTTTCATCCGAATCCATCAGTCGCTGGCATGTATCTGTGCATTGTCTTTCCTCACGCCAGAGCCGGCTGCTGCGCAAAGGGCAGGGGCCCTCTCTCTTAAGGGGAGGTCGAGGGCGGCTTTGACATTGCCTGTGGATCAAAATTGGCTCCGTTATGGATTTGTCTCCAAACACGCTTGACACCCAAATGCGAACCGCTTAGTTAGCCGCTCATCGAACGGGCAAGCCCGCTCGGTGCCGGGGCGGAAACGCTCCAGCCACTTCAAGATGATGCGGGTGTAGCTCAGTCGGTTAGAGTGCCGGCCTGTCACGCCGGAGGTCGCGGGTTCGAGCCCCGTCACTCGCGCCATTTACCTCTTGATTCCTCCGATACAACGTCACTGCAAATTCTGTTTTTTGCAGTGCGGCAATCTGTCCTTCTGGCGTCGCTTTTACCGTAAAGTCTGCCCGTGCCTGCAAATCAGCGCTTTGCCGCGACACGTCGTCCAATCCTGTGCCGCGAACCGGTTTAAATGGCCCTCGAAGGCTTGCGCGCAAGCGCGGGCTGCGCTAACCACTCTGGCGTTGCAACATATTTTTCGGCCTGCGAGATTTGTTGTTTGGCGCTCTCCCATGCGCCCTCCCGCAGGCAGGGACGGATAACAATGACTGAACTTCTCGGTTCCTATGTTCCGATCGCGATTTTCATTGGAATCGCACTTGTGATCGGCGTGGCACTTTTGATTGCCCCCTTCGCCGTCGCGTTCAAGGCGCCTGATTCGGAAAAGCTGTCGGCCTACGAATGCGGTTTCAATGCGTTCGACGACGCTCGAATGAAGTTCGACATTCGTTTCTATCTTGTGTCGATCCTCTTCATCATCTTCGACTTGGAAGTCGCCTTCCTCTTTCCGTGGGCCGTCTCGTTCCACCAGCTGGGCTGGTTCGGATTCTGGTCCATGATGGTCTTCCTCAGTGTGCTGACGATCGGCTTTATCTATGAATGGAAGAAGGGAGCGCTGGAATGGAACTAGCATCCGGCACCACGCTCGTTGCGCCCAAGCCGAAGGGGATCATCGATCCCTCGACCGGCAAGCCGATCGGCAGCAATGATGCATTCTTCGGCGAGATCAACAATGAGCTCGCCGACAAGGGTTTTCTGGTTACGTCGACCGACGAGCTCATCAATTGGGCGCGCACTGGTTCGCTGATGTGGATGACCTTCGGTCTTGCCTGCTGCGCCGTCGAGATGATGCAGATGTCGATGCCGCGTTACGACGCCGAGCGCTTCGGCTTCGCGCCGCGCGCTTCACCGCGCCAGTCCGATGTGATGATCGTCGCCGGCACCCTGACCAACAAGATGGCGCCAGCGCTCCGCAAGGTCTACGACCAGATGCCGGAGCCGCGTTACGTGATCTCGATGGGCTCGTGTGCCAATGGCGGCGGCTACTATCACTATTCCTATTCCGTCGTGCGTGGCTGCGACCGTGTCGTGCCCGTTGATATCTATGTGCCAGGCTGTCCTCCCACAGCAGAAGCGCTGCTTTACGGCGTGCTTTTGCTGCAGAAGAAGATCCGCCGGACCGGCACGATCGAACGCTAAGGGTAGGGGGTCCTTAACATGAGTGAAGCCCTGAACGAGCTTGCCTCCTATCTGCGCGAGACGCGCAGCCAGCTGATTTCGGATGCCGCCATCAACTACGGCGAACTGACGCTGACGACGACGGCTGCAAACCTGATCGAGCTCTTGACGTTCCTGCGCGACGACGTGCAGTGCGCCTTCATCAACTTCGTCGATGTTTGCGGTGTCGACTGGCCTCAGCGGCCGGACCGTTTCGATGTCGTCTACCACCTGCTGTCGCCACGCCAGAATTTCCGCGTGCGCATCAAGGTTGCGACCGGTGAAGGCGAGCCTGTGCCGTCGGCCACCAGCGTCTTTCCGGGCGCCGACTGGTTCGAACGCGAAGCCTACGACATGTATGGCATTCTGTTTACCGGCCATCCGGACCTGCGTCGCATCCTGACGGACTACGGTTTCGAAGGGCATCCGCTGCGCAAGGACTTCCCGGTCACCGGGTTTGTCGAGGTTCGCTATGATGACGAAGCCAAGCGCGTCATCTATGAGCCCGTTGAACTGAAGCAGGAATTCCGTAACTTCGACTTCCTCTCCCCGTGGGAAGGGACGGAATACGTCCTGCCCGGCGACGAGAGGGCGAAAGCACGGTGAGACTAAGTCGGCCCGCGGCGACCCTTTGAGGGCGCCGTCCGGCCTGGAGTAATCGGTATGACCGAACATAACGTCCGCAATTTCAACATCAACTTTGGTCCGCAGCATCCGGCGGCGCACGGCGTTCTTCGTCTGGTGCTCGAGCTTGATGGCGAAATCGTCGAGCGTGTCGACCCGCATATCGGTCTGCTGCATCGCGGCACCGAAAAGCTGATCGAAACCAAGACCTATCTGCAGGCGATTCCCTATTTCGATCGGCTCGACTACGTCGCGCCGATGAACCAGGAGCATGCTTTTGCGCTTGCAGTGGAAAAGCTGACCGGAACCGAAGTTCCGATCCGCGGCCAGCTGATCCGCGTTCTCTATTCGGAAATCGGCCGTATCCTGTCGCATCTTCTGAACGTGACCACGCAGGCCATGGACGTCGGCGCGCTGACGCCGCCGCTCTGGGGCTTCGAGGAGCGCGAAAAGCTGATGGTGTTCTATGAGCGTGCCTGCGGCGCGCGCATGCACTCGGCCTATTTCCGTCCCGGCGGAGTGCACCAGGATCTGCCGCATGAGCTGGTCGAGGATATCGGCAAGTGGATCGACCCGTTCCTCAAGACCGTCGACGATATCGACGAGCTTCTGACTGGCAACCGCATCTTCAAGCAGCGCAACGTCGACATCGGCGTCGTCAAGCTGGAAGACGCCTGGGCCTGGGGTTTCTCGGGCGTGATGGTTCGCGGTTCCGGCGCTGCCTGGGACCTGCGCCGTTCGCAGCCCTACGAATGCTATTCGGACATGGATTTCGACATTCCGATCGGCAAGAACGGTGACTGCTTCGATCGTTACCTCATCCGCATGATCGAAATGCGCGAGTCGGCCAAGATCATGCGTCAGTGCGTGAACCGTCTGCTCGGCGATGCCAAGATTGGCCCGGTCTCGTCGATGGACGGTAAGATCGTTCCGCCAAAACGTGGTGAGATGAAGCGCTCGATGGAAGCGCTGATCCACCACTTCAAGCTCTACACCGAAGGCTACCACGTGCCGGCCGGCGAGGTTTATACAGCCGTTGAAGCGCCCAAGGGCGAATTCGGCGTCTATCTCGTCTCCGACGGTAGCAACAAGCCCTATCGCTGCAAGATCCGTGCCCCGGGCTACGCGCATCTGCAGGCGATGGACTTCCTCTGTCGCGGACACCAGCTTGCCGACGTGTCAGCCGTGCTGGGCTCCCTCGATATCGTGTTCGGTGAGGTGGATCGCTGATGCGTTTCGCGCCCCTGGCAATGGCAGGATTTCTTATGCTTGCGACGGCGGCATCCGCACAGGATTCCGTCAACAGCGAAGCGTCTGCCGCGATGCGTGGGGGCTCGATGGCCGATCTCGTGGCCAAGGGCTACGAGATCAAGGCGGCCGTGGCCAACGGCACGCGCTACATCGTATTTTTACAAAAAGACCAGTCAGCCTATGCCTGCGAATTCGTTTCGGTGACGAAATCGCGGTGTGGGTCGATTAACTGATAAGGTGTCGTGAAGAATGTCTGTTCGTCGACTAGCCGAAGACAATGTTCAGCCGGCCGCATTCGCGTTCAATCGCGAAAACGCCGCTTGGGCAAAGAAGACAATCCAGAAGTATCCGAAAGGCCGTGAGCAGTCCGCGGTCATTCCGTTGTTGATGCGGGCGCAGGAGCAGGACGGCTGGGTAACGAAGGCCGCGATCGAATCGATCGCTGACATGCTCGGCATGGCCTATATCCGCGTGCTCGAAGTTGCGACCTTCTATACCCAGTTCCAGCTGAAGCCGGTCGGAACGCGCGCTCACGTGCAGGTCTGCGGCACGACGCCGTGTATGCTGCGTGGCGCCGAAGACCTGATCCGGGTCTGCAAGAGCAAGATCGCCCACGATCCTTTCACCCTCAACGAGAGCGGCACGCTTTCCTGGGAAGAAGTGGAATGTCAGGGCGCCTGTGTGAATGCGCCGATGGTCATGATCTTCAAGGACACCTATGAAGACCTGACGCCCGAGCAGCTCGAGCAGATCATCGACCGCTTCGATGCAGGCAAGGGTGCCGAAGTCGCCACCGGTCCGCAGATCGATCGTGTCTTCTCGGCGCCGGAAGGTGGCCCGACCACGCTCATGACGCCGGACGCGCCGGCCAGGAAGGCTCCCGCGAGCGCGAAGAAGGTCAGCGATGCGCCTGTTGTCAGCGTTCCGCCATCGAACGCTGCACGGGCAAAGACCGCTGCCAGCGAAACCAACGCCGCCGTGAAGACGCCGGCGACGGCGAAGAAGGAAGCGGCGGCAAACGCCAAGGTCGAGGGCGACACCGCCGACAAGTCGAAGCCCGCCAGGGCGGCCGACGTTTCCGGCAAGCCGTCGCTTGAAGACAAGAACCGCCCGGCAGGCATCGCTAGGCCGGCGGCTGTCGACGACCTCAAGCTGATCTCCGGCGTTGGCCCGAAGATCGAAGGCACGCTGCACGAACTCGGCATCTACACGTTCGCGCAAGTCGCGTCGTGGAAGAAGGCCGAGCGCGAATGGGTCGACAGCTATCTCAATTTCAAGGGCCGGATCGAACGTGACGATTGGGTCAAGCAGGCCAAGGCGCTCGCCAAGGGTGGCGAAGCCGAATACATCAGAGTTTTCGGCAAGAAGCCGCGGTAAAGAGGTGAACCATGCTCAGAGATGAAGATCGCATCTTTACCAATATCTACGGCCTCAAGGATAAGTCTCTCAAGGGCGCGATGAGCCGCGGCCATTGGGATGGCACCAAGCAGATCCTCGAAAAGGGTCGCGACTGGATCGTCAACGAGATGAAAGCTTCGGGTCTTCGCGGTCGTGGCGGCGCAGGCTTCCCGACCGGTCTCAAGTGGTCCTTCATGCCGAAGGAAAGCGACGGGCGTCCGCACTATCTGGTCGTCAACGCCGACGAATCCGAACCGGGCACCTGCAAGGACCGTGACATCATGCGTCACGATCCGCACACCCTGATCGAAGGCTGCGTCATCGCCAGCTTCGCCATGGGTGCGCACACCGCATACATCTACGTGCGCGGTGAATATATCCGCGAGCGCGAGGCGCTGCAGGCTGCGATCGACGAATGCTACGACGCCGGCCTGCTCGGCAAGAACAACAAGCTGGGCTGGGACATGGACATCTACGTCCACCACGCGCCGCGCCTACATCTGCGGCGAAGAAACCGCGCTGCTCGAAAGCCTTGAAGGCAAGAAGGGCCAGCCGCGCCTGAAGCCGCCGTTCCCGGCGAACATGGGTCTCTACGGCTGCCCGACGACCGTCAACAACGTCGAGTCGATCGCAGTTGCCCCGACGATCCTGCGCCGCGGCGCTGGCTGGTTCTCGTCGATCGGCCGTCCGAACAACGTCGGCACCAAGCTGTTCATGCTCTCCGGTCACGTCAACAAGCCGTGCACGGTCGAAGAAGCGATGGGCATCACCTTCCGTGAACTCGTCGACAAGCATGCCGGTGGCATACGCGGCGGCTGGGACAACCTGCTGGCGGTCATTCCCGGCGGCGCATCGTGCCCGGTGGTCAAGGCGGAAGACATCATTGACTGCCCGATGGATTTCGACGGGCTTCGTGAAGTCAAATCGTCCTTCGGCACGGCGGCTGCCATCGTCATGGATCGCTCCACGGACATCATCAAGGCAATTGCCCGCATCTCGGCTTTCTTCAAGCACGAGAGCTGCGGCCAGTGCACGCCGTGCCGCGAAGGCACCGGCTGGATGTGGCGCGTGATGGAACGCATGGTGCAGGGCCGCGCCCAGAAGCGCGAGATCGACATGCTGTTCGACGTCACCAAGCAGATCGAAGGTCACACGATCTGTGCTCTGGGTGATGCGGCCGCCTGGCCGATCCAGGGCCTGATCCGCAACTTCCGTCCGGAGATCGAAAAGCGCATCGACGAATACACCCGCAACGCGACGTCGCACGGCGCGGTGCTGGAAGCGGCGGAGTAACGGGCCATGGCCGGCACACGCAAGGATGGACAGGTGAGGGGAGAGGCCGAGAGCGGCATTCCGTCCGCACGTCCGCTTGGCAGTGATCCGGCCGATCCGTTCGGCATGGCCGAATGGATGAAGACCATGCCCAAAGTGCCGCTGCATCCGCTGATGGCGCATCCGGCAGGCGCCGTGGCAGCTGCCACCGCGCTTGGTTTCGGTCTGTCGAGCCACATCGCCGGCGTTATGTTCGGCGCGATGCAGGGCGCCGTCGAAGCGCTGCAGAAGGGCTCGGCCTTGGCTGGCCAGATGCAGGCAGACGCCCCGGCTGAGGTCGTTCCGACCCAAGCAGCTCCGGTTCAGGCAGAAGCAATGCCGCAAGAGACGGTGAAGCCGGTAGTCGCCAAGAAAGGCGCGGTATCAAAGCCGAAGGCTGAGAACAAGCTGGCGGAGCGCGTGAAGGCGCCGGCAGCTTCGCGGTCCAAGACCCGCACCGCCGACGACCTCATGCGGATTTCCGGCATCGGCCCGAAGCTCGAGCAGGTCCTGAACGGCAAGGGCATTCGCCGGTTCGCCGATATCGCCGCCTGGAGTGACGCCGACATTGCCCGCTTCGACGACGAACTGGGCTTTGGCGGACGTATTCTGCGCGACGACTGGGTAAAGCAGGCAAAGGCGCTGAAAGGCGCAAAAGAATAAGAGGCGGTGACCGGCAGAGGTCGCCACCGGCAAGCAGCATGGCTGTGTTGGAATTGTCCGTCGCCTCAAGGTGGACGGATGGAAGACAGGATTGAGTACGAAGATGGCAAAGCTGAAAGTCGACGGAAAAGAGATCGAGGTCCCGGATCATTTCACGCTGCTTCAGGCGTGCGAAGAAGCCGGCGCCGAGGTTCCGCGCTTCTGTTTCCATGAGCGGCTGTCGGTCGCCGGCAACTGCCGCATGTGTCTGATCGAGGTGAAGGGAGGGCCACCAAAGCCCGCCGCCTCCTGTGCCATGGGTGTGCGCGACCTTCGTCCGGGTCCGAACGGCGAGACGCCGGAAGTCTTCACGACCACACCGATGGTCAAGAAGGCGCGCGAAGGCGTCATGGAATTCCTGCTGATCAACCATCCGCTCGATTGCCCGATCTGCGACCAGGGTGGCGAATGCGACTTGCAGGACCAGGCGATGGCCTTCGGCATCGATAGTTCGCGCTACCAGGAAAACAAGCGCGCTGTCGAAGACAAGTATATCGGCCCGTTGGTCAAGACGGTGATGAACCGTTGCATCCATTGCACGCGCTGCGTCCGTTTCACCACGGAAGTGGCCGGCATTGCCGAACTCGGCCTGATCGGCCGCGGCGAAGACGCCGAGATCACTACCTATCTTGAACAGGCCATGACCTCCGAGCTTCAGGGCAATGTCGTTGACCTCTGCCCGGTCGGCGCGCTGACCTCCAAGCCGTTCGCCTTCACGGCGCGTCCGTGGGAACTGAACAAGACCGAATCGATCGACGTGATGGACGCGCTCGGTTCGGCCATCCGCGTCGATACCCGTGGCCGCGAAGTGATGCGCATCATGCCGCGCGTCAACGAGGACATCAACGAAGAGTGGATCTCCGACAAGAGCCGCTTCATCTGGGACGGCCTGAAGACTCAGCGTCTCGACCGTCCTTATGTCAAGAAGGACGGCCGTCTGCAGGCTGCAACGTGGAGCGAAGCGTTCCAGGCGGTCAAGGCTGCCGTTGCAGCGACCTCCGGCGACAAGATCGGCGCCATCGCCGGTGACCTTGCTTCCGTAGAAGAAATGTACGCGCTGAAGGAACTGCTTGCTTCGCTCGGTTCCGAAAACGTCGACTGCCGCCAGGATGGTGCAGCGCTCGATCCGTCGCTCGGCCGCGCCAGCTACATCTTCAACCCGACCATTCAGGGGATCGAGAGCGCCGACGCGCTGCTGATCATCGGCTCGAACCCGCGCTTCGAAGCATCCGTTCTCAACGCACGCATCCGCAAGCGTTACCGGATGGGCAATTTCCCGATCGCCGTCATCGGCGAGCAGGGTGAACTGCGCTACGAATACGAATACCTCGGTGCAGGCACCGACACGCTGGCCGAACTCGTGTCCGGCAAGGGCAAGTTCGCTGCGACCTTGAAGAAGGCGCAGCGTCCGATGATCATCATCGGCCAGGGCGCCGTTGCAGGGGAGGGCGGTGCCGCCGTTCTCGCCGCTGCCGCCAAGCTTGTCGGCGCAGTGACGGCCGACTGGAACGGCTTTGCCGTTCTGCACACCGCAGCGTCCCGCGTCGGTGGTCTCGACCTCGGCTTCGTCCCGGGCAAGAACGGCAAGACGGCCGCCGAAATGGTTTCGGCCACTGACGTTCTCTTCCTGCTCGGCGCCGACGAGATCGATCTTGCTGGCCGCAAGTCCGGCTTCACTGTCTATATCGGTTCGCATGGCGACAATGGCGCCCACGCTGCCGACGTCATCCTGCCCGCCGCCACCTACACCGAAAAATCCGGCACCTGGGTCAACACCGAGGGCCGCGTGCAGATCGGCAACCGTGCCGGCTTCGCTCCGGGCGACGCCCGCGAGGACTGGGCGATCATCCGTGCGCTCTCCGACGTTCTCGGCAAGAAGCTGCCCTTTGATTCGCTTGGCGAATTACGCTCGAAGCTTTACGCCGCGCAGCCGCATTTCGCCGATGTCGACGCGATTGCCGTCGGCAGTGGCGACGAAATTGCCGCACTTGCTCAAAAAGCCGGTGAGATGGGCAAATCCGTGTTTGCGTCTCCGGTCAAAGACTTCTATTTGACGAACCCGATAGCGCGCGCATCCGCCGTCATGGCCGAATGCTCGGCTTTGGCACGCAACAACTTCAAAGCTGCGGCGGAATGAGCGCGAGGGAATAGAGTATCATGGACGCTTTCGTTTCGACCTATGTCTGGCCTGCGATCATCATGTCGCCCAGTCGCTGCTGCTGCTGGTCGCGCTGCTGCTTTTCATCGCCTACGTTCTGCTGGCCGACCGCAAGATCTGGGCTGCTGTCCAGCTTCGCCGTGGTCCGAATGTGGTGGGCCCCTGGGGTCTTTTCCAGTCCTTTGCCGACCTTTTGAAGTTCGTCTTCAAGGAGCCGGTGATTCCGGCTGGCGCAAACAAGGCAATCTTTCTGCTCGCGCCGCTCGTCTCCGTGACGCTGGCGCTCGCCGCCTGGGCGGTTATTCCGCTCAATGCCGGCTGGGTGATCGCGAATATCAACGTCGGCATCCTCTTCGTGTTCGCCATATCTTCTCTTGAAGTTTATGGCATCATCATGGGTGGCTGGGCGTCGAACTCCAAATATCCCTTCCTCGGCGCGCTTCGTTCTGCCGCGCAGATGGTGTCTTACGAAGTCTCGATCGGCTTCGTCATCGTCACCGTCCTGTTGTGCGTGGGTTCGCTGAACCTGACTGATATCGTCAATGCGCAGAGCAACGGCATCGGTACGAACTTGGGTCTGCCCGCATCGTTCCTCGACTGGCACTGGCTCGCACTGTTCCCGATGTTCATCGTGTTCTTCATTTCGGCGCTGGCTGAAACGAACCGCCCGCCCTTCGATCTGCCGGAAGCGGAATCCGAACTCGTCGCCGGCTTCATGGTCGAATACGGCTCCACGCCTTACATGATGTTCATGCTCGGCGAGTATGCCGCCATCTGCCTGATGTGCGCGCTGACGACCATTCTCTTCCTCGGCGGCTGGCTGCCTCCGGTTGACGTCTGGTTCCTCAACTGGGTCCCGGGCATCATCTGGTTCGTTCTCAAGGCATCCTTCGTGTTCTTCATGTTCGCGATGGTGAAGGCTTTCGTTCCGCGTTACCGCTACGACCAGCTGATGCGTCTCGGCTGGAAGGTCTTCCTGCCGATTTCTCTGGCAATGGTCGTGATCACTGCATTCGTTCTCAAGCTGACGGGAGCTGCATGATGCTGGCTTTCGCTCGGTTGCATACCGCTGGCCGCTCCCAGGCCGGCAAGTCTGGAGGTAAATGATGGCCGGTCTTTCGCAAGCCGTCAGCTCGCTGTTCCTCAAGGAATTCGTCGGCGCGTTCTTTCTGTCGATGCGCTACTTCTTCAAGCCGAAGGCGACGTTGAACTACCCCTTCGAAAAGGGGCCGGTCAGCCCGCGCTTCCGTGGCGAACACGCCCTGCGCCGTTATCCGAACGGCGAAGAGCGCTGCATCGCCTGCAAGCTCTGCGAGGCGATCTGTCCTGCCCAGGCCATCACCATCGAGGCCGGCCCGCGCCGCAACGACGGCACCCGCCGCACGGTGCGCTACGACATCGACATGGTGAAGTGCATCTATTGCGGTTTCTGCCAGGAAGCCTGTCCGGTCGACGCCATCGTCGAGGGACCGAACTTCGAATTCGCCACCGAGACGCGTGAAGAGCTGTACTACGACAAAGACAAGCTCCTCGCCAATGGCGACCGTTGGGAGCGGGAAATCGCACGCAACATCGCAATGGACTCGCCCTATCGCTGAGGCCGATGCGTGGTGTCGCCCTTCAAGGCGGCACATGTGAAACAGTTTGGGGCAAAGGCCGGACATCAGTCCGGCTTTGCCAGTGGAGTGGGGGCTGCAAGAGCCTCACGCCGTGCAAGACGAAAAAGGCACCGATCATGGGTCTGCAGGTTCTTTTTTTCTATCTCTTTGCCTTCATCGCGGTGGCATCGGCATTTATGGTCATTGCGGCCAGGAACCCCGTTTATTCGGTGCTGTTCCTGATCCTGACCTTCTTCAATTCGGCGGGCCTGTTCCTGCTGGCTGGCGCCGAGTTCCTGGCGATGATCCTGCTCGTGGTCTATGTCGGCGCGGTTGCGGTGCTCTTCCTGTTCGTCGTCATGATGCTCGATATCGATTTCGCCGAACTCAGAGCCGGCGTGCTTGAATATGCGCCCGTCGGTGCGCTGATCGGTCTGATCCTGGCTGCCGAACTGATCATCGTCGTCGGCGGCGCGACCTTCTCGCCGGAGATTGCCAAGGGCATCTCGATGCCGATCCCGGCGGTTGCCGACCGGACGAACACCGCCGCACTCGGCGACGTGCTCTATACCCACTACGTCTACTTCTTCCAGATCGCGGGCCTTGTGCTGTTGGTCGCCATGATCGGCGCCATCGTCCTCACGCTGCGCCACCGCACGAACATCAAGCGCCAGAGCATTCCGCAGCAGGTTGCCCGCACGCCCGAGACCGCCGTCGAGGTGATCACGGTCAAGCCCGGGCAGGGCATTTAATTCGGACGCGAGGTCGAGGAACCAAAAAATGGAAATCGGAATTTCCCACTATCTCACCGTCAGCGCCATCCTGTTCACGCTTGGTGTCTTCGGCATCTTCCTGAACCGGAAGAACGTCATCGTCATCCTGATGTCGGTCGAACTGATCCTGCTTGCGGTCAACATCAACATGGTCGCCTTCTCGTCGTTCCTGAACGACATCACTGGCCAGGTCTTTGCTCTGTTCATTCTGACCGTCGCGGCCGCGGAAGCCGCCATCGGGCTTGCAATTCTCGTCGTCTTCTACCGCAACCGCGGCTCGATCGCTGTTGAAGACGTCAACATGATGAAGGGCTGATTGGGCTATGGATACCATCATCAAGGCTATCGTCTTCCTGCCTTTGATTGGCTTTCTGGTCGCCGGCCTTTTCGGCACTTCGATCGGCGCCAAGGCTTCTGAATATGTCACCAGCGGACTGATGATCATCGCCGCCGCATTGTCGTGGTACGTCTTCTTCGACGTCGCGATGGGCGAGCAGGAACTGATCAAGGTTTCGGTGCTGCGCTGGATCCAGTCCGGCGGCTTCGACGTCGAATGGGCGTTCCGCGTCGACACGCTGACCGCAGTCATGTTCGTGGTCGTCAACACAGTGTCGACGCTCGTGCATGTCTATTCGATCGGCTATATGCACCACGATCCGCATCGTCCGCGTTTCTTCGCCTATCTGTCGCTCTTCACCTTCGCGATGTTGATGCTGATCACGTCGGACAACCTGGTGCAGATGTTCTTCGGCTGGGAAGGCGTGGGTCTCGCATCCTACCTGCTGATCGGCTTCTGGTATAAGAAGCGTCGGCGAACGCGGCGGCGATGAAGGCGTTCATCGTCAACCGCGTTGGCGACTTCGGTTTCTCGCTTGGCATCTTCCTCGTCTTCGTGCTGTTCGGTTCGGTCAACCTCGAAACCATCTTTGCAGCAGCCCAGACCTACCTGCCGGCCGAAGGTGCCGCAGCAGGGGAGGCGGTTGTTACGCTGTTCGGCATGCACCTCGACAAGGCAGATGCCATCACGGCCGCATGCCTGCTGCTCTTCATGGGCGCGATGGGCAAGTCGGCTCAGTTCCTGCTGCACACCTGGCTTCCGGACGCGATGGAAGGCCCGACCCCGGTTTCGGCCCTCATTCACGCCGCAACCATGGTCACCGCCGGCGTCTTCCTTGTCGCTCGCATGTCGCCGCTGTTTGAGCTGTCGCCGACTGCACTGACGGTCGTCACGCTGATCGGCGCGATCACGGCCTTCTTCGCCGCAACCGTCGGTCTGGTCCAGAACGACATCAAGCGCGTCATCGCCTATTCGACCTGTTCGCAGCTTGGCTACATGTTCGTGGCCCTCGGCGTCGGCGCCTATGGCGCGGCCATCTTTCATCTGTTCACGCACGCCTTCTTCAAGGCTCTCCTTTTCTTGGGTGCAGGTTCGGTCATTCACGCCGTCGATGGCGAACAGGATATGCGTTACATGGGTGGCCTGCGGAAGCATATTAAGGTCACCTATTGGATGATGTTCATCGGCACGATCGCGCTCACCGGCGTCGGCATCCCCGGCACCGTCATCGGTACGGCCGGCTTCTTCTCGAAGGATGCCATCATCGAATCGACGTTCGCTTCGCACAGCATCGTTTCGGGCTTTGCCTTTGCGATGCTGGTGATCGCCGCTCTGTTCACCAGTTTCTATTCCTGGCGCCTGACCTTCATGACCTTCCACGGCAAGCCACGCGCTTCGTCGGATGTCATGCATCACGTCCATGAATCACCTCAGGTCATGCTGGTGCCGCTCTACATCCTGGCTGCCGGTGCTCTGCTCGCAGGCTTCCTGTTCCACGACCACTTCTTCGGCGAGGGCTATGCCGAGTTCTGGAAGGGTGCGTTGTTCACCTCGGCTGAAAACGAAATCCTCCATGAGTACCACCACGTTCCGCTGTGGGTTAAGTGGAGCCCGTTCTGCGCCATGGCGCTTGGTCTCTTCACGGCCTGGTACATGTACATCCGTCGGCCTGAGCTGCCGAAGTACCTGGCGGAACAGCATCGCGGCCTCTACCAGTTCCTGCTCAACAAGTGGTACTTCGACGAGCTATACGACTTCCTGTTCGTACGCTCGGCCAAGCGCCTCGGCGTCTTCCTGTGGAAGGAAGGCGACGGCCGGGTCATCGACGGCCTTGGCCCTAACGGAATTGCGGCACGCGTGCTTGATGTCACCGATCGTGTGGTCCGGCTGCAGACCGGTTACCTCTATCACTACGCGTTCGCCATGCTGATCGGCATTGCTGCGCTCGTTACATGGATGATGCTCGGGAGTTCCTTCTGATGACCGATTGGCCCGTACTTTCCGCGGTCACCTTCATGCCGCTCGTCGGCGTCCTGCTTCTCTTGCTGACAAGAGAAGACAGCGCCTACGGCCGCCGCAACATCCTGAACGTATCGCTGCTGACGACGCTCTTCACGTTCGCCGTGTCGGTCTATATCTGGTACCAGTTCGATAGCTCGAACCCGGGTTTCCAGATGACCGAGAAGCACGAATGGCTCGGCACCGGGATTTCCTATCATCTCGGCGTCGACGGCATCTCGGTGCTCTTCGTCGTTCTCTCTGCCTTCCTGATGCCGTTCTGCGTGCTCGCAAGCTGGTTCTCGGTCGAAAAGCGGCTGAAGGAATACATGATCGCGTTCCTGATCCTGGAAACGTTCATGATCGGCGTGTTCGTGTCGCTCGACATCGTGCTGTTCTACGTGTTCTTCGAAGCCGGCCTCATTCCGATGTTCCTCATCATCGGTGTCTGGGGCGGCAAGGATCGCGTCTATGCGAGCTACAAGTTCTTCCTCTACACGCTGCTCGGCTCGGTGCTGATGTTGCTCGCCATCATGGCGATGTACTGGCAGGCCGGTACCACCGACATCACTGAACTTCTCGCCTACAACTTCCCGCGTGAGATGCAGACGTGGTTATGGCTCGCCTTCTTCGCTTCCTTCGCGGTGAAGATGCCGATGTGGCCGGTGCACACCTGGCTTCCCGACGCGCACGTTCAGGCGCCGACGGCGGGTTCGGTCATCCTGGCCGCCATCCTCCTGAAGCTTGGCGGTTACGGCTTCGTGCGCTTCTCGCTGCCGATGTTCCCGCTGGCGTCCGACTATTTCGCGCCCTTCGTCTTCACGCTGTCGGTCATCGCGATCATCTACACCTCGCTGGTGGCGATGATGCAGACCGACATCAAGAAACTGATCGCCTATTCGTCCGTCGCACATATGGGTTACGTGACGATGGGTATCTTCGCGGCCAATACGCAGGGTGTTCAGGGTGCGATTTTCCAGATGCTGTCGCACGGCATCGTCTCCGGCGCGCTCTTCCTTTGCGTCGGCGTCGTCTATGACCGGCTGCACACCCGCGAGATCTCGGCCTATGGCGGCCTCGTCAACAACATGCCGAAATACGCCGTCGCCTTCATGGTGTTCACCATGGCCAACGTCGGCCTACCCGGCACATCAGGCTTCGTCGGCGAAGTGCTGACGCTCGTCGGCGTCTTCCGCGTCAATACCTGGGTTGCGTTCTTTGCAACGAGCGGCGTTATTCTCTCGGCTGCCTACGCGCTCTGGCTCTACCGCCGAGTGATCTTCGGTGCGCTGGAAAAGGAAAGCCTGAAGGCTCTGCTCGATCTTTCGGCTCGCGAGAAGGCGATCCTTTACCCGCTGGTGATCCTGACGATCTTCTTCGGTGTCTATCCGGCGCCGATCTTCGATGCGACCGCAGCCTCCGTGGATCTGCTCGTCAACAACTACTCCGCAGCCCTGCAGGCAGCGCAAAACGTTGCGCTTTCGGTGCAATGACCACAGGACGTGATTGGACATGACTGCTGAAATCCTCCTCGCTAGCCTGCAGCTCTCGATCCCCGAGTTGATCCTCGCGGTCGGCGCGATGGCGCTCTTGATGATCGGCGTGTTCGCCGGTGAAAAGTCGACCTCGACCGTCACCGGCCTTGCGGTTGCCCTTCTCATCATCGCCGGCCTCTGGCTCGTCCTGAAGACGGGCGAGGGCGAAGCTTACGGCGGCGCCTTCCTGTCCGATCCCTTCGCCAAGTTCATGAAGGTGCTGGCGCTGATCGGCTCGATCACCGCCATGGTGATGACGGTCGGCCATGCCCGTTCCGCGCAGATCGATCGTTTCGAGTTCCCGGTGCTGCTGGTGCTCGCCACCCTCGGAATGCTCCTGATGATCTCGGCCAACGACCTGATGTCGCTGTACCTGTCGCTGGAATTGCAGTCGCTGGCGCTCTACGTCGTAGCCGCCATCAACCGTGACAGCATCCGTTCGACGGAAGCCGGCCTGAAGTATTTCGTCCTCGGCGCGCTGTCTTCGGGCATGCTGCTTTATGGCATGTCGCTGGTCTACGGCTTCACCGGCCACACCGGCTTTGACGAGATTGCCGCTGCATTGACGACTACGGGCACGCCGTCGCTCGGCCTGATCTTCGGACTGGTCTTCATCCTTGCCGGCCTTGCATTCAAGATTTCTGCCGTTCCGTTCCACATGTGGACGCCGGATGTTTATGAAGGTGCGCCGACGCCGGTCACCGCATTCTTCGCCGCGGCCCCGAAGGTTGCCGCCATGGCCATCTTCGTTCGCATCGTCATCAACGCGTTCGAGCCGGTCGTTGTCCAGTGGCAACAGATCGTCGTCTTCATCTCGATCGCTTCGATGCTGCTCGGAGCCTTTGCGGCGATCGGCCAGAAGAACATCAAGCGCCTGATGGCCTATTCCTCCATCGGTCACATGGGCTACGCGCTCGTCGGTCTCGCCGCCGGCTCTATGGCGGGCGTTCGCGGCGTTCTGCTCTACATGCTCATCTACATGGTCATGACGCTCGGCACCTTCGCCTGCATCCTCGCCATGCGCCGCAAGGATGGCGAGAACGTCGAAAGCGTCGACGATCTCGCTGGCCTGTCGCAGACCAACCCCTTCATGGCCACGGTCCTTACCATCCTGATGTTCTCGCTCGCCGGCATCCCGCCGATGGCAGGCTTCTTCGGGAAGTACTTCGTGTTCATGGCGGCTATCGAAGCCCATCTCTATGCGCTTGCCATCATCGGCGTGCTCGCTTCGGTCGTCGGCGCCTACTACTACCTGCGTGTCATCAAGGTGATGTGGTTCGACGATGCCAAGGGCGAGTTTGCCCGGACGGCCGGCGAGCTTCGCCTGGTTTTCGGTCTCTCGGGCCTGTTCGTGCTTGGCTACGTCCTGATCGGTGGTCCGCTCGGCAACGCCGCTGAAGTCGCGGCTCGGACCTTCTTTTGATAGGGCTTGAAGGCGGCGGCCGGGTTTCGCTCGACGATTTCCGGCACGTCGCTCTCAATGAAGTCGGTTCGACCAACAGCGAATGCCTGGTGCGGGCGCGCGAGGGGGACAGGGGAAATCTCTGGATCACCGCCGCCCGCCAGACAGGTGGACGTGGTCGACGCGGTAGGGCCTGGTTTTCAGAGCCCGGCAATCTCTATGCTTCGCTCCTCTTGATCGAGCCGGCTCCGATCGAGCTGCTGCACTCGCTGCCGCTGGCAGTGGCAGTGGCGGTTCACAGGGCCATCCGACAGGTAATGCCGCTGGCCGGCGCTCCGGTCGAGATCAAATGGCCGAACGATATCCTCATCGACGGCAAGAAGACTTGCGGCATCCTGCTTGAAGGCGAGAGTCTTGCAGACGGACGTCGCGCGCTGGTCATCGGCTGCGGCATCAACATCGCCGTCATGCCCGACGAGGCACTCTACCCGGTGACTTCGCTTCGCAACGAAGGGGCGTCGGTATCGCCGGACGACTTGTTTGCCCACCTTTTCCTGACCATGGCCGAAACGCTCTCCGTTTGGGACCAGGGCAGGGGTGTGGCACACATCATAGACCAATGGCGGGCGGCAGCGCGCGGCATCGGCGAGACCATTACGGTGAACCTGCCGGATCGGTCGCTTTCCGGCCGCTTTGCCGGTATTGATCAGGACGGCCGGCTGATGCTCGATACGGGCTCGGACACGATGCAGACGATCGCCGCCGGCGACGTATTTTTCGGATAATCAAAACAAGGGCGCATCAAAAACATGGCGCAAGAAGAAGAACTGGTGTTCTTGCCGCTCGGCGGCGTCGGTGAAATCGGGATGAACCTCGGCCTCTATGGCTATGGCAAACCCGGTCATCGACAGTGGATAATGGTCGATTGCGGCGTCACCTTCCCGGGGCCGGAGCTGCCGGGAGTGGATCTGGTTCTGGCCGATATCAGTTTCCTGGCGGAAGAACGCCGCAATCTCAAGGGCATCATCATCACCCATGCCCACGAGGATCACTATGGTGGTCTCAACGATCTTTGGCCGGGGTTGAACGTACCGGTCTATGCCTCGCCGTTTACCGCGGGCATGCTTGAGGCGAAACGCGACTTCGAAAGGAGCCGCGGCGAAATCCCGATAACGATCTTCAAGCAGGGCGACCGCATCAATGTTGGCCCGTTCGAAATCGAAGCGGTCGGCGTCAACCACTCGATCCCCGAGCCGATGTCGCTGATCATCCGCACGCCGCTTGGCGCGATCGTTCACACCGGCGACTGGAAGATCGATCTTCAGCCGTCGCTCGGGCCCCTGACCGACGAGCAGCGCTTCCGCAAGATCGGTGACGAGGGCGTGCTGGCGCTGGTCTGCGATTCGACCAATGCGCTTCGTGACGGGGTCTCGCCGTCCGAGCAGGAGGTTTCGGCAAGCCTGACGCAGATCATCTCCAAGTCTGAAGGACGTGTGGCGATCACCACCTTCTCTTCCAATGTCGGGCGCATCCGCTCGATTGCGGAAGCTGCGGAAGAGGCGGGCCGCGAGGTGTTGCTTCTCGGCAGCTCGATGAAGCGCGTCGTCGCCGTCGCCCGCGATCTCGGCCTGATGGAAGGCATCAAGCCTTTCCTCGCCGAAGACGAGTTCGGCTATGTGCCGCGCGACAAGGTCGTGGTGATCCTGACCGGTAGCCAGGGCGAACCCCGTGCCGCACTTGCCAAGATCGCCCGCGACGAGATGCGCAACGTCGCCTTTTCCGCCGGCGATACGGTCGTGTTTTCGTCGCGTACCATTCCCGGTAACGAGAAGGCGATCAACGACATCAAGAACGGCCTGATCGAGCAGGGCATTCACATCATCACCGACAGTGAAGCGCTGGTGCATGTGTCGGGCCACCCGCGTCGCAGCGAGCTGCAGCAGATGTACCAGTGGGTCCGTCCGCAGATCCTCGTGCCGGTGCATGGTGAGGCCGCACACCTGACGGCGCATGCCGAACTTGGCCTGCAGTCGGGTATCGCCAGCGTTCCGCGGCTTCGCAACGGCGATATGCTGCGGCTGGCGCCAGGTCCGGCCGAAGTCATCGACACTGCGCCGCATGGCCGGATCTACAAGGATGGCTCGCTGATCGGTGATTTCGAGGAAATGGGCATCGGTGAGCGGCGCAAGCTCTCCTTTGCCGGACATGTCTCAGTCAACGTCGTGCTCGACAACCGCTACGATTTCCTCGGTGATCCTGACCTCGTTGCCATCGGCTTGCCCGAGTTCGACGACGAGGGCGAGGACATGGAAGACACGCTCTATGACGCCGTGCTCGGTGCTGTCGAAAGCATCCCGCGTGCCAAGCGCAAGGATCTGGCCATGCTGCAGGAGGCGGTGCGCCGCGCCGTGCGTAGCACCGTCAACCAGATCTGGGGCAAGAAGCCCGTGGTGACCGTGTTCGTCACCAAAGTCTGATTTCCTTCAGGCTCCCGGCGCTGTAGACGTCCGGGGGCTTGAAAACAGCCCGAAGGTTGGAGGATCGCGATGCTTGGACGTGTAAACCATGTGGCAATCGCCGTGCCGGATCTGGCATCCGCTGCTGAGGGCTACCGAGTGACGCTCGGCGCTTCGGTGACCGAGCCGCAAGCCTTGCCCGAGCACGGTGTCACCGTCGTTTTCGTCGCGCTTCCCAACACCAAGGTCGAACTGCTGGAGCCGCTCGGCGATGCCTCGCCGATTGCGGCGTTTCTCGCCAAGAACCCGTCCGGCGGCATGCATCACATTTGCTACGAGGTCGAGGACATCATTGCTGCCCGTGACACGCTGAAGGCGTCCGGCGCGCGGGTTCTCGGTGACGGCGAGCCGAAGATCGGCGCTCACGGCAAGCCGGTGCTTTTTCTGCACCCGAAGGATTTTCAAGGCACGTTGATCGAGCTTGAACAGGTGTGACAGTTGACCGCGCGATGCCGGTTTGTGTGATCGCGCCGGTGGCGTTATAAGCGGGCTACAGCGCCGCGCGTCAAGTTTGACGCGCTCAGCACGCTGTAACACTTTAAACTTGCTGCATAATTTTCTCCTTAAATCGATGCCGATTTAAGGAATTATGCAGTAGAATATCGCGAGGATCGTTCCGTTGAGGGCCAGTAGCCAGTTCGGGACAGGTCTTCATCAGGAGCCGGAAATGCCGCTTTTTTCAACCTTTGCCATCTACTTCATTATCTGGTGGCTGACGCTGTTTGCAGTGCTGCCGCTTGGCGTGCGCACGCAGGCGGAGGAAAACGAGGTGGTGCCCGGCACTGTCGAAAGCGCGCCGGCGCGGTTCCGTGCCAAACGGGTCATCCTGCTGACAACTGCAATCGCGGCGGTCATCCAGCTTGCCTGGTACATTGTGTCGGTGCGGCTCGGCTACGGCATCGACAGCATTCCGCGCTTCTATCCGAAGTTCTATTGAGCCAAGCATCGGCAAGCATGTGGGCGCTCGGCGTCTAGGGATATCGAGTGATCGTGTCCGCTTCCTCACAATCCCCAGTTAAGTATTATCGATTTACCGCTGCACAGGCCCGTAGAGTTCTCTCGGGTGCCTCTCTGCGCGAAACCCGGGCAATCCTACGATTGACCGCCCCGAAATTGACATAGTTCAAGAAAGCCCGGGTGCTCCGATGAGGGTTCGCTTGGCGAAAGGCAAAAAAAAACAAGGCTAAAAGCCTTGTTTTTCAAGTATCGCGTGATCTTTAATCCGTTTCCGGCGGCAGCGACGAAGCGCGCCTAAGATCTTATCCTCCCAAGACTTGACCGCGAAAGTCGGCAAGAATTTAGACTTCATGCCTGTTTTGTGAGCCGAAATTAGCCCAAACATTGGGCGATGTCACCTTATTTTTTTGCATTTTTGCTACAGTTGGATAAAATTTCTCCGTTGACAAGCATCGTCGCAATACTGTTACTACCGTGCTCTTTGACGCAGCTTTTGGCTTGTCGGTTCTCCTTCGAATCTCTCGATCCACTCTGTGTGGTTCCTTCTGCAAGCAGGGTTTTCATCCGGGCGCGAAGCGGCTATGAACGCAGGGCTCGGAAAGGTTCCTGCCGACTTGTCGGTGACGGAAATTTGAGAGCCGACCCCAAGAAGCAATGGTCGCCTTTGCCTGTTTTCGGCGAGACCGGCGTACCTGAGCTCAACGTCATTTCGCCCGAATCCGTCGATAGTGCGACGTTCATCAAGTTCTGGAACCCGTCATGCGCCTGTCCCGCTTTTTCATGCCCATCTTGAAGGAAAATCCGAAGGAAGCGGAAATCGTTTCCCACCGTCTTATGCTCCGGACGGGCATGATCCGGCAGCAGTCCTCGGGGATCTATACCTGGCTGCCGTTCGGAAAGCGGGTTCTCGACAAGGTCAATGCGATCGTTCGCGAAGAGCAGAACCGCACCGGCGCGAATGAGCTTTTGATGCCGACGCTGCAGTCCGCCGAGCTTTGGCAGGAGAGCGGCCGTTATGACGCCTATGGCAAGGAAATGCTGCGCATCAAGGACCGCCAGGATCGGCCGATGCTCTATGGTCCGACCAATGAGGAAATGATCACGGATGTCTTCCGTTCCTACGTGAAGTCCTACCGCAATCTGCCGCTCAATCTCTACCATATCCAGCTGAAGTTCCGCGACGAGATCCGTCCGCGCTTCGGCACCATGCGCTCGCGCGAGTTCCTGATGAAGGATGCCTATTCCTTCGATCTCGACCGCGAAGGTGCCGAGCACGCCTATAACAAGATGTTCGCCGCTTACCTGCGCACCTTCTCGCGCATGGGGCTGCGTGCCATTCCGATGCGTGCCGACACCGGACCGATTGGCGCAATCTCAGCCATGAATTCATCATTCTCGCCGAAACCGGTGAATCCGAAGTGTTCTGCCACAAGGACTTCCTCGGCTTCGATATTCCCGGCGAAGACACCAATTTCGATGATGTCGCTGGTCTGAAGACGATCTTCGACAAGTGGACCTCGCGCTACGCGGCCACGTCCGAAATGCACGACGAAGCGGCGTTCAACGAAGTCGCCGAAGGCGATCGCCTGTCGGCACGCGGCATCGAAGTCGGCCATATCTTCTACTTCGGCACCAAGTATTCCGAGGCGATGGGCGCGAAGGTTCTCGGTCCGGATGGCAAGGAACACGCGGTCCATATGGGCTCCTACGGCATCGGCCCGACACGGCTGGTTCCGGCGATCATCGAGGCGTCGCATGACGACAACGGCATCATCTGGCCGAAGTCGATCTCGCCGTTCGATGGTGTGATCATCAACATGAAAGCGGGCGATGCCGCTTGCGACGCAGCCTGCGAGACGCTCTATTCGAAGCTCGGCGCCGCAGGATTCGATGCGCTGCTCGACGATACGGACGACCGCGCCGGCGCCAAGTTCGCCTCTGCCGATCTTATCGGCGTACCTGTCCAGATCATCGTCGGACCGCGTTCTATCGCCAACGGCGAAGTCGAGCTCAAGGATCGCAAGACCGGTGAGCGCGAGACCATGACTGTCGAGGCAGCCCTCAACAAGCTGATCGCGACGAAGTAAGTGAGGCAAGGGGAGGCAGGATGACCGCCGTGACGGAAGATCAGGTGCAGGCCGCTGGCCAGTCTGCAAAGTCCGCCAGCCGCCCTTTTTCCGCCTTTGAGCGCATGGTCGCCTGGCGCTATCTGCGTTCGCGGCGCAAGGAAGCCTTCATTTCGGTGATCGCCGGCTTCTCCTTCATCGGCATCATGCTCGGCGTCGCGACGCTGATCATCGTCATGGCGGTGATGAACGGTTTTCGCACCGAGCTCATCTCGCGCATCCTCGGCATCAATGGCCACATGATCGTGCAACCGATCGACGGTCCGCTCAACAATTACCCCGACCTCGCCACCCGCTTTTCCGGTGTGAAGGGTGTGACGATGGCGATCCCGCTGGTCGAAGGCCAGGTTCTGGCCCAGGGCGTCGGCGATTCTTCGACCGGTGCGCTCGTGCGCGGCATCCGCGCCGATGACCTCAGCAAGATGAAGTCGGTCTCCGACCATATTCAATCCGGCGATCTCGTCGGCTTCGCCGCCGGCACCGGCGTGGCGATCGGTTCACGTATGGCTGAGCAGCTCGGCATTCAGGTGGGCGGCACGATCACGCTGACATCGCCGAACGGCGACGTCACGCCGATGGGCATGAACCCGCGGGTCAAGGCCTATACGGTCTCGGCAATCTTCGAGATCGGTATGTCGGAATATGATGCGTCGATCATCTTCATGCCGCTTGAGGAATCGCAGCTGTTCTTCAATGCCGAAGGCTTGGCCCAGCAGATCGAGATCTTCGTCGAGCACCCCGATATGGTCGACGATTTGCGCAAGCCGGTCGAGGACGCTGCCGAGCGGCAGATCTTCATCACCGATTGGCGCGACCGCAACAAGACGTTCTTCTCGGCGCTCGAGGTCGAGCGTAATGTGATGTTCATGATCCTGACGTTGATCGTTCTGGTCGCGGCGCTGAACATCATTTCCGGACTGATCATGCTGGTGAAGGACAAGGGGAGCGACATCGCCATCCTTCGCACGATGGGCGCGACCTCCGGCTCCGTCATGCGCATCTTCTTCATGACTGGAGCTGCCATCGGTGCGGCGGGAACCGTTGCCGGCGTGCTGCTCGGTGTCGTCGTCTGCCTGAACATTGAGTCCATTCGCCAATTCTTCTCCTGGATTTCAGGCACGACGCTGTTCAGCCCCGAGCTCTATTTCCTCAGCCAGTTGCCGGCAGATATGAACGCCGACGAGACGATCCTCGTCGTCGTCATGGCCCTCAGCCTGTCGTTCCTTGCCACGATCTTTCCGGCATGGCGCGCCTCGCGCCTCGATCCCGTGCAGGCCCTGCGGTACGAATGACAAGGACATCATCTGAATGAATGCGCGCGTGGCACTGCAGCTTTCGGGCATCGAGCGTAATTACGGGCAGGGGGACACCTTCCTCTCGATCCTCAAGGGCGCGGACTTCACGCTGAAAAGCGGCGAGACCGTTGCGCTTGTGGCGCCGTCAGGCACTGGCAAGTCGACGCTTCTGCATGTTGCGGGCCTGCTGGAGCGGCCGGATGGCGGAAAGGTCGTGGTCAACGGCGTGACCTGCGACGGTCTCAACGACGACAGGCGCACCGCTATCCGTCGCAACGAGATCGGTTTCGTCTACCAGTTCCATCATCTGCTTCCGGAGTTCACCGCTCTCGAAAACATCATGATGCCGCAGCTGATCGCCGGCCTTGGCAAGGCTGAGGCCGCCGAGCGTGCGCGGGCGCTGCTCGACTACATGCGTATCGGCCACCGCGCCGATCACCGCCCGTCGGAGCTTTCAGGCGGCGAACAGCAGCGCGTGGCGATCGCCCGCGCCGTTGCCAATGCTCCCTTGGTATTGCTGGCCGATGAGCCGACCGGCAATCTCGATCCGGAAACTGCGGGATACGTCTTCGAAGCGCTCGAAGCATTGGCTCGCCAGTCCGGTCTTGCAGCCCTGATCGCCACGCACAATCACGAGCTGGCATCGCTTATGGACCGGCGGGTGACGATCGAGGACGGCAAGGTCGTCGAGCTGAAATAACGCTCGCGTCAAAGCCCGTTTCCAATGGAGCGCGCGATATCAATGTGATGCGAAACCTTTAGTTTAAGGCACGATGAGGCCACCTCGATAGTCGAGTTCGTAGGCTTCGTCGCCGTCGACAAAGATGACTTCACGTCCGGAAAAGTGCCCGGTGTCGCCGCGGCTGTTGTCGATGTAGTAGCCGTAGGCGTGGCGATATTCCATTCCACCGAGAAAGTGCCGCTTCTCGCGATACATGGTATCGAGCGCGGCTTTGATGACGATGCCGGCGCGTTCCGCATCGATCAGATCGGGCCGGATGACGCGGCCGAAATAATTCATGGCCCAGCGGGTGTCGTCCTCGAACCAGACGGTTTCCTGTCCTGCGAAATCGGTCCCACCGAAGTAACTGTCGAGATACCGCCACCGGTCGCGTTGGTAGCCGATATCGCGCGAGCCCGCGCGCGATGGCGGGCTTGTTATCCCGCCACCGACATATGTCTTCGATTTGGCTTCCACGATGAAGTCTTTGAGCTGCTCGATGCTGGCCATGAGAACACCTTGTTTGTTCCCTGGCAGCATGCCGCGACATTCCGTCGATGTAAAGAACAAAAAGGGAACAAATAGCTCGATTAGATGCCGCAGGCGTGCTGGCCGCGGTCGTCGTTCCAGTCATCGAGAAGCACAAGCTCGCCTTTGGCGCTGACGGGCTTGTCGTTCGATTTGCCCTTGCCCGTCAGCACATTCAGGTCGCAGTGCGAGGTATTGTCGAGATTGAGCGTGTCATAGGACGAGTAGGTGTAGCCGCCGACGACAAAGTCGAAATTGCGATAGGCGATCGTCAGCTTCTGTTCCCAACGGTCACGCCCGACCGAATCGTTGTGGGTGGTAATCACCAGCGAACCATTCGGAAGCGCCGTGACGGACGGTGCCTGGCCGGCCATGCCGTATTGCCCCCAGACCTTGTTCGGAACGGCCGACTTGAGCGCCAGCGGGCCGTCTTCGCCGGCGAGATAGATATAGACGGCATTGTTCTCGTCTGTCCCGTCATCGGGCTTCACCAGCAGCGCCAGATCGCCAGCACCATTCTTGTCCCAGTCGCCTGTCGCGGCCGGGACAATGCGGCCGGGATCAATCGCCTCGGCGGCAAGGGCGAGGGAAGGAAGCAGAAAAACGAGAGGCAGGGTCAGGCGTGCAGTCATGTCGTTGTGCTCCGTGTGGTTGGTCCAGTCATAGGCGCGATGGACGGAGCGCTCAAGGTTTCGGTTAATTACCTCAAACGCTCTTTGTTGATGCGGTTAACCATGCGCGGTGGAAAGCGGGCGGTGTGCTCAACAGCGATTGACGAGAGAACAAAAAAAGAACAAAGTGGATACATAACGGAAAAGGAGCCATGTTATGACTGATTTTGTTCGTGACCTCGCCGCCTTCACATCGATGGGCCTGTTTGTCGCCAGCGTTGCCTTCATCGCTCTCGGACTTTGATCCCTGGGCATACTCAAGATGCTGCGCGACCCCGATGCGGGGTCGCTCGATATTATCCCGGCACAGCACCCCCGACACCAGCACCGTTGAAAAGAACGCCGGCCCACGATGCAAAACTGGACATGGCGGGTGATAAACGGGATATCCTGACACCCTGACAGGAATCAGGATGTAGAGATGGCGGATCACGGCAGCGGGGAACGGAACGATCAGACGACTGCGGATCCGCAGTTCGTGCATTTGCGTGTTCACTCGGCTTTTTCGCTGCTCGAAGGCGCACTGCCTTTGAAGAAGGTGATCGGCAAGGCTGTGGCCGATGCTCAGCCGGCGATCGGTATCGCCGACACCAACAATCTTTTCGCAGCCCTTGAATTTTCCCAGAAGGCGGCCGAAGACGGCCTGCAGCCGCTGACGGGCTGTCAGTTGTCGATCGACATGGAAGACGACGGTGACGGCGAACGTCGCAGCCATGCCCAGCAGCTCGCCAAGCTGCCGGCCATCGTCCTGATCGCCGCGACGGACGACGGCTACACACGACTGGTCGATCTGGTAAGCCGCGCCTATCTCGGCGGCGAAGGCAGCCAGGTCACGAGGATCACGCGGTCGTGGCTCGTGGAGGCCGGCACCGACGGGCTGATCGCCCTTTCGGGCGCAGGCGGCGGCCCGATCGACATGGCGGTGAAATCCGGCTCGACGGCCTTGGCCGAGGCACGCCTGGAAGCCCTAAAGGATCTCTTCGGCGATCGGCTCTATATCGAGCTGCAACGGCACGGAAACTTTGACCGCCGACATGAAAGCCGGATGATCGATCTGGCGTACAAGTTCGATGTGCCTCTGGTTGCGACCAACGAGGCGTTCTTTCCCTCGCCATCCGACTATGACGCGCACGACGCGCTGATGGCGGTCGCTCACAACGCCATGGTTTCCGACGACAGTCGGTTCCGGTTGACGCCGGATCATTATCTCAAGAGCCGGAAGGAAATGGCGGCACTTTTTGCCGACCTGCCCGAGGCGCTCGAAAATACCATCGAGATCGCGCGGCGCTGCTCGTTCATGCTGAAGACGCGCGGGCCGATCCTGCCACGCTTCACCGGCGCCTCGGACGATCCGGAGGAGGCCGAGCGTGCCGAGTCCAGCGAGTTGCGCCGGCAGGCGGAAGAGGGGCTCGACGATCGGTTGCGCAAGCTCGGCATGGCGCCCGGCTATACAGAGGAAGAGTACCGCGAGCGGTTGGCGTTCGAACTCAGCGTCATCGAGCGCATGAAGTTCCCCGGCTACTTCCTGATCGTTGCCGACTTCATCAAATGGGCCAAGCAGCAGGACATCCCCGTCGGCCCGGGACGCGGTTCGGGCGCGGGCTCGCTCGTCGCCTATGCGCTGACGATCACCGATGTCGACCCGATGCGGTTCTCACTGCTGTTCGAACGCTTCCTCAATCCGGAACGCGTATCGATGCCCGACTTCGACATCGACTTCTGTCAGGACCGGCGCGAAGAAGTCATTCGCTACGTCCAGGCGAAATACGGCCGCGAGCAGGTGGCCCAGATCATCACCTTCGGTTCGCTTCAGGCGCGCGCGGCGCTGCGCGACGTCGGCCGCGTGCTCGAGATGCCCTATGGCCAGGTCGACAAGATCTGCAAGCTCGTGCCCAACAATCCGGCCAACCCGACGCCGCTGTCAAAGGCGATCGAGGAAGAACCGCGCCTGCAGGAAGAGGCGGAAAAGGAACCCGTCGTCGCCCGTCTTCTCGACATCGCGCAGAAGATCGAGGGTCTCTATCGCCATGCCTCGACCCACGCAGCCGGTATCGTGATCGGCGACCGGCCGCTGTCAAAGCTCGTGCCGATGTATCGCGATCCGCGTTCCGATATGCCGGTGACGCAGTTCAACATGAAATGGGTCGAGCAGGCCGGCCTGGTAAAATTCGACTTCCTCGGCCTGAAAACGCTGACCGTGCTGAAGGTCGCCGTCGACTTCGTCAAGCTGCGCGGCATCGAGGTCGATCTCGCCAGCATTCCGCTCGACGACGAGAAGACCTACGAGATGCTGTCGCGCGGCGAGACGGTCGGCGTGTTCCAGGTGGAAAGTGCCGGCATGCGCAAGGCGCTGATCGGTATGCGGCCAGACTGCATCGAGGACATTATTGCGCTGGTGGCGCTTTATCGTCCGGGCCCGATGGAGAATATCCCGGTCTACAACGCCCGCAAGCACGGCGAAGAAGAGATCGAATCGATCCATCCGAAGATCGACCATCTGCTCAAGGAAACGCAGGGCGTTATCGTCTACCAGGAGCAGGTGATGCAGATCGCCCAGGTCCTGTCGGGCTATTCGCTCGGCGAAGCCGACCTTCTGCGTCGCGCCATGGGCAAGAAGATCAAGGAGGAAATGGACAAGCAGCGCGCCCGTTTCGTCGACGGCGCGGTCAAGAACGAGGTATCGAAGCCGCAGGCCGATCTGATCTTCGATCTTCTCGCCAAGTTCGCCAACTACGGCTTCAACAAGTCGCACGCTGCCGCCTACGCCATCGTCTCCTATCAGACGGCCTATATGAAGGCGCACTATCCGGTCGAGTTCCTGGCGGCGTCGATGACGCTCGATATGGCCAACACGGAGAAGGTCAACGACTTCCGTCAGGATGCCGGGCGCCTCGGCATCCAGGTGATTGCGCCGTCGGTCCAGTCCTCCTTCCGGCATTTCCAGACCGGCGACAAGCGCATCTACTACTCATTGGCCGCCATCAAGGGTGTCGGCGAATCGGCAGTCGAGCATATCGTTGCCGTTCGCGGCGACCGCGAGTTTGCGAGCCTTGAGGATTTCTGCCTGAGGATCGACCCGAAGCTGCTCAACCGGCGTGTGTTCGAAAGCCTGATCGCGGCCGGCGCCTTCGATTGCTTCGGTTACGACCGTGCCGAGCTGGTCGGCGGTCTCGATCGCATCCTCGGCTTTGCCCAGCGCGCGCAGGAAAACAAGACGAGCGGACAGAGCGATATGTTCGGTGCGGGGGCCGCGACCGGACCGGAACGGATCTCGCTTCCCACCTACACGCCGTGGCTCGCCTCAGAAAAGCTGCACCGCGAGTTTCAGGTGCTGGGCTTCTATCTCTCGGCCCATCCGCTCGACACCTACAACCCGCTGCTCGCCAAGATGCGCGTCCAGACCTTCGGCGATTTCGCCGGAGCGGTGAAGAAGGGCGCAACGGCGGGACGTCTCGCCGGCACCGTTACCTCCAGACAGGAGCGCAAGACCCGAACCGGCAACAAGATGGGCATCATCGCTTTCTCGGATTCGTCCGGTCAGTTCGAGGCCGTGCTGTTTTCGGAAATGCTGCACCAGTATCGCGACCTGCTTGAGCCCGGCAAATCGCTGGTGATGACGGTTCAGGCGGAGGAGCGGCCGGAAGGCATCGGCCTTCGCATCCAGACCCTGCGCTCGCTCGAGGAAGAATCGCTGCAGATGCAGAAGGCGCTGCGCGTTTATGTGCGCGATTCAGGACCACTGAAGTCGATCGCCGCCCATTTGAATGCGAGGGGCGAGGGTCTCGTTTCCTTCATCGTCATCAAGGATAACGGCCAGCGCGAGATCGAGGTCGAACTCAACGAGAAGTTCAGGATTTCGCCGGAGATTGCCGCAGCACTTCGCTCGGCTCCGGGTGTGGTCGACGTTGAACTCGTCTGACCGCGCTGCATGATTGCTTGAGCCGGCGGCGTATAAAGATACGGAACGTCAGGCGCGGCTGCAGCGCAGCTTTTGAGTATCGGATCGACTGCGCAGGGCATCAGCCCCGCGGGGATGCGCGGGTGATTGTGATGAAATCGGTCCCGTCGCCGGTTTCGAGCCCGCTCTCCATGTCCGAAATCGACAGCGACGAACCGTCTGCAAGCAGGCCGCCGATCCGTTCGCGGACGTCGTCGGAGACCGTCAGGCGCCCGAGCGTGCGCTGGACGGCATTGAAGGCTGATGCGTCGGCGTCGGCGGCGATCCCGAGGCGCTTCTTCACCGATGACGGCAGATGGTTTTCGAGCGGTACGCCGTACCACTTGCCTTCGCTCTTTCCCTCGTCAATCTCTTGAAATTGCAGGAAATGCGTGCCGAGCGCCTGCTCCGGCTTGTCGATCGTGACGCCTGCCTCGAAAATCGGCTTGAAACCCTGGCGGACAAGGATCACCCCGTTGGGGGGAACGTCGCGGCCCGCTTTCCTGAAGATCGCCTCAGTCAGCTCCGGCGTCAGCTTGCCATCGACGGTCGATCCCTCGGCAGTCTGGAACGCGTTGATGGCGGCGGTCGTGTCCGGGCCGATGTGGCCGTCCGGCACGCCGGCGACATAGCCGAGTTGGTTCAGCGCCGACTGGACTGCACGCTTGATATCGCGCTCGCCGCGTCGGGTGATCAGCATGCGGATCGGCTCGCGGTCTTCTGCTTTGATGACTGAGTTGGCGGTCGATGCCTCGGTCATCGCCACTTCGACCGGCATGGTCTCGGTCTGGCTGATCGCCGGGCGGAGGGGCACATCCGACAGCGGTGCGGGGTTCTCGCCGGGCGCCGGGTTGCGCTGGAAGAGCACGGCGCTCGACACTTCGGTGGGGCTGACCTGCCGATCGGTTATCAGGACATGCACGCCGCGCGACGTCATCTTGAAGAGGCTGGCGGCAAACTTGCTCGGCAGGCGCACGCAACCGTGCGAAGCCGGATAGGCCGGCACGTGATTGGAGCCATGCAGCGCAATGCCTGACCAGGTCAGTCGCTGCATGAAGGGCATCGGCGCATTCGAATAGATGTTGGATTTGTGGTGACGGCGTTTTTCAAGGATCGAGAAGATGCCCGTCGGTGTGGAATGGCCGGCCTTGCCGGTAGAGACTGCCGACGTTGCGATCACCGCGTCGCCGTCATAGACGACGAGGGATTGCTGGTTCTTCGAAACGATGATCTGCAGCGGTGCGTTGCTGCCGGCAAAGCCGACCGCAGGCGAAAACAAGAAGACGACGACGCTGGCCGTGAGAGCGAAACGCAATACCATACACTCATCCCAACACGTAAACTGGCCGACAAGCTTACGCTGAAATCTTTAAAGAATTTGTCCCGATCGACCTACAGCGCCGCGCGTCTTATTAGACGCGCAAAGGTCGCTGTAGCACTTTGAATTGCTGCATGTTTTTATCCTTGCAGGATACGTCAAGCCGCCGCCGATAACGCACTAGTGATCGCGCTTGCGGCTGCCAAAGGTGTAGCCGGTTTCGACGCTGGCCTTGCCGAACTTGTCGCGCAGCTTGTTGATGGCGTCCTCGGCGGCGGCACGACGGGTTGCGGCTGGATCGACCAGATCGGGGGGATCTGCGAGATCGGGGCTGGAAAGATCGCTGACTCCGATGCCGATCAGCCGGTACTTCGTGCCGTCAACTTCCTTCTCCAGAAGCTGCAGCCCGGTGCGGAAGATACGGTCTGCGAGCCGCGTCGGACTGTCGAGGCGGCGGTTGCGAGTCCTGGTCTTGAAGTCGCAGTCTTCAGCTTCAAAACGACGGTCTGGCCGGCGAGTTCGGATTTACGCAGGCGGTGGGCGACCTGTTCGCTCAGCCGACGCAGATGCGTGACGAGATCGTCGTAGCGGGCGAGATCGTCGTTGAATGTCGTCTCTGACGATACGCTTTTCGCCTCGCCGTCGATCTCGACCGTTCTTTCGTCGAGGCCGCGCGACAGGCGGTAGAGCCTCTGGCCCATGGTGCCGTAGCGGCGCATGAGGTCGGCTTCCTCCATCGTCTGAAGCTGACCGATCGTGCGAATGCCATCGCGCTCCAGCGTGGCGGCGAACGCCTTGCCGACGCCCCAGATCAAGGTCACCGGCCTTTCTCTCAGGAATTCGAGCGCCTCGGCCTGGCCGATTACCGAGAAGCCGCGAGGCTTCTGCAGATCGGAGGCAACCTTGGCGAGGAACTTGCAGTAGGAAAGGCCGACGGAGACGGTAATGCCGATCTCCTGTTCGACACGGCGGGCAAAGCGGGCGAGGGTGCGCGCGGGGGGATCGTGGTGCAGCCGTTGGGTGCCGCTGAGCTCCAGGAAGGCCTCATCGATGGAGAGCGGCTGCACCAGCGGTGTCAGCTCCTGCATCAACGTGCGGACCTCGCGGCCGACGCGAACGTATTTTTCCATGTCGGGCTTGATCACGACCGCCTGCGGGCAGGCCTCAAGCGCCTTAAACATCGGCATTGCCGAGCGCACGCCGTGAATGCGGGCGATGTAACAAGCCGTCGAGACGACGCCGCGCTTGCCGCCGCCGATAATCACTGGCTTGTCGGCAAGCTCCGGATTGTCCCGCTTCTCGACGGAGGCGTAAAACGCATCACAGTCGATATGGGCTAGAGTCAGGTCGTAGAGCTCGGCATGACGCAACAGACGGGGGCTGCCGCAGGCAAGGCAGCGTCGCGCCGTCGCGGTCTGTTCCCTGAGGCAGTCACGGCAGAAGCCTGGAGTTTGAGAACCACTGTCGAGCATATCTGGAACAAATGTTGAACATTGGGACTTTACGCTCTACGCTAACGAGTCTCAAGGGAGGCCGCGTTGGAAATTGCCTTGCATGTCAGGTTGCCGACGCCAAGCCGCTGGTCGGATTTTGCGCGTCGTCTTGCAGGTCTCGATCTGCTGGTCCGGGTGCCGCTATCGCTGGAAATGCGCGCGAATGGCATTCGCAGCGTCGACCCAGTCGCTAGCAATGTGAACGCAGTCCGCCGGTTGAGGCGCGAGCGCCCGAAACTCGGCGTTCGCCATCAGATTGATCAGCAGGCAGGATGGCGCGTGCTCCTGCACCGATTGCAGGTTGCGCGCGATATCGTCGATGAAAACAACGGGAAGCGCCCGTCCGGCATGCAGGCGCTGAACGATCGGCCCTTTGGGTTCCTCGGATGCGAGCAGTGGATAGGGAAGATCGAGCCGGTCGAGCAGAGCACGACGCGCGGCCGCATGGCGCGGTGGCATGGCCGTCAGGAAGACGATGTCAGCCTGCTTGGACAATTCACGGAGAGTCTCGACAACGCCGGCAGTCGGCGTCTGCCAGCGATCCTGCGTGGCGTAGAAGGCATCGAGCATGTCCTTGACGTCAGCCTCGCTCGCTGCCCGCTCCGTTGCGCGATGGATGATGTTGCCGGTCAGCCGGAAGGAGCGCGGCAAGAGGACGTGGTCGCGGCTTTCGAGAAAGGACCGGAATGGATCCAGGAATTCGAGCACGACTTCATCGATGTCGCTGATAACAAGCGGGCGGTTGCTAAGGCGGATTTCATCTTCGAAGACGGTGTTGCTCAAGCTCAGCTGTCCTGCAGATCGGCGGCGCCGGAAAGCTTCTCATGCGCACGCACGACATCCTGCGGGGCTGTCCCTGTTGCATCGCAGAAAGCGATCAACGTTGGTTCGTGGTCCATAAGAAAGGCGATGAGCCCACCCATGCAGCCCGGCTCGCCGATCGCGTTGCGCAGGGAGGACGGGTCCGTGCCGGTCAGCGCCAGAAATCGGGACAGCAGGTCCGGCTCGCCGGCAAGCCAGGAGAGAATGTCGATGGCGATTTCGTCGGCGCTCTTCAATGTCTTGGCCTCCTACTGTTTTTACGCCCGGAATTACCTATTTTTCAACCAAATAGGTTTATCGGTGAACTTGAGGAAATGGGTCGAGTCGTTGGTTCTGCAACTTAGATGTCTTGAGAAGACTTGCAAGAAGACGACGGACAGCAAGGGATCGACATGCCCAAACAGGTAATGATTGTTGAGGATAACGAGCTGAACATGAAGCTCTTCCGAGACCTGATTGAGGCTTCCGGCTACGCGACGATCCAGACGCGCAACGGTATGGAGGCGCTCGAGCTGGCGCGGAAGTATCGCCCCGATCTGATTTTGATGGACATTCAGCTGCCGGAGGTCTCCGGGCTCGAAGTCACGAAGTGGTTGAAGGAAGACGATGAGTTGCACGTCATCCCGGTGATCGCCGTGACTGCCTTCGCCATGAAGGGCGACGAGGAACGTATCCGTCAGGGCGGATGCGAAGCCTATGTTTCAAAACCGATTTCTGTGCCAAAGTTTATTGAGACGATCAAGACCTACCTTGGCGATGCCTAACTGGCGGGAAAATTGATATGACTGCGCGCATTCTTGTTGTCGATGACGTGCCTGCCAACGTTAAGCTTCTCGAAGCGCGTCTGCTCGCTGAGTATTTCGATGTGCTGACGGCGGGTGATGGCCATACGGCGCTGACGCTCTGCGAGACGACACCGGTCGACCTGGTGCTTCTCGACATCATGATGCCCGGCATCGACGGCTTCGAGGTCTGCGAACGTCTGAAGGCCAATGCACGCACAGCACATATTCCCGTCGTCATGGTGACGGCACTCGACCAGCCGTCCGATCGGGTTCGCGGGTTAAAGGCCGGCGCCGACGATTTCTTGACGAAGCCGGTCAACGATCTTCAGTTGATGTCGCGGGTGAAGAGCCTCGTCCGCCTGAAGAACGTCAGCGACGAATTGCGGCTGCGGGCCCAGACGGCGCAGACTATCGGCCTGCAGGAACTGGCCCGTCAGGACCGTCCGGACGAGCCGGGCAATATCCTCCTGGTCGATGGCCGCGGCTCCTCTCAGGAGCGGCTGCAGCGCACGCTCAAGCCGATTGCCGATGTCTCTGTTATCTCCGACCCGCAGGCGGCGCTGTTCGAGGCGGCCGAGAACAATTTCGACCTCGTCATCGTCAACGCCAACTTCGACGATTACGATCCCTTGCGATTGTGCTCGCAGTTGCGATCGCTGGAGCGCACACGTTTCATTCCGATCCTGCTGATCACGGAGCAGGGCAATGACGAGATGATCGTGCGTGCGCTCGATCTCGGTATTACCGACTACATCATCCGGCCGGTTGATCCCAATGAGCTTGTTGCCCGCTCGTTGACCCAGATCAGGCGCAAGCATTGCAACGACATGCTGAGAAAGAGCGTGCAGCAGACGATCGAGCTGGCGGTCACCGATGGCCTGACAGGGCTGCACAACCGCCGCTATCTCGACAATCATCTGAAGCTGCTGCTCGATCGTGCGGGAGCACGCGGTCGCCCGTTGTCGATCTGCATGACCGACATCGATCGGTTCAAGCAGGTCAACGACACCTATGGTCACGATGTTGGTGATGAGGTGTTGCGCGAATTTGCCAACCGCATCCGCTCCACCGTCCGCGGCGCCGATCTGGCCTGCCGCTTTGGCGGCGAAGAGTTCGTCGTGGTCATGCCCGACACACCGCCGGAGATGGCGGCCGCCGTTGCCGAGCGGTTGCGGCATATCATCGAGAGTCAGCCATTCTCGATACCGCATGCGGACGGCGCGCTGGTCATCACCGCGTCCATGGGCATTGCCGGCCTGAAACTGGAAGGCGACACGACAGAAGCTTTGCTGAAGCGCGCAGATATGGCGCTCTACCAGGCGAAGAACGAGGGTCGCAACAGAGTGGTGGCGGCTGCAGCCTGACGGAAAGAACCGAGCCTGTCACCACCTGCTGGTGGCTTGATGAAATTCCGGATCCCTCTTGCGATATGCCTTTAAAGTTGTATTCTCCGCCGCAACGATGCTACCGAGGGGTTTGGTAGCGGCGGCGCGCAAGCATTTACATGTGCCGATGTGATACGGAATTAACCATGCGCCGAGCGACACCGCTTCGCGCATTAAGAATTCATTGATTTTTTTCTATTTTCAGGTGATGCTGATAAATGCGGGGGCATAGCTTCCATCAGCTTCGGTTACCCCATGATGCTCAGGTCCGCCGCATCTCCTGGGTCGTGGGGTCGGTCGGTTGGCTTTTGACACCTGCGGAATCCTCGTGCCGCGGTCAGTAGCCAGCCGACCCCCATTCAAAGCGCTGTTCCGGAAGGGACAGCGCTTTTTGATTCTTGCCTGTGCGCACACGCAGGCGGGACGGCCTCCGAACAGTCGGCGGCCGCTTCTTGGCGCACCAACGGAAAGGGGCGCCAAACCTTGCGGTTGGCGCCCCTTGATCCCACGAAACGTCAGATCTTACTTGATCTTGGTTTCCTTGAACTCGACGTGCTTTCTGGCGACCGGATCATACTTGGTCTTGGTCATCTTGTCCGTCATCGTACGGCTGTTCTTGGTCGTGACGTAGAAGAAACCCGTGTCGGCTGTCGACAGCAACTTGATCTTGATGGTGGTGGCTTTTGCCATGGTCGTCCTGCCTTTATGAAATTGAAAGCCGTGGACAACCGGTTGCGGGCCACGGGCAAGGTTGGCGCGAAACTACAAATCGCGGCCGAAAAGTCAAGACCGTTTTGGATTCAAAACGATCCTTACAACCGAAAGCGCGACGTAAAGGCCGAAAAACCCGGCAATCGCCCAGGCAAAACCGTTGTTGCCAGCCACATCCATCGATGCGCCGATCACCTGCGGCCCGGCCACCGTGCCGACCGCATAGGAGAAAACGAACGCCGCATTGGCCGCGGCAAGGTCGGAGCCCTGCAGGCGCGAGCCGAGATGGCTGAGGCCGACCGTGTAGAGACCAGAGACGCAGCCCCCCCAGAACAACAGAATGATCGCCATCAGGAACCAGCTTTCCACCAGCATCGGCAGACAGAGGGCGCCAATGAGGCCGATAACGGTCATGGCCGTCAGCAATGTGCGCTTATCCTTGATCTGGTCTGACAGCATGCCGAGCGGAATCTGGAAGATGAAATTGCCGATGCCCATCACGGTCAGCAGCAGCGCCGCCTGTGATTCGGTGAACCCCGATCGTGTCCCGTAGACCGTAAAGAGCGACAACCCGCCCGATTCGACCGCGCCGAAGATGAAGACGGCGGCGGTCGCGGTCGGCACCAGGAAGATGTAGCGCATGAAATGGCGGTCGGGCTTTTCGTCGATGACAGGGCTCTCGTCCCGCGCGAGGAAGATTGGCACGGCCGCGAGCAGAATGACACCGGCGCCGACCACGAAGGGCAAGACACCCTCGCTGCCGAGGATCGAGAAGAGCAGCGGCCCGCTCAGGAAGCCGAGGGATAGAACCGTGCCGTAGATGCCGAGGACGAAGCCCCGTTTCGCTGGCGGGGCGGTGGCGTTGATCCAGAATTCGGAGAGGATGAAGAGTACGGTAATGGCGCCATGGAAGACGACCCGCAGCGGAAACCAGAGCCAGAAGTTGGTAATGTAGTAAAAGCCGAAGGCGCTGATTGCGGCGAGCAGGACGGCCCAGAGCATCGTCGGCGCAACACCGTGGCGATGGGCGAATTTGGTCGTGAAGGAAGCCGCGACCATGGAGGCCACGCCGGCCATCGCCGAATTGAGACCAATCAGCGTCGACGAGATGCCGCGGTTCTCCATGATGCTCGAAAGCAGCGGTAGGCCGAGGCCGATGGCGATGCCGACGGCGCTGATGGCGGAGACCGCCGCGATCAGCGACGGCCAGTGAATTTCCTCAACCGGTGCTGGGCACCCGGGCGTCGGCTGTGACATGCGACGGTGGTCCTTAGAGAAGCGTGCGGATGAGCCGCCCACGGCGCGCGAAATAGAAGGGCACGGAGCGCTCATAGGGTAGCGTCGGGTCCGTGTTAAGGCCGCTTCTCAAATCCGAAAGGATGATTGCGGTTATCTCCGGTATCCGGAGCGAGGGGAGGTCGTTGACATCGATCCACTGCAAATCCTGGAGCTCCCGGCTTTCCAGAACCCGTGATGTATCGACTTCGGCTTCGTCCGCGAAGATCGCGAAGAAGCGTGTATCGAACCGCCTCGAGTGTCCCGGAGGAGTAATGGCCCGAGCCATATAGCGCAAGTTTGCGAGATCTGGAAGAAAGGGCAGTGGCGCTTCCGCCTTTGCATGCGGCGTGCCCAAGGGAACACCGGCTTCCTCGTAGAGTTCTCGGAGCGCCGCCAGCGCCAGTGCTCTTGCACGAGAGTCGCTTACGGGTGCCCCCCGGACGCTTTTCAGCGCCTGCAGGACGGCGGGGTTGAGATCACTGGAGAACGCGAGGCGATGGTCGGTCGGGTCTCGGCGCCCGCCGGGAAAGACATAGAGATCGGGCATGAAGACATGCGCACTGCTGCGCCGGCCCATCAGCACGCGTACGCCGTCGCCGGAGCGGTCGAGCAGCATGATCGACGCTGCGTCACGCGGCCTTGCGCGCCGCTCAGGCGTGTCGGGGGCCAAGGTGACGCTTTCGCGTCCTGACGTCATGCGGAGGGATCTCGCACAGGCAGGACGTCCTCGGGCGTGTCCTCCTGTCCACCGAAGCCGTGCATCCTCAGCGCCCATTGCAGGCCGATGACAGCGCCCTTGATCGGCTGCAGCAGCGCAAGCGAACTGATCAGCGTAATCGGCGTCCAGATGGCAAGGTGCTGCCACGTCGTCAGCGGCAGGATCAAGTCGGTCATCATGTAGCCGCCAAGCACCAGATGGCCGACGATGGTGACGACGATATAGGGTGGAAAGTCGTCGGCGCGCTGGTGGTCCATACGCTCGCCGCAGGCCGCGCAGGCATCGACGGCTTTGACATAGCTGCGGAAGAGCTTGCCGCTGCCACAGGCCGGGCACGTGCCGAAAAAGCCGCGACGCATGGATCGACCGACGGGACGTTCATCGGCTGCATGACCACCGAGGTGAAGCGTTTCCTTGTCCGTTGCCATCATCTGCATTCTCTCCTTGTCGAAGCCGCCGGCCACATGTCGTGGCCTAAAGCGCATCGCGATCTTTCAGATCCGCTTGCTGCGCTTTAAGCTCTTGTTTTTGCGCATGCCGTCATCGCAAAAGCGATGAACACTTTTGCGCGACATGCTCTAGCGCTTTCCGCGCGGCGGTCGTGTACCCGGCGTCTTGCGCGGGCTCGAGCGATCACGACGCCCCGATTTGTGGAAGGAGCGCGTGGCGGTCGGCATTTTCCGTCCTTCGCTGATCATCTCGAAGCGAAGCGCGCCGGCAAGCGGTACGGCTTCGACCAATTTGACCTGCACCTGATCGCCGAGACGAAAGCCGAGACCGGTCTTTTCGCCGGAAAGGGCCTGATGCGCTTCATCATAGATGAAGTAGTCTCGTCCGAGCGTAGATATAGGTACGAACCCGTTGGCGCCATAGGCCGGCAGGGTGACAAAAAGTCCCGCCTTGGTGACGCCGGCAACACGGCCTTCGAATTCCTCGCCGATGCGGCCGTTCAGATGATGGGCGATCAGCCGGTCGACAGTATCGCGCTCGGCGGCCATGGCCCGGCGCTCGAAGGTCGAGATCTCAGCGGCGATATCGTCGAGCACCGCCTCTTCCTGCGGCGTGAGACCGCCTTCGCCAAGACCGAGCGAGGCGACCAGCGCTCGGTGCACGATCAGATCGGCGTAGCGCCGGATCGGCGAAGTGAAATGCGCATATTTCAACAGGTTGAGGCCGAAATGGCCGATGTTCTCAGGGCTGTAGATCGCCTGGCTCTGGGAGCGCAGCACCATCTCGTTGACCATGGTTTCGAACGGCTTGCCTTCGGCCTTGGACAGGATGCCGTTGAAGTGGTTCGAGCGCATGTTGCCGCCCTTGACCAGCGCGATGTCGAGCGTGGCCAGGAACTCGCGCAGGCTCTCCTGCTTGGCCAGCGACGGCTGGTCGTGCACCCGGTAGATCAGCACCTGGCGCTTCTGCTCGAGCGTCTCGGCGGCGGCGACGTTCGCCTGGATCATCATTTCTTCGATCAGCTTGTGCGCGTCGAGGCGGTCCGGCACGAAGACGCGATCGACGGTGCCGTCGGGCTTCAAGATGATCTTGCGCTCGGGCATGTTCAACTCGAGCGGCTGGCGGCGGTCACGACCGCGCGTGAGCGTGCGATAGGCCTCCCACAGCGGCTTCAGGATCGTGTCGAGGATCGGGCCGGTCTTGTCGTCGGGATTGCCGTCAATGGCGGCCTGGGCCTGCTGGTAGGAAAGCTTGGCCGCGCTCTTCATCATGATGCGATGGAAGGTGTGGCCCGCCTTGCGGCCCTCCTTGGAAAAGCGCATGCGCACGGCGAGCGCCGGCCGGTCGACGCCTTCCTTGAGCGAGCAGAGGTCGTTGGAGATCCGCTCCGGCAGCATCGGAACGACTCGGTCCGGGAAATAGACCGAGTTGCCGCGCTTCAACGCTTCGAGGTCAAGTGCCGATTTCGGCCGGACGTACCAGGAGACGTCGGCAATCGCGACGGTGACGATGACGCCGCCCGGATTGTCCTCCGACGGGTCCGGCTCCGCGTGAACAGCATCGTCGTGGTCCTTCGCATCGGCCGGGTCGATGGTGATCAGCGGCAGCGAGCGCCAGTCTTCCCGATGCGCCATGGTGGCCGGGCCGGCGTCTTCCGCTTCGTTCAGAGCGCGTTCCGGAAAGACGTGCGGGATGCCGTGGGCATAGATGGCGATCATCGAGATCGCCTTTTCCGAAGCGACCGAACCGACGACGTTTTGAACCTGAGCGCGCGGCAGGCCGTAGCGGCCAAGGCGCGTCAGTTGGACTTCGATGAGATCGCCGTCCTTGGCGTCGCCGACGAAGTCCGGATCAACAAGGATTTCCTCGCCGCGCTTTTCGATCGGCATCAGGCGCCCGCCGCCACCCGGCGTGGCGCGGAAGACGCCGAGGACGGCGTCCCGGCGCTTGTCGAGCACCTTGATGATGCGTGCGGTATAGGCTGGGCCGCCACGGTCCTTGGCCGGGAAGATCTTTGCAAGCACGCGGTCGCCGAGGCCGCCGACCGGCGTCTTGCCCTTGTCCTTGCCGACAGTCGACTGCTTGATCAGCACTGCCGGTGCGACGCCATCGTCATCCAGCCATTCGGCCGGGCGGCCGATCAGTTCGCCGTCAACGTCGCGCATGGTGATATCGAGCACGGTAACCGGGGGAAGGGCGCCCGGACGCACGAGCGACTTGCGCTTCTTCTCGACCAGCCCGTCTGCTTCCAACGAACGCAGCAGCGCCTTGAGTTCGACGCGCGTGTCGCCCTTGAGACCGAATGCTTTGGCAATTTCTCGCTTGGAGGCGCGTTCCGGATTCTCGGCGATGAAGCGCATCAGCACATCGCGCGGGGGAACCGCACCGTGGATGATCGAGGTTTTCTCCGACGCCGGCGCGGCCTTTGCCGCGCGGCCCTCTTTCCTGCCGGAGCCTTTTCCGGATCTTTCGGTCGGGTCGCGCGGTATTCTGGTCAAGGTCAGTCCTTCTTGGCCTTCGCGGCCGTCTTTGGTTTTGCCTTGGCAGGCGCCTTGGCCTTGGTCGTCTTCTTGGTGGCGCCGTCTGTCGCAGCCTTGGAAGACTTCGTCGTCTTTGCCTTCGTCGCCTTGCCCTTGCCGGTGCCGCTCTTGGCTGCACGCTCGGCAATGAGGGCGAGCGCCTCTTCGACCGTTACCGATTGCGGATCCTTGCCTTGCGGCAAGTCGCGTTGATCTTGCCCCAGTTGACATAGGGCCCGTAGCGGCCGTCGCGGACGGTGATTGCGCCGCCTTCCGTATGGTCGCCCAGTTCCTTCAGCGCGACCGCGGCGCCACGGCCACGACCGGCACCGGCCTTGGATTGCTTGTCGGCAATCACGGAAACGGCGCGGTTCAGACCGATCGAGAAGACGTCTTCGATCGATTCGAGGTTCGCATAGGTGCCGTCATGCAGCACGAAGGGTCCGTAGCGGCCAAGACCCGACGAGATCATCTTGCCGGTTTCGGGGTGCGCGCCGATATCGCGCGGCAGCGAGAGCAGGGCGACGGCCTTCTCATGGTCGATGAAGGATGGCGTCCAGCCCTTGGGCAGGCTCGAACGCTTGGCTTCCTTGCCGTCGCCGCGCTGGACATAGGGACCGAAACGGCCGCTGCGCAGCGTGATTTCCTCGCCGGTGTGCGGATCCTTGCCGAGCGCCTGCGGCTCGTTCGAGACCGAAGCCTCGGCATCGCTGTTGCCGTCGGACGAAAGCTGGCGGGTGAAGTTGCACTCGGGGTAGTTCGAGCAGCCGACGAAGGCGCCGTACTTGCCGAGTTTCAGCGACAGCTTGCCGGTGCCGCAAACCTGGCAGATGCGCGGATCGCTGCCGTCTTCGCGCTTGGGGAACACCAGCGGTGCCAGTTCCTCGTTCAGCGCGTCGAGCACGTTGGTTACGCGCAGTTCCTTGGTTTCCTCGATCTGCGCGAAGAAATCCTTCCAGAAGTCGCGAAGAACGTCCTTCCAGTTGACCTCGCCAGCCGAGACCTGGTCGAGCTTTTCTTCGAGCGACGCCGTGAAGTCGTACCCGACGTAGCGCGTGAAGAAGCTTTCGAGAAACGCCGTGACGAGCCGTCCCTTGGCCTGGGGCACGAGCTTGCGCTTGTCGTTGGTGATGTAGTCGCGGTCGAGCAGCGTCGTTACCGTCGCGGCATAGGTCGATGGACGGCCGATGCCGAGCTCTTCCATCTTCTTGATCAGCGTTGCTTCCGAGTAGCGCGGCGGCGGCTCGGTGAAATGCTGCGAAGCATTGATCTTCTGCTTTGCCAGGCTTTCGCGCGCGTTGATCTCCGGCAGGCGACCATCTTCGTCGCCGTCATCGGTCTGCTCGCCGTCTTCCTTGGCGTCCGTATAGGCGGCGATGAAGCCGTCGAAACGAATGACCGAACCGGTGGCGCGCAGGCCAGCCTTGTTGCCACCGTTATCGGCGGTAATCTCGGCGGTCGTACGTTCGATCTCGGCAGACGCCATCTGGCTGGCGATGCCGCGCTTCCAGACAAGATCGTAAAGCTTCAGCATATCGCCGTCGAGGAAGCGGCGGACCTGGTCGGGCGTCCGGTTGAAGTCGGTCGGGCGAATGGCCTCGTGCGCTTCCTGGGCGTTTTTCGCCTTGGTAGAGTAGAGGCGTGGCTTTTCCGGCAGGTAGCGGTTGCCGAACTGGCTGCCGATCGCCTCACGTGCGGCCTCGATCGATTCGGGCGCCATCTGCACACCGTCGGTACGCATGTAGGTGATCAGACCGACGGTTTCGCCGCCGATATCAACACCTTCATAGAGCTTCTGCGCAACCTGCATGGTGCGGGAGGCGGAGAAGCCGAGCTTCGATGACGCAGCCTGCTGTAGCGTCGAAGTGGTGAATGGCGGCGAGGGGTTCCGCTTGACCGGCTTTGCCTCGATGCTGTCGACGACATAGGTTGCGCCATCGAGCAGGGTCTTTAGCCGGTTGGCTTCCTCGCCGTTGCCGACCGCACGTGGAGCCAGTCGCTTTCCGTCCGCCGAAACGAGCCGTGCCTCGAACTCGTCACCGCGCGGCGTCTTCAAGAGCGCCGACAGGTTCCAGTATTCTTCGGAGATGAACCGTTCGATTTCCGCTTCGCGATCGCAGACCAGCCGCAGCGTGACGGACTGAACGCGGCCGGCAGAGCGGGCGCCGGGGAGCTTACGCCAAAGTACCGGCGACAGGTTGAAGCCGACGAGATAGTCGAGTGCACGGCGCGCCAGATACGCATCAACAAGCGGAATATCGAGGTCACGCGGATGGGCGATCGCGTCAAGCACGGCCTTCTTGGTGATGGCGTTGAAGGCCACACGCTTGACCGGCTTGTCACCCAACACCTTTTTCTTCCTGAGAAGATCGAGCACATGCCAGGAGATCGCTTCGCCTTCGCGATCCGGGTCGGTCGCGAGGATGAGGCCGTCCGCTGCCTTCACGGCATCGGCAATATCCTTCATGCGTTTGGCCGACGCGGCGTCGACCTCCCAGGACATCTCAAAATCTTCGTCGGGACGAACCGAGCCGTCCTTGGCAGGCAGATCCCGCACATGGCCGAACGAGGCAAGAACCTTGTAGCCTGGGCCGAGGTACTTGTTGATCGTCTTTGCCTTCGAAGGCGATTCCACCACTACAACATTCATCGTCATTTTTCTGAGACAACCGGGTTTGGTCCTGCGTCAGCGCGGTTTGCACTGAGCATCGCCGAATATCGATGCCCCGAAATGGACAGGGATTCGAGCGGGGTCAAGGGGTTTCATTCAAAATAGCGACAGGGCTGCGTTATGCAGCCATTGCGAGAATAGATAATTATATCTCTTTCCGATTGAGTCGCTCGTGTTTTCTTCGTATCTGCGAATGTGCTTTTGTGTTGCCGGTTGCCGACTGGATCGTGCGCAAACAAGAAGTTTTATTGCTCCGCATTGAGCGACACCAGTCCGCCAGCATGGCGGCTGAGGCGTCCGGCAAGGTCAAGCTCGAGCAGCACGAGGTAGACTTCCGCTGCAGGCTGTCCAGTGTGGCGGATGACATCGTCGATTTCGGCCGGTGTCGGGCCGAGCGCGTCGATGATCGTTGCCCGGTCGCCGTCAGCGAGCGGCACCGGCTGTCTCGACGGGGCTGCATGGCCGGGCTCTTCGGCCCCTGCCGCCAAGGGCAGCCTGTATTGGCTGAGAGGCGCAAGGGCGTCGAGAACATCGTCCGACGTCGTCGTGACGATCGCGCCCTGTTTGAGCAGATCATTGGTTCCGTGGCAGCGTGGGTCGAGCGGCGAGCCGGGAACGGCAAATACCAGTCGGCCGAAATCGGCGGCGTAGCGGGCCGTGATCAGTGAGCCCGAGCGGTTGGCTGCCTCGACGATCGCCACGCCGAGACTGATGCCGGCGATCAGACGGTTGCGCCTCGGGAAATCGCGAGCCCGCGGCTCCCAGCCGAACGGCATTTCGCTCACGGCCAGGCCCTGGCCTGACATGATATCGTTGAGCAGCCCGACATTTTCCGGTGGATAGGGTCGGTCGATACCGCCCGCAAGCACCGCGATCGTTCCGCTTTCCAGGCTTGCTCGATGGGCGGCGGTGTCGATGCCGCGCGCCAGCCCTGACGTGATCACATAACCGGCACGACCGGCATCGCGCGCGATCATCGCTGCGAACTTGGCACCGCTGACCGAGGCGTTGCGCGAGCCGACGATGCCGAGAGACGATCGTGCCGCGGCGTCGAGGTTGCCTTTGACCGCCAGAAGCGGTGGAGCGCCATCGATCTGGCGAAGGGCGAAAGGATAATTTGGTTCGCCGATACCGACGAAGGTCGCGCCGAAGCGGTGCGCTATTTCGAGCTCCCGTTCCGCTTCGGCGATAGTGGCGACGCGGAACGTCCGCGCCCCGGCGCCGCGCCGCGATAGTTCGGGCAAGGCGTCAAGTGCGGCGTCAGCCGTGCCGAAGTGATTGATGAGATCGCGGAACGTTACGGGGCCGACATTATCGCTGCGGATCAGCCGCAGCCAGGAAATCTTCTGTCGTTCGGTCAGTGCAACTCCGGTTCGCTTTGCACTGACGTTCAACATTATCCCTTGTCTCCGATCCTGCTTTCGGTGCCCGCGATGAGCCGCTGGATATTGGCGCGATGTTTCACCCATGTAATCAGGGTCATGACCGCAAACAGCAGGGCGACTTTCTCGTGTCCTGTCAGGTAGAGTACAACCGGAATGACTGCAGTTGCAACCAGCGCCGATAGCGAAGAGTAACGGCTAATTTTCGCCATCGCCAGCCAGATCGCCGCAAAGACGAGAACCATCCAGGGCACGAGGCCCAGCAGCACGCCGATATAGGTAGCGACGCCCTTGCCGCCCTTGAAGCCGAGCCAGACCGGGTAGAGATGGCCGAGGAAGGCGGCAAGACCTGCGGCGATACCGGCTTCGACACCCCAAAGCGATGCGATAGCGGCTGCCGCCGTGCCTTTCAGGGCGTCAAGCAGCAGGGTTGCCGCGGCAAGCTTCTTGTTGCCGGTTCGCAGGACATTGGTGGCGCCGATATTGCCCGAGCCGATCTTGCGAACGTCACCGAGGCCGGCCATGCGGGTCAGGATCAGCCCGAAGGGGATCGAGCCGAGCAGATAGCCGAAGGCAAGGCTCAAGGCTGTCGAAGGCAGTCCAAGCTGCCAGGAAAAAAGATCCACCGATTCCTCCCGCGCGACTGCTGTCGCTTATGCCGAATGCACAAGCTTGCCGGCAACATAGGTTTGCACAACCCGTCCGGTAAAGCGCGCATTTTCGAATGGCGTGTTCTTCGATCGTGAAACGATCGCTTCCTTGTAGAGGACCCAAGGCTCTTCGAGATCGATGACGGTGATGTCGGCCTTGGCACCCGGCTTCAGCGAGCCGGCATCAAGCCCGAAGATCGCCGCCGGACGCGTCGACATCGCGTCGATGAGGCGCATCAGCGGAACCTGGCCGCTGTTATGCAGGCGAAGCGCTGCGGCTAGCATCGTCTCGAGCCCGATCGCGCCATTTTCCGCGTCGGAGAAGGGCAGGCGCTTGGTGTCGACATCCTGCGGATCATGCGAGGAAACGATGATGTCGATGGTGCCGTTGGCAAGAGCTTCCGCCATCGCGACGCGGTCGTCCTCGCGGCGCAGCGGCGGCGAGAGCTTGAAGAAGGTCCGGTATTCACCGATGTCGTTCTCGTTGAGCGTCAGATGGTTGATAGAGATGCCGCAGGTGACGTTGGCGCCGCGGTTGCGGGCGGTCAGAACGGCTTCGGCGGATTCGGGAACCGAGATGTTGGCGGCGTGGTAGGCGGCCTTGGTGAGGCCGGCGATACGCAGGTCGCGCTCGAGCGGGATGATTTCCGCCTCGCGCGGCACACCGGCAAGACCGAGCCAGCTGGCAAGCAGGCCCTCGTTCATCACGCCGTTGGCGCCGAGATACTTGTCGCGCGTTTCGAGCGCGATCACCGCGCCGAACTCGCGGGCATAGGTCATGGCGCGGCGCAGCATCAGCGTATCGTGAATCGCCTTGCGTCCGTTGGTGAAGCAGACCGCACCTGCCTCCCGCAGCAGACCGAACTCGGTCATCTCTTCGCCGGCGAGACCCTTGGTCATCGCGGCCGCCGGATAGACATTGACGAGCGCCTTGTCGCGGGCCGTCTTCTGCATGAATTCGACAAGCGCGATGTCGTCGATGACAGGATCCGTGTCCGGCATCGAAATGAAGGAGGTCACACCGCCGACGGCTGCTGCGCGCGAGGCCGATTCGATCGTTTCGCGGTGCTCGGCGCCCGGCTCGCCGACGAAGACGCGCGCGTCGACGAGGCCCGGAACGGCCGTTAGTCCGTCGCAATCCTTGACGAAGGCGCCAACAGGCGTTCCCTGATTGAGGGCATCCTTGCCTGCGGCCAGGATACGGCCATCATCACCGACGATGATCGTGCCGGTTTCGTCGAGGTTGCGGGACGGATCGACGATGCGAAGGTTCCTAAGAACGAGCGGTCTGGTCATACGCGCGGCCCCTGGTTCTGCGAAAGAAGAAGCGTTTCCATCACCGCCATGCGCACGGCGACACCCATTTCAACCTGCTGCTCGATTACGCTCTGCGGCCCATCGGCGATTTCGGACGCGATCTCGACGCCGCGGTTCATTGGGCCCGGGTGCATGACGAGCGCGTCGTCCTTGGCTGCCTTGAGCTTTTCGGCATCGAGGCCGTAGTAGTGGAAATATTCGCGCACCGAAGGCACGAAGGAGCCGGCCATGCGCTCGCGCTGCAGGCGCAGCATCATCACCACATCTGCATCCTTCAGTCCCTCGGCCATCGAGTGGTAGACCTCAACGCCCATGTCGGCGATCCCAGAGGGAAGCAGCGTTGCCGGTGCGACGACCCGCACCCTCGCGCCCATCTGGTTGAGCAGAAGGATGTTGGAGCGGGCGACACGCGAATGCAGCACGTCGCCGCAGATCGCCACGATGATGCGCGAGAGCTTGCCCTTGATGCGGCGGATCGTCAGTGCATCGAGCAGGGCCTGGGTCGGATGTTCGTGCTGGCCATCGCCGGCATTGACCACGGAGCAGGAAACCTTGTGGGCCAGAAGTGCGGCCGCACCCGCGGACGAATGGCGCACGACCAGCACGTCGGGGTGCATGGCGTTGAGCGTCATCGCCGTATCGATCAGCGTTTCGCCCTTTTTCACCGACGAGTTGCCGACCGACATGTTCATCACGTCGGCGCCGAGCCGTTTGCCCGCTAGCTCGAAGGAGGATTGCGTCCTGGTGGACGCTTCAAAGAAGAGATTGATCTGCGTCATCCCTCGAAGGGTGGACGTCTTCTTCTCTCTCTGACGGGAGATCTTGACGGCTTCATCGGCACGATCGAGCAGGTAGGTGATATCCTGCTCCGTAAGACCTTTGATGCCGAGCAGGTGGCGATGCGGGAAAGTGGTCATGGGCCGCCCTTGCGCTCTGGAATGTGGCTCGCTCTATAAGACGTGACCCCCGGCACGGCAAGCGTTGCGCGGGCCCTTCCGCAGAAAACTTGGGTGCGGCATCCTATCTTTCCCTGGCCCCGTTTCGTGGTCGGCAAAGTTGCGCTAGAACCGGCCCATGAATCAGATGAACCGGACCGAACAGAAACTCGCCGAGCTGAACCAGCCCAAGCCCTGGTCCGGCATCAATGCCTATCGTTCCGATCCGCTGGTCGTGGACATCACGTCGGGCATGCCGAAGGCCCTGCGCGACGAGTTCGGTACGCTCGGGCGCTACGTGACCTCGCCGGAGGCGCAGGAACTCGCGCGCATGGCGAACGAAGGCGTACCGAAGCTGAAGACGCATGGCCCACGCGGCGAGCGCCTCGATGTCGTCGAGTTCCATCCGGCCTGGCATGCGCTGATGCGACGCTCCATGACCTCGGGCCTGCACGCATCCGCCTGGGAGAACCTGCCTGACGAGCGCAATCAGTCGCACAAGACGCGGGCGATCCGTTTCTACCTGACGGCCCAGCTGGAATGCGGCCATCTTTGCCCGCTGACGATGACAAGTGCATCGCTTGCCGCGATCACCGCCTCGCCCGCCGTGCAGAAGGAATGGGCGCCGAAGATCCTGTCGCGCAAATACGATTCGTCCAACAAGCCGTGGATGCAGAAGTCTGCCGTTACCGTCGGCATGGGCATGACGGAAAAGCAGGGCGGCACCGATGTGCGCGCCAACACTTCGACCGCAGAGCGTGTCGGCGAGGGTATCTACCGCCTGAACGGCCACAAGTGGTTCATGTCGGCGCCGATGAGCGACGCCTTCGTCATGCTGGCGCAGACCCGCGACGGGCTCGGCTGCTTCCTTGTACCGAGGCTGCTTGAAGACGGGAGCGCCAACGGCCTGCGCTTCCAACGCCTGAAGGACAAGCTCGGCAACCGCTCCAACGCATCCTCCGAAGTCGAGTTTTCCGACACATTCGGTTTCGTGCTCGGCGCGCCCGATGCCGGTATCCGCACTATTCTCGACATGGTGACGCTGACGCGTCTCGATTGCGCGCTGGCGTCCGCCGGCATCATGCGGGCATCGCTCGCCGAGGCCGTCCACCACACGCGTGGCCGCAAGGTTTTCGGCAAGCCGCTCGTCGGCCAGCCGATGATGACCCGGGTCCTCGCCGATATGGCGCTCGACGTCGCCGCCGCCAGTGCCCTGTCGTTCCGCCTCGCCGATGCCTTCGACAAGGCGCACGGCAGTGCCGAAGAGGCGGCCTATGCGCGCATCATGACGCCGGTCGCAAAATACTGGTGCTGCAAGATCGCCCCGGCGCTGATCTATGAAGCGATGGAATGCCTCGGTGGCAACGGCTACGTCGAAGAGCGGGCGCTGGCGCGGCATTATCGCGAGGCGCCGGTCAACGCGATCTGGGAAGGCTCGGGCAACGTCATGGCGCTGGATGTGCTTCGCGTTCTGCTTAAGCGCAAGGATCTCTTCGAACAGCTGTTTGCCGTGCTGAGCCGCGATCTCGGGCCTGCCGGTCGCAAGACGATCGACGTGCTGCGTGCGGCGATGTCGCTCTGCGAGCGCGACGAAGGGGCCGCCCGCATGCTGGTCGAGCAACTGGCTCTGGCAGCGGCGGCTGCCGAACTCTATCGGCTCGGGGCCGGCCGCATCGCCGACGCCTTCCTCGAATCGCGCCTTGCCGCCGGCTGGCGGTCCACCTACGGCATGCTCGATTCGCGCTTCGATTCGGCCTACATCCTCGACCTGCTCTATCCGGCCGCCACATAGGCGGTCACCGACAGCACCAGCGGGATCGTGAAGAAGGAGACGACGGTCTGAACCGTCGCCACCGCCGCGTAGAGCTCTGCGTCGCCGCCCATCTGTTTGGCGAGCAGATAGCCGTTCATCGCGGTCGGAACGGCAGCGCCGAGCGCAATGACGCACAACGCATCGCCGCGGATGCCGAGCAGGAAGCTGGCACCCACCATGAACACCGGCATCATGATCAGCTTCAGGAAGACTGCCAACATCGCCGATCCACTCGGCTTCAGTGCGTCCGACACCCGCAATCCGGCACCGACCATAACGAGCCCGAGGCTGAGCGAGGCGCTTGCCAGCATGTCGATGGTCGTCATCACCGGCCCGTAGACAGTTATGCCCATCCGGTTGAACACGATGCCCAGCACCGATGCGACGATTAACGGATTGGTAGCGATCTTGGCAAAGAAACGCCGGAAATCCCGGTTGCCGCCCCCGAACCAAACCAGCACGCCGACGTTGTAGAGATTGATCGGGATGATCACGAGGGTCATCACCAGCGCCGTCAGCGTCAGCCCGATCGGTCCATAGAGTTTCTGTGCGATCGCCAGTGCCATGAAGCCGTTCCACCGCGTCGCCGTCTGGAAGACCGAGGTGAAGGAGGCGCCCGAAACCTCTCTGTTTCGAAACAGCGGCCAGAGGAAGAGGACAAAGATCGACATCAGGCTGACACTGCCGATCGTGGCGATCGCCGTGGCGTCCGCCTTCATGCCGGAAAAATCGGCCTGGGCCAGCGTGGAGAACAAGAGGGCGGGGAAGAGAATGTAATAGCCGAACTGTTCGAGGCCCAGCCAAAGGTTCTGATCGACCAGCGTCGTGCGTTTCAGCCATGCGCCGAGCAGCACCAGAAGGAAGATGGGAAGGATACTTTCAAAGACGATGATCATGACGGGGCCTGAGCGGGAGAGGAGCCCACCGTTACTGCATAATCCCTCGAGCCGGAATCAATTTAAGACGAAATCGCGCCGTGCGTTTCAAGCTTTGCAGCGCCTTGGCGGGTCGGGCTGGCTGCAGTCGGACAGGAGCCTGTGAAAATTAACCTTAACAAGTGGTTTACATTGCGTGACCGCCGGCGAGCGTGGACAGTGGTTGGGTAACGCAAAGAGATCCGGAAGGGAGCGGTTCGGTGAGAACTGGTCTTTTGATCATCATGATGATGTTTTTCGCCGGACTGGCGCTCGATATCGTGGTTCCCGCAATGGTTCTGCTTGCCTTGGTACTGGCAGACCGCGCGATCTATCCATTGTTCTATCGACGCATATCGGAAAGGGGGGCCGCATGAAGTGGTTTCTGATCCTGTGGGCATGCCCCGTCATGTTTTTGGCCGCCTGGTACGGCCTTTCCTACTACGACATGAGCTTCGGATTCTTCATGCTGACGCGCCAGACCCATGACCTGGTCTTCCAGGTCTACGGCAACGTGCTCGGCATTCCGCCGGAAAGCATTCCGCCGCTCGTCGCCCGCGCCATCATTGTCGACAGCTTCATCGTTTTCGGCATCATCGCCTTCCGCAAGCGTCGTGAGCTTGCAGTCTGGTATCGCCGCTGCTTTGGTGCAGTGGCCGCTCAGTCGGCCGAAGCGCCGTCCCTGGCAAGGGACGCCAGCCTGTCGAGCGCCCCTTGAAGAATGAAGGATGCGGCAGCCGAGTCGATGCGCTCGGCCCGCTTCTTGCGTGATACGTCCATTTCAATCAGCACCCGTTCGGCCGCGACGGTCGAAAGCCGCTCATCCCAGTAGACGAAGGGCAGGGGCGTCTTCTCGACCATGTTTCGCACGAAAGCGCGGGTCGCCTGACACCGGGGCCCTTCGCTGCCGTCCATGTTGACCGGCAGGCCGATGATAAGGGCCGCAACCCGTTCCTTCTCGGCCACTGCCAGAAGCGTCACCGCATCGATGCCGAATTTGACCCGCCGGATCACCTCGCGCGGCGTTGCGATCCGGCGTCCAAGGTCGGACACCGAGATGCCGATCGTCTTGGTGCCGAGATCGAGGCCGGCGATGGCCTGGTTGGGCTGAAGCTGGCTCGCGAGCTCTTCGATGGTCAGAATTGTCATTTGATTTGCCGATTCGATCTTTGCAGGTGTTCGATCCGTTCCATATAGCTGGTCCAAGGCGCAAATCATCTGGGAGAATGTCATGAAGATCAAATGGCTCGGCCATTCCGCTTTCCACATCGAAACGGCAACGTCGAAGATCCTGATCGATCCCTTCTTCACCGGCAACCCGGCCTTCCTCGACAGCGAGCGCAAGGAGGTGACGACCGGGCTCACCCATATTCTGCTGACGCACGGTCATGGCGATCATGTCGGCGACACCGTCGCAATCGCCAAGGAAACGGGAGCCGTGGTCGTTGCGAACTTCGATCTCTGCATGTGGCTTGGGCGCCAGGGCGTTTCGGCGATGGAGCCGGGCAACACCGGCGGCACCATTCATCTCGCCGGCTTTTCCGCCACTTTCGTCAATGCGCTGCATTCTTCGGCACAGATTACCGAAGACGGCGTTTCGCATTCGCTCGGCAGTGCTAACGGCCTCGTTCTGCATTTCGAGGATGAACCGACGCTCTACCATATGGGCGACACGGACATCTTTTCGGACATGGCTCTGGTAGAGGAATTGCACCAGCCGGAGATCGGCCTCGTTCCAATCGGCGACCGGTTCACCATGGGAGGCGCCGTGGCCGCACTTGCCTGCCAGCGCTATTTCAAGTTCTCGACCGCCATTCCCTGCCACTACGGATCCTTCCCGATCATCGATCAGACGCCGGAAAACTTCGTCGTCGGCATGGACAGCGCCTCGACCAAAGTGGCAACACCGGCCGTCGGTGGCGTAGTGACCGTCTGACGGCGAAGGCCGTCAGCACCGCGGCAGGCGAGCGATCGGGCGATTCCCCCGTTGCGCGCCTCGCCGCGCACCATTATAGCGGGGGAAAGTTCCAGATACCGGAGACGACCATGTCCGTAGACCTTGCCACCGTGAAGCGCGTCGCGCGCCTCGCCCGCATCGCCGTCAGTGAAGATGAAGCCACGCGAATGGTGGGCGAAATCAACGGCATCCTTGGTTTCGTCGAGCAACTCTCCGAAGTGAATGTCGATGGCGTAGAACCGATGACGTCGGTGACGCCGATGGACATGAAGAAGCGCCTTGACGTCGTGTCCGATGGCAGCAAGGCCGACGATATCGTTGCCAATGCTCCCAATACCGATCGCAACTTTTTCCTCGTCCCGAAGGTCGTCGAATAATCCGACCACCTGCCGCCCCGGCGTCCCTGATTGCGCCCGGCGTCCCTGATTGCGAAAGTCCGATTTCATCATGACCGAACTCACCAGCCTTACGATCGCCGAAGCCCGCACCAAGCTTGTCGCCAAGGAAATCACCGCCGTTGAACTGACCGACGCCTATATCGCGGCGATCGATTCCGCCAATGAAGCGATCAATGCCTATATCGCCGTCACGCCGGACAAGGCGCGCGAAATGGCCAAGGCATCGGACGCGCGCATCGCGGCCGGCAAGGCCGGCGCGCTCGAAGGCATTCCGCTGGCCATCAAGGATCTGTTCGGTACCGAAGGCGTGCACACGCAGGCCTGCAGCCACATTCTCGATGGTTTCGCCCCGCGCTACGAATCGACCGTGACCCAGAACCTCTGGAACGACGGCGCCGTGATGCTCGGCAAGCTCAACATGGACGAGTTCGCCATGGGCTCCTCCAACGAAACCTCTTACTACGGTGCCGTGAAGAACCCCTGGCGCGCCAAGGGCTCCAACCTCGATCTGGTCCCGGGCGGCTCGTCGGGCGGCTCGGCCGCTGCCGTCGCCGCGCATCTGTGCGCCGGTGCGACCGCAACCGATACCGGTGGCTCCATCCGTCAGCCGGCCGCCTTCACCGGCACCGTCGGCATCAAGCCGACCTATGGCCGCTGCTCGCGCTGGGGCGTCGTCGCCTTTGCGTCGTCGCTCGATCAGGCCGGCCCGATTGCCCGTGACGTGCGCGACGCCGCGATCCTTCTGAAGTCGATGGCAAGCGTCGACGCCAAGGACACGACCTCCGTCGATCTGCCGGTGCCGAACTACGAAGCTTCGATCGGACAGTCGATCAAGGGCATGAAGATCGGTATTCCGCGCGAATACCGGGTAGACGGCATGCCGGAAGAGATCGAAGCCCTGTGGCAGCAGGGTATCGCCTGGCTTAAGGATGCCGGTGCCGAGATCGTCGACATCACGCTTCCGCACACCAAATACGCGCTGCCGGCTTACTACATCGTCGCTCCGGCCGAAGCGTCTTCGAATCTTGCCCGCTACGATGGCGTCCGCTACGGCCTGCGCGTCGACGGCAAGGACATCGTCGACATGTACGAGAAGACCCGCGCAGCCGGCTTCGGCCAGGAGGTCAAGCGCCGCATCATGATCGGCACCTATGTGCTTTCTGCCGGCTATTACGACGCCTACTACCTGCGCGCCCAGAAGGTTCGCACGTTGATCAAGCGCGACTTTGAACTCGCTTTCCATGCGGGCGTCGACGCGATCCTGACGCCGGCGACACCGTCCTCCGCGTTCGGCATCGCCGACGAGGATCTCGCATCGGATCCGGTCAAGATGTACCTCAACGACATCTTTACGGTGACGGTCAACATGGCCGGCCTGCCGGGCATCGCCGTTCCCGGCGGCGTCGATCACAAGGGCCTGCCGCTTGGTCTGCAACTGATCGGCAAGCCGTTCGAGGAAGAGACCCTCTTCAAGACCGCCCATGTGATCGAGCAGGCAGCCGGTCGTTTCGCGCCCACCAAGTGGTGGTAAAACGCTAACGGCGCAGCACCGCAAGCGTGCTGCGCCGCGATCGCCGCGACTGGTGTGTCAGCCAGCGTCCTTGACGCGTCACACATGACGCGCGACGCTTCAGTGACGCGGAGAGGGGGGCCGCGCCATGCCCGTGATCCGTCATGCTCGAGAGGATGAGGTTGGTGCTCTCACGGCCGTAGGCCTTCGCGCCTGGGAAGGGGCGATTGTCGGCCTTGCCGATGTCGGTCGGATGAGGCGCCTGGCGGAGAACGCCTTTGGCGATTTTCTTGCCAATCATTGGCTCTCCGTTTCGCTGATCGAAGTTGATGGCCGGCCGCGTGGCTGGGCCGCTCGCGAGAACTTCGACGAGATGATCTCCGATCTGTGGATCGAGCCGGAAGCCCAGAGGCGGGGGCTCGGCGGTCGTCTGCTCGCCGACATTGAGCTTCGCATCTCAAACGACGGCTTCGACGCAGCGAAAACCAAGACGCACGCCAAGAACACAGCAGCCATCGGCTTCTTCCGCAAACACGGCTACGGGGTCACCTGGCTGTCGACCTCCTATGCGCCCAAGCTTGATCGCGATGTCGAGTACATCGGGCTGGGCAAGCCGCTTGCTGTTACCGATCTCGGCCTTTACGGCCGCTAGGTGATAAGAGATACGATCCCTAATCGCGGCATACCGTAAGGGCTGGAGAAAATGCCGGGCGATACCCGGCATCCTCATGGTTTCGCCGATCAGCGATTGTTGAGTTCCGACCGGACCAGGCGCAAGCCCCGCTCGGTGATGCGATAGGGTTTGCCGGCCGATGACGAGATCGCTTTCTTGCGCTTCAGCTTGCGGAAGAGTTCGAGGTCGAAGCCCGGATAGACCCATCCGTCGCGCGTGAAGCATCTGATGTCGATGATCGTCTTGTCGTCGCGGGTAATTTCGATACGGCCGCCTTGGGCCAAATGATGAAGAATGCGCTGCTCAGCGCGTGAGATATCCATATCTGAATGTTCCGGAATAGCGTTCGTGAGAACGCAGAAAAACGTTCCGCAAATCTTGGGAAAAGCGGGGTTACGTTTCCGGCCCGTGCGCGCAATCTATGAGAAAGCGGGCAGGGGCCTTACCGGGACTCAGACGATGTGAACATCAAAACTCCATTCGAACGAACGCTTCCTAGAAGAGACCGACGAAAGCGTCAATATATCCGCTCGCAAAGATTGCGCAGGCAACCGCCACAATCATCTGGAACAGGACGATCAGAATGAGATGTGTTCGAAACGGCTCCTTGCGTGTCTTGTGCCTGAAGACCTGGCGACCGGCCATCGCACCGATGCTGCCGCCGAAAAATGCCGATTGCAGCAACGTCCGCTCGCTGATGCGGCGCCAGCCTGATCGCGCCGCGTGCTTGTCGTACCAGAATTGGCAGAAGCTCGTGATGTTGATCGCGACAAGGAAACACAGGAGACTGGCAGCGGTGAGGGCCATGTCCACCTTTTGCCATAGCGACCGCTAAGCGGCGGTTAAACCGTGCGCCACGTCATCGCGGGGCGGCTGATCGCGCCTAACAACTTGCACCATTGCGGCAATTGCTCTACCGAGAAACCAAGAATTCAGGCTTCAAAGAAGAGCATGATATGAGCATTGTCGACGTCCGCACTCCCGATTCCAAACGCTTCATCCCTGGCGCCACTGGCGACTGGGAGGTTATCATCGGCATGGAGGTCCATGCCCAGGTGCTTTCCAATTCGAAGCTGTTCTCGGGTGCATCGACCGAATTCGGCAAGCCGGCGAACGCCAACGTGTCGCTTGTCGATGCGGCCATGCCTGGCATGCTGCCCGTCATCAACGAGGAATGCGTCAGGCAGGCGGTCCGCACCGGCCTCGGTCTCAAGGCCGTGATCAACAACCGCTCGATCTTCGACCGCAAAAACTACTTCTATCCCGACCTGCCGCAGGGCTATCAGATCTCGCAGTTCAAGGATCCGATCGTCGGCGAAGGCAAGATCATCATTTCCGTCGGGCCTGATCGCCAGGGCCAGTTCGAAGACGTCGAGATCGGCATCGAGCGCCTGCATCTCGAGCAGGATGCCGGCAAGTCGATGCACGACCAGCATCCGTCGATGTCCTATGTCGACCTCAACCGCTCCGGCGTGGCGCTGATGGAAATCGTCTCAAAGCCCGACATGCGGTCGTCCGACGAGGCCAAGGCCTACATGACCAAGCTGCGTTCGATCGTGCGATACCTCGGCACCTGTGACGGCAACATGGACGAAGGTTCGATGCGCGCCGACGTCAACGTTTCGGTCCGTCGCCCCGGCGAAGGTTTTGGCACGCGCTGCGAAATCAAGAACGTCAACTCCATCCGCTTCATCGGTCAGGCGATCGAATATGAAGCGCGCCGTCAGATCGGAATTCTGGAAGACGGCGGCTCTATCGACCAGGAAACGCGCCTGTTCGACCCGAACAAGGGCGAGACACGCTCCATGCGGTCCAAGGAAGACGCGCACGACTATCGCTACTTCCCGGACCCGGACCTGCTGCCGCTCGAATTCGACCAGGCCTTCGTCGATGCGCTGAAAGCCGACCTGCCGGAACTGCCTGACGACAAGAAGGAACGCTTTGTCAGCGCCATGGGCCTGTCGGTCTATGACGCCTCGGTGCTCGTTTCCGAAAAGTCGATTGCCGACTATTTCGAGGCTGTGGCCGAAGGCCGTGACGGCAAGATCGCTGCAAACTGGGTCATCAACGACTTGCTCGGCGCCTTGAACAAAGCCGGCAAAGCTATTGAAGAGACTCCGGTTTCCCCTGCCCAGCTCGGCGGCATCATCGATCTCATCAAGGCGGAGACGATTTCCGGCAAGATCGCCAAGGACCTCTTCGAAATCGTCTGGAACGAAGGCGGAAATCCTGCCGAGATCGTTGAAGCGCGTGGCATGAAGCAGGTAACAGACACCGGCGCCATCGAGAAGGCGGTCGACGAGATCATCGCCGCCAACCCGGACCAGGTTGCCAAGGTGCAGGCAAAGCCTTCGCTCGCTGGCTGGTTCGTCGGCCAGGTGATGAAGTCGACCGGCGGCAAGGCTAATCCGCAGGCCGTTCAGGCACTGGTCAAGGCCAAGCTCGGCATCGAGGAATAAACGATGTTCTTCGTCCGCACGGCGAGCGAGCGCGATCTGGAAAAGGTTCGCGCGCTGCTCGTCGAGACGTGGCACGCGACCTATGACACCTTCTATGGCGTCGAGAAGGTCAACGAACTGACGGGCCGCTGGCATTCGCTACCGGCGCTCAAGGTCCGGCTAGAGCGCAAGGACGCGGAATTCCTGGTTGCCGACGATGGTCGCAGCATTGGCGGCATGGGCTATGCGTCCATGTCAGATACGTTGAAGAAGACCGTGGTGCTCCACCAGCTTTACGTCCTGCCGAAACTGCAGAGGCAGGGCATCGGCCGCGACATTTTCGCCGAACTCGAAACCTGCTTCCCGGATGCCGAGCGCATGCGGGTCGAGGTCGAGCCGCAGAACCTTCATGCCCTCGCATTCTACCGGACTCACGGCTTTTCCGAAGTCGGTCAAACCAGCGATTGCGGCGACGACCAGTCGGGGCTTCTGGCACTCATCCTCGAAAAACCGTTGGTCTGACGCCGTCGTTCCTCTGAGGTTAGCGGCCGTCGCCTTCCTCCGGGGAAGATCGCGCGGTTAGGGTTGGCTGTCGCGAAACGCTAGCCTTCTGATGATTGATGCTCGGTGCTGATGGTGACGCCCGGAGGAAAACATGCACGCGCTGACTGACTTGGATATCCGCAAGGCCGAGCGGGCTGATCTACCGGCGATCATCGCGCTCTTTGCCGCCGACGACGTTGGCGGACACGGTGACACGGTCGAGCCGGAGGCTTTCGACGACTATCTCGCGGCCTTCGCGCGCATCGAGGCATCACCGCTTCAAACCCTTTATGTCGCCCGCCTCGGTGAAGAAGTGGTCGGCACTTTCCAGGCAACATTATTGACCTCGCTTCCTGGACGCGGCCGGCCAAGACTGCTGATCGAGGCCGTGCAAACCCGTAAAGACATGCGCGGCCGTGGCATAGGCGCACGCATGATACGTCATGCGAGCGAGCGTGCGCGCGAGGAGGGGGCAGCAAAGGTCCAGCTCTCCTCTAATGCGACGCGCACCGACGCGCATCGCTTCTACGAACGTCTCGGTTTTGTACGCAGCCATTTCGGGTTCCACATGCCGCTGAAATGACTGTGTTTGCCTCGGAATCACTGGACAAGCCTGGAGTGGCGGGGCATAAGCGGGGACATAGTTTTGGTATCCGGCCGCCTTCCCAACGGTCGGTTGAGGACGGCATCCATGAAGCTCCTGCTGCAGATTTTCACCTGGTGGAACCAACAGACGATCGGAACGCGGTTTCATACCTGGCGTAACGGTCAACGTGTCGGCGAAGACGAGCTCGGCAACGTCTATTATCAGGGCGGTAAGGACTCCGAAGGCCGGACGCGCCGTTGGGTGATTTACAACGGTTATGCCGAAGCCTCTGCTATTCCGGCCGGCTGGCACGGCTGGATGCATCACCGCACCGACGTTTCGCCGGCTGACGAAAAATACGTCGCTCGCGAGTGGCAGAAGCCACATCGTCCGAACCCGACTGGTACGGCCAACGCTTACCGGCCGCAGGGTTCGATCGCCGGTACCGGTGCGCGTCCGCGCGTAACGGGTGATTATGACGCCTGGACGCCGGGCTCCTGAGACGCTTGTCGTCGGACAAGGCGCGCCGCCCGCGAAATGGTCCGATGACCACGGGGCGGCCACATTTCATGTTTAGCGCCTGATATCCATCAACGGTGAATGCGAAGCGCGCGGGAGACAGGCGGGAATGGCGGGTTCTTATCTGCGGAAAACAATCGGCCAGATGTCGAGCCGGCTCTGTGTCGCTGCGCTTGCCGCGCTGCCGATGATTTCCTCGGCCGGTACGGCCGAGGCCGCGCGGGTAAACAACGCCGTCGCCGTGTTTTCCGGCATCGACAAGATCACCGGCCGCATCACGACCTTTGACGTCTATATCGGTGAGACCGTCCAGTTTGGCGCCCTGCAGGTAACGCCGCGCGTCTGCTATAACAGGGACGACACGGAAGCTCAGAAGATCACCACCTTCGTCGAGGTCGACGAGATTACGCTTGACCGCAAGATCAGGCGGATCTTTACCGGCTGGATGTTTGCCGACAGCCCCGGCCTCAACGCCGTCGAGCACCCCGTCTATGATGTCTGGCTGCAGTCCTGCAAAGCGACGTCGGACCTGCCGCCACCGGATACTGCCTCCAAGAGGTAGCCTTGCCTGGCAGGCGCCCTTGAACGCGGCTGCGATATGCCCTCAATTTTTCTGTGCCAACCCGCTCTTCGGTGCGCCGGAACGAGCGCGCACAACGGGCGGCGGTGGACCATCTCGTGATGGTTTCGCTTCGCGGACGTCCGCACCGGCCATGCCGTGACAAGCCGTCCGTAATGTCTTGGAAGTCCAGTAGAATAGCTCCCGCAAATAAATTTGGCAAAACAAAGCGATAGAGCGGTTGCGCGACTCCTTTTGTGAGCGGGCGATGCTCTGGCGCGGACATCCCTGGGCACTTTGAAGGGTCTGAGACGGGGTGGAAATGGGCGTTTGCACCGGGGGCTCAGGTCGACGATGAGCTCAAAACGATAGATCCGGAGAGTTCATCGCATTGGCGAGCATGATCTCATACTCCGCCTTCGGCACGTCGATCGCACCGAAGGACTTGAGATGCTCGGTCGTGAACTGGGTGTCCAGCAATTCAAAGCCCTTGGCGCGCAGGCGCTCCACCAGATGCACGAGGCAGATCTTGGACGCGTTGGTGCGTCTGGAAAACATGCTTTCGCCGAAAAATGCCGAGCCGAGTGAGACGCCGTAGAGACCGCCGACCAGCGCATCGTCCTCCCAGGCTTCGACGCTGTGCGCGTAGCCCATCGAGTGAAGCGTGGCGTAAAGCGAGCGGATCTTGTTGTTGATCCAGGTGGTCGGGCGATCCGGCGCCGGCGCGGCGCAGCCTTCCATCACGGCCTCGAAGGCGGTGTTGAAGCGGATGTCGAAGTGGCTCTTGCGGATTGTCTTTGCAAGACTGCGCGAGACGTGAAAGCCATCGAGCGGAATGACGCCGCGGATTTCCGGCTCGACCCAGAAAAGCTCTGGATCGTCAGCCGAATCGGCCATCGGAAACAGGCCTATGGAATAGGCGCGCAGCAGCATGTCCGGTGTTACGTCGGGTTGCTTGCTGCGCGTCCCTTTCAATGCACGGTCCTATTCGGACGTCGTGGCCAGATGGTGCTCCAGCCAATGGATGTCGTATTCGCCGTTCGCGATATCCTGATTGTTGATCAGGTCCTGGAACAGCGGCAGCGTCGTCTTGATACCATCGATGACGAATTCGTCGAGCACGCGACGAAGGCGCATCATGCATTCGACACGGGTCCGGCCATGGACGATGAGCTTGCCGATCAAGCTGTCGTAGTAAGGCGGGATACGGTAGCCCTGATAGGCACCAGAATCGACGCGAACGCCGAGACCGCCCGGTGCGTGGAAATGCGTGATTGTGCCCGGCGAGGGGACGAAGGTGCGCGGATCTTCGGCATTGATACGGCACTCGATCGCGTGGCCGGAAAACACGATGTCTTCCTGCTTGACCGAAAGCCCGCCACCCGATGCGACGCGGATCTGTTCGTGCACCAGGTCGATGCCGGTGATCGCTTCGGTGATCGGATGCTCCACCTGGAGGCGGGTGTTCATTTCGATGAAATAGAACTCGCCATTCTCGTAGAGGAACTCGATCGTGCCTGCGCCGCGGTACTTCAGCTTTTTCATCGCATCGGCGCAAACCTGGCCGATCTTCATGCGCTGCTCGACGTTGAGGGCAGGGGAGTTTGCCTCTTCCCACACCTTCTGGTGGCGCCGCTGCAAGGAGCAGTCACGCTCGCCGAGATGGATCGCATTGCCTTCGCCGTCGCCGACGATCTGGATTTCGATGTGGCGCGGCTTGCCGAGATACTTCTCCATGTAAACAGCGTCATTGCCGAAGGCCGCAAGCGCCTCGGAACGAGCGGTTGACACGGCCTCGTCGAGGTCAGCCTCGGTCTTGGCGACTTTCATGCCGCGGCCACCGCCGCCGGCGGTCGCCTTGATCAGAACCGGGAAGCCGATCTTGCGCGCGGCTTCGAGGGCGTTCTCAGGCTTCACTTCGCCGTCGGAGCCCGGAACCACGGGGATGCCAAGTTCCTGCGCCGTCTTCTTGGCGGTGATCTTGTCGCCCATGATGCGGATATGTTCCGCCGTCGGACCGATGAAGGTGATGTCGTGGGCGTCGAGGATTTCGGCGAACTTGGCGTTTTCCGACAGGAAGCCGTAACCCGGGTGCACGGCGTCAGCGCCGGTGATTTCGCAGGCGGCGACGATCTGGTGAATGTTCAGATAGCTATCGCGCGACGGCGGAGGACCGATGCAGACGCTTTCGTCGGCCAGACGCACATGCATGGCGTCGCTGTCAGCCGTGGAATGGACGGCCACCGTCGCGATGCCGAGTTCCTTACAGGCGCGCAGTACGCGAAGGGCGATTTCGCCGCGATTGGCAATGAGAATTTTCGAGATCATCGCAGCGCCGCCTTATTCGATTACGATCAGCGGCTCGCCATACTCGACGGGGGCTGCGTCCTGGACGAAGATTTCGGTCACCTTGCCCGAACGCGGGGCAGGGATCTGGTTCATGGTCTTCATCGCTTCGATGATCAGGACCGTCTGACCTTCCTTGACCACGGTACCGACCTCGATGAACGGGCGGGCGCCTGGGGCCGGCGCGAGGTAGGCCGTACCGACCATCGGAGCCGTTAAGGCGTTTTTGGAATTGCGGCTGGTCTCGGCCGGAGCGACAACTGCAGCGGGCTGCGCAGCGTGGACGGCCGGCTGGGCCTGGTAGGTCGGCATCGACATGGCGACCGGCGTGCCGGCGCGCGATACGCGGATGCGGAGGTCTTCCTGCTCCACTTCGATCTCGGTGAGATCCGTGTCGTTCAGGATATTGGCGAGATCGCGGATCAGCGCCTGGTCGATACCGGGTTTCTTGTCAGCCATGGGATATGAGCCTCGTGTTCTTTTTATTTCGACGTTTCTGTCAGGTTCTTTAGCGCATGCAGCGCCAGAATGTAACTCTGCGCGCCGAAACCGCAGATGACGCCTTTGACCGCCGGGGCGATCATCGACTTGTGGCGGAATTCTTCACGCGCGTGGATGTTGGAAAGATGCAGTTCGACCACCGGGATGCCGATTGCGCGGATGGCATCGTGCAGCGCGATCGACGTATGGCCGTAGGCTGCCGGATTGATAGCGACGCCCGCCGCCTTTTCGCCGGCCTCATGCAGCCAGTCCACAAGCGTGCCTTCGTGGTTGGATTGCCGAAAATCGACCTCCAGTCCCAGCGTCTTGCCTTCCGTGGTGCACATCGCCTCGATGTCGGCGAGTGTCTGGCCGCCATAAATCCCCGGTTCGCGCTTGCCGAGCGCATTGAGGTTGGGGCCGTTCAGCACGAAAATTTTGGTGGGCATGCGGGATTCCGGTCCAGTGATAGAGGGTTACCTATAGACTGATGGTCCCGCGAGGAAAAGCCCTTTGGGTCCTCGCGGGATTTGTCCACAGTTGGGACGGGACGGCCAATGCAGGCGGTCAGCAGGCGGTCTTGCCGCAGCTGCGCATATTGGACACTTTGGTGCTGATTTCCTCGGCACCGACGGCTCCGAACACCGCCTCGTTGCCAATCACGTAGGAGGGCGTGCCGGTGATGCCGAGATCGTTGGCAAGGGTGTAGGCCTCGCGTACCGCGGCATCATGCGGCTCTTTTTCCATCTTGGCGCGCAGCTGCTTTTCGGTGACGCCGAGCTTGCCGGCAACGGCAATCGCCGTTTCCTCGGTTGCGCGGTCCTCGCCGCCGAGCAGGGCCCGATGGAACTCGCCGTACTTCTCCGGCGCGGCGAGACGGAATGCAGCGCTGACCTTGTGGGCAGCCAGCGAATCCGGGCCGAGGATCGGCAATTCCTTCAGCACGAAGCGGATGTTCTTGTCCTTCGACAGGATCTCGTCCATGTCCGTCAGCGCACGTTTGCAATAGCCGCAGTTGTAGTCGTAGAACTCGACGACGGTGACGTCTCCATCAGGATTGCCGAGTACCATGTCGTAGTCTGAGTTGAAGATCGCCTTCTTGTTTTCGGCGATCGCACCTTCAGCTGCTTCCTGCTGCTTGGCGCGCTGCTTTGTAGCCAGCGCCTCCTGGACTTCGAGCATGATTTCCGGATTGGCGAGCAGGTATTCCTTGATGAAGGCGCCAAACTCTTCCTTCTGTTTCTGGTCGAGCGCGAGTGCGCTTTGCGGCAAGCTGACCCCTGCCATGAACGCGGCGAGCGTTCCGGCGGCAATCATTTTCGTGCTGAAATTCATTTCTACCTCGTTGTCTCTGCCTGCCCTGTCTGTCGTCCATGTCGCGATACGGCGTCAATGCGCGCTTGTAAAAGACAACAGGAATCTCCAACACCGCAACACGCGGGCAGCATAGGGTGGGCTCCGGCGAAACGAAACGGCAAAATCGGCGGAAATACGGCGCTCGCGCACTTGTGAAGCTTTAAACGATCGGGCAAGGGGGCGGCATGTAGTACCAATCTGTGCTGATATTGACCCATTGCGTCGGAGCGATCTTGGTTTCTGGCGAGGAGACACCATGTGGTCCGGTGAGGATTGTCGACGCTATCCGGAGGCCAGAAGCGCCCGGCCCTTCGGGCGGGCCTTGTGCCGGCCACGGCAGCTTCACAATCCTCGACCGATGCCAAGGCATCGCTCGGCGGTACGCTCCCGCCCGGATGACCGCACACGGTCCCAAACAATAGGTCAATATCAGCGCAGGTTGGTATAGGCCGCTTCTTGAGGATATTACCTTGGTAGAATTGTCGAACCGCAGTGCTATCGAACCCTTTCATGCCATGGACGTGCTGGCCGAGGCAACGCGCCGACGCGACGCCGGCCATCCGGTGATTTCGATGGCTGTCGGCCAACCGGCGCATCCTGCGCCGAAGGCGGCTTTGGATGCGGCGCGCAAGGCGCTCGAGCATGGCCGGCTCGGCTACACCGACGCACTTGGCACCTTGTCTCTCAGAACCGCGATCGCCCGGCACTATCAAAAGCGCCACGGTATAGCGCTTGACCCGCAGCGCATTGCCGTGACCACCGGGTCGTCAGCCGGGTTCAATCTTGCCTTCCTCGCGCTTTTCGACCCCGGCGATTGCGTCGCAATCGCGCGACCCGGATATCCAGCCTACCGCAACATTCTCGCAGCGCTCGGCCTGACGGTCGTGGAGGTCGAGGCCAATGCCGAGAGCGGCTTCACGCTGACGCCGGAAAACCTGGCGCGTGCTGCCGCGAAGATCGGGCGCCCGCTGAAGGGCGTGCTTCTGGCGAGCCCGGCCAATCCGACAGGAACGGTCACGGGCAAAGCGGGGCTCAAGGCGCTTGCCGACTACTGCCGCGCCGAAAACATCGCCTTCATCTCCGACGAAATCTATCATGGGCTGACCTTCGCCGGTGAAGAGGCAAGTGCACTGGAGGTGACCGACGACGTCTTCGTCATCAACTCCTTCTCCAAATACTACTGCATGACCGGGTGGCGTATCGGCTGGATGGTGCTGCCGGAACTGCAGGTTCGCGGCTTTGAGCGTATCGCCCAGAGCCTCTACATTTCGCCGCCGGAGCTGTCGCAGATCGCGGCGGAGGCGGCGCTCGGTGCGCAGATTGAGCTCGATGGCTACAAGGCGGCCTATGCGGCCAATCGCGATATGCTGTTGAAGCGCCTGCCGGAGATCGGCTTTTCGATCGCGTCACCGATGGATGGCGCTTTCTATGCCTATGCGGATGTCAGTCGCTTCACCAATGACAGCATGGCATTTGCCCGGCGGATGCTGGCGGAAATCAACGTGGCGGCAACGCCCGGCTTCGATTTCGATCCGCTTGAAGGGCATCGTACGATGCGGTTCTCCTATGCCGGATCGATAGCCGACATGACCGAAGCGATGGAGCGGATCGCCCGCTGGATCGCCTGATCCTCTGTGGTTTCATCGAGTTGCGGCCTTTTCCGGACTCTTTTTGCGAAGCCCTTGATTCAAACTCGCAGCGAATACACGCTTTCGATTGTCTCCAAACGGAAACGAAAAAAGCCCGGACCAAGGTCCGGGCTTTTCTGTTCGTCCGAAGTTCAGGCGCGGCTTAGAAGAAGCCGCGGCGCTGCCACCATCCGCCCTTCTTGGGCTTGGACTGGTCTTCTTCGGTGCCTTCGTTCTTGTTCGTGACCGTCGAGGTCAGCACCGGTTCCGATGCGATCGTCGAAAGGTCGCGGTTCGCTCGAGCAGGCTTGCCTTCTTCGAGGTCAGCGGCCGTTTCTTCGATTGCTGCCGGCACCGGCTCAGCCGCTTCCGGCTGTGCTTCGACCGCGGTCTGTGCTGCCTCGTCGGCACTGACGACAGGCTCCTCAGCCTTGACGGCCTTCTTGCGTGTACGCTTCGGCTTGGCGGCCTTCTCGACGACCGGTTCCACCGCTTCCGCGACGGTCTCGGCTTCGGCAACGACGGCTACCGCTTCGACCTCGGCTTCTACGGGTGCTTCCGCGTCGCCTTGCTCGCCCGCTTCGCCGTCGCCGGATGCAGCAGCCTGCTCCTCGCCTTCGACTTCACCTTCGCCGAGTTCTGGTCGGTTGCGACGGCCACCGCGCTTGCCGCGACGGCGACGCTTGCGCTTCTGTTCGCCATCGGCGGTCAGCGCATCCGTATCGTTTTCGTCCTCGTCGGCATCGCTTTCGGATGCGTCATCGGCATCTTCAGTCGCATCGGCGTCCTGTGCGGTCGCACCTTCCGCCTGCTGGCTGCCCTTGCCGCGACGGCGGCGACGACGCTTGCGCTTGCGGCCGTTCTGATCGTCGGCCTGGGCCGCAGCCTTCGGCTGCTCCTGGCGCTGTTCGACGACGACTTCTTCTGCTTCTTCCTCGTCGAGATCCTCTTCGATCACGATGTCATCGTCTTCTTCGGGCTCGGGCTCGAAGTGCAGAATCTGTTCGATCTTGACCGGGTTTTCGACCGGCTCGCCGCGATCGATCGCGAAATGCTGCGCGCCGACATGGGCGTCAGCCTCGATGATGATCGAGACGCCGAAGCGCTGTTCGTAATCCATGATCGTGGCGCGCTTCTGGTTGAGCAGATAGAGCGCGATATCGGGGATCGTGCGAACGGTGATGTTGTGGGTGGTGTTCTTGAGCAGATGCTCTTCGATACCGCGCAGGACATGCAGCGCGACCGAAGACTGCGAGCGGACGTGACCCGTGCCGTTGCAATGCGGGCAGGTCTGCATCGTCGATTCGAGCACCGAAGCGCGAATGCGCTGGCGCGACATTTCGAGCAGACCGAAGTGCGAGATGCGGCCGACCTGGATGCGGGCACGATCGTTCTTCAGGCAATCTTTGAGCCTCTTCTCGACAGAGCGGTTGTTCCGCTTTTCTTCCATGTCGATGAAGTCGATGACGACGAGGCCAGCAAGGTCGCGAAGCCGCAGCTGACGGGCCACTTCTTCGGCGGCTTCCAGGTTGGTCTGAAGCGCCGTGTCCTCGATCGAATGCTCGCGGGTCGACCGACCGGAGTTCACGTCGATCGAAACCAGGGCTTCCGTCTGGTTGATGATGATGTAGCCGCCCGACTTCAGCGTCACCTGCGGCTGCAGCATCCGGTCCAGCTGCGCCTCGATACCGGAGCGCGAGAAGATCGGATGCACGTCGCGGTACGGCTGGACCACCTTGGCGTGGCTCGGCATCAGCATCTTCATGAAGCCCTTGGCTTCCTTGTAGCCTTCCTCGCCGGAAACGACGATCTCGCTGATGTCCTTGTTGTAGAGGTCGCGGATCGAGCGCTTGATCAGGCTGCCTTCCTCGTAGACGAGGCAGGGGGCCGTGGAGTTGAGCGTCAGCGTGCGGACGTTTTCCCAAAGGCGCATCAGATATTCGAAGTCGCGCTTGATCTCGACCTTGGTGCGGTTGGCACCGGCCGTGCGCAGGATGACGCCCATGCCCTGCGGCACTTCGAGGCCACGCGCAATTTCTTTCAGGCGCTTGCGGTCCTGCAGGTTGGTGATCTTGCGGGAAATGCCGCCACCACGGGCCGTGTTCGGCATCAACACCGAGTAGCGACCGGCGAGCGACAGGTAGGTCGTCAGCGCTGCGCCCTTGTTGCCGCGCTCTTCCTTGGCGACCTGAACGAGCAGGATCTGGCGACGCTTGATGACTTCCTGGATGCGATACTGCTTGCGCGGCTTGCGGACGTGACGATCCGGAACCTCTTCCATCGCGTCTTCGGCGCCGACCGACTCGATAATTTCCTTTTCGCCGTCGTGGTTGTCGTCATCATCGTCGTCGTCATCGCGACGGCGGCGGCTGTCGACGTCTTCCGAGACCGAATCGGTGTCGACCATGGCGGCCATCTCGCCACCATTGCTTTCTTCGCCGCCATCGGCCTCTTCGGTCGCTGCAGCTGCAGCGGCCTCTTCGGCGATTCTCGCCTTGGTGCGGCGTGGGCGCTTCGGCTTTGCCTTGGGCTTCTCGGCGGGCGCATCGACCTCGACGACAGCTTCGGCTGCCGTCTCGGTGACGACTTCCGTTTCAGCGGCGATTTCCAGATCGACCGGAACGCTGAGCCCGCTCTGGGTCGGCGTTGCCGTCTCAACGTGCTCGACATCGTCGTCGCGGCGCGCTTCTTCGGCTTCCGCCTTCAACAGCGCCTGACGGTCGGCGAGGGGGATCTGGTAGTAGTCGGGATGGATTTCGGCGAAGGCCAGGAATCCGTGGCGATTGCCGCCGTAGTCGACGAAGGCCGCCTGGAGCGAAGGCTCCACTCGCGTTACCTTTGCCAGGTAGATGTTGCCGCGGATCTGTTTCTTGTGTTCCGATTCGAAGTCGAATTCTTCTATGCGGTTCCCGCGAACGACAACGACGCGCGTCTCTTCAGAGTGAGACGCATCGATAAGCATTTTCTCTGCCATCTAAGTTGTGCTCCTCGGCGCGACAACGGAACGGGCGGCAGACGTTCTTCCATGGGAAGACTGCCACTCGCGTCAGAGGTTGCGCCGGATGTGAAAGGTCCTGTCTGGTGCAGGTGATGGTGCAGCAGCCAGATGGCAGCCGGAACGGTTACGTTCCGGGGCCTCTTTACTTCTGACCGATACCGCTGAGTCAACATCAATGACCAAACAAGAATGCCAATGTCAAAGGTCTCATAAAGACCCGATGAATGCGCCCGCTTGCGGGCTTGCCGGTGAAAAATCACCGCTAAGAACTCCGGCCACCGCCGGAAATTTACGATCCAGTGTACGGGGAGGAAATGCAGCGACGGCGGATGAACACCTTGCGGCCGCGGAAAGATGATACGGTTGCAACCGGCAATTCCGGCTCGATCACTCCCTGGCGCCAAGCTCTGGAAAGCTCCGGCTGCCCGGCCCACGATTCTATCCCGTCAACACTTTCTCCTTGTGATGCTTTTATGTTTTCTATGTCACATTGGCAAGGGAAAAGCCTGTGCCGCCACAATAATGATCGATTCGCTTGCCCCGGTAGAGTAGGTCGGGGAACGGCGAATCATATGCCTTGGCCGCGTTGCGTAAGGAGCGCTGTCAAGCTTTGGTTAACCATAAGGGTTCATTGATCAAGGGATGTCGCGGTATGTGTGGGCGGACGCCCGGCGCTTTGACCGCTCGAATTTCGTGGATTGACGGAGAGACCGGGTGAAGCCTTCGGCTAATCATATGCACGCTTCACTGTTGTCGACACTGCTGCGCGGCGGCGCGGGCGTCACGGCTTCAGTGTTCGTTGCAGGCGTCTTGATGATGACCGGACCGATAGCATACGCCGCCGAGTCGGCACCGTTTCTGGCATTCGGCGCACGGGTTGCCGGTGACGACGCGCGCACACGTGTCGTGGTCGAGTTCGACCGCAAACCCGACTTTTCCATTCATTATGTGGCAAACCCCGTGCGTGTCGTCGTCGATCTGCCGGAAACCGCCTTTGGCCTGAAGGCCGAGAGCCTCGAGCCGCGGGGATTGTTCGAGGCCATCCGCTATGGCGGCATGGGCGCCGGCAGTTCTCGCCTCGTGTTGTCGGCAAAGGGGCCGGTAGCGGTCACCCATGCCGAAGTCATCGAGCAAGAGGGCGGTAAGAGTTATCGCCTGGTCATCGATGCCGAGAAGGTCGACCAAACCCGGTTCGACGCGCTTCTTGGGGATCAGCAGTGGACGGGCTCGGTGGTCTCGGCAAAAACGGATCGGCCGACAATTGCACCTGCGCAAAAGACCGGTGCATTCGTGATTGCGATCGATGCCGGCCACGGCGGTATCGACACCGGCGCGATCGGCAGCGGCACCAAGACCGAGGAAAAGCATGTCACGCTTGCCTTCGCGCAGGAGCTTGTCGCCACGCTCAACCGCGAAGGCGGCATCGAAGCTTTTCTGACCCGCGACAAGGACGTTTTCCTGTCGCTGCCGCAACGCGTGCAGATCGCCCGCAACAAAGGCGCCAATCTGTTTATTTCGATCCATGCCGACACATTGAGACAGAAGGACATTCGCGGCGCCACCGTCTATACGATTTCCGACAAGGCGTCCGACCATCTGGCGGCCGACCTGGCGCAGCGCGAAAACCTTTCGGACGAGATCGCTGGCGTACCGCTCCAGAGCGAGCCGGCCGAAGTCGCCGATATCCTGATCGACCTGACGCGCCGCGAGACCCAGGCTTTCTCGGTCAACATGGCACGCACTGTCGTGTCGTCCTTCGAGGGGCAGATCAACCTCATCAACAATCCGCACCGTCACGCGGGCTTCCGTGTCTTGCAGGCGCCGGATGTTCCGTCGATCCTGCTCGAGCTCGGATTCATGTCGAACAAGGACGATGAGAAGCTGCTGCTCGATCCGGAATGGCGCAAGAAAGTGTCCGGCCTGCTCGCCGTTGCCGTGAAGCGCTACCGCGAACAGGCTGTCGCAAACGGCGGCTGAGATCCGGTCGCGATGATCTGTTTGACGGCGCAGCATACGATGTGATTTGTGTCGCCTCGGTAACAGCGATATGCTTTTCAACAGGATGCGCACTCGATAATCGGAAACAAGCCCTATTTTACGCACAATCCGGGACCTAACCCGAATTGCGCCCGGATTTGTTGGGAAACAGTGTTGATGCCCGGTGGCCCTCGCCATATGAGGAACTGGGTGGGCGCGTGTAGCCGCAATGCCAGACGATTTCTGATAGAAGCGTTTGGCCAGGCCGACGAAATGCGGACCGTTGGGACGGGAAGCGTCTCGATTGGCTTTTGCGGCCTGGCGATTGGACGATAATAAGGTACCGGTATCTGACTGATGATCAGACTGATTGGATATTTCTTCGGCATTGGTGCGTTCTTGCTGCTCGGTGTCGCCGCGGCCGTTGCCATCTATCTCGGCAGCGTCACCAAAGATTTGCCGGATTACGAGGTATTGGCGAAGTATTCTCCGCCGGTCACCACGCGCTTTCACGCCGGTAACGGCGCGCTGATGGCGGAGTACGCCCGCGAGCGGCGTCTCTATCTGCCGATCCAGGCGATCCCGGACCGTGTCAAGGCGGCATTCATTTCGGCCGAAGACAAGAACTTCTATCAGCACCCGGGCGTCGACATCACCGGTCTCGCGCGTGCCATCACCGTCAATCTCCAGAATTTCGGATCGGGTCGCCGCCCCGTCGGCGCGTCGACGATCACGCAGCAGGTGGCCAAGAACTTCCTGCTTTCGTCGGACCAGACGATCGACCGCAAGGTCAAGGAAGCGATCCTCTCCTTCCGTATCGAGCAGGCCTATAGCAAGGACCGTATTCTCGAACTCTATCTCAACGAGATCTTCTTCGGCCTCAATTCCTATGGCATCGCCGGTGCAGCACTCACCTATTTCGATAAATCGGTGACAGAACTGACCATCGCAGAAACTGCGTACCTTGCGGCTCTGCCGAAGGGTCCGGCCAACTACCATCCTTTCCGCAAGGTGGATGCTGCGATCGAGCGACGCAACTGGGTCATCGACCGTATGGTCGAGAACGGCTACGTCACCAAGACCGACGGCGAAGACGCCAAGAAGCAGCCGCTCGGCGTCAATCCTCGCCGCGGTGGCGCACATCTCTTCGCATCCGATTTCTTTGCCGAGGAAGTGCGTCGGCAGATCATTCAGAAGTACGGCGACAACGCGCTTTATGAAGGTGGCCTTTCGGTCCGTACCTCACTCGATCCGCGCATGCAGATCGCCGCGCGCAAGGCGCTGCAAGACGGGCTGCTCAGCTATGACGAACGCCGCGGTTTCCACGGTCCGGTCAAGTCGATCGAGATCGGCGGCGACTGGGGCGAGCCGCTCGGCAAGGTCGTGTCCTTGGCCGACGTGCCGGAATGGAAGCTCGCTGTCGTGCTTTCGGCCGATGGTCAGGGTGTCGAGATCGGCATCCAGCCGGACAAGGAAGCCTCCGGCAAGATCATCGCAGAACGCGTGACCGGTCATATCTCCGCAAAGAACATGCAGTGGGCCTATCGCTCGGCCGCTGGCGAACGCAAATCCGCCAAGTCGCCTGAAGGTGTGCTGGGCCCGGGCGACGTCGTCTATGTCGAGCCGTTGGCAGAAAAGGGTGAATACCGCCTGCGTCAGCCGCCGAAGGTCCAGGGTGGCCTCGTCGCGATGGATCCGCAGACCGGCCGCGTGCTGGCGATGGTCGGCGGCTTTTCCTACGGTCAGTCGGAATTCAACCGCGCGACCCAGGCGATGCGCCAGCCGGGTTCCTCGTTCAAGCCGTTCGTTTATGCTGCTGCGCTCGACAACGGCTATACGCCCGCATCCGTTATTCTCGATGCGCCGATCGAAATCGTTGCCGGTGGCCAGGTCTGGCGCCCTGAGAACTATGGCGGCGGCTCGGCCGGCCCGTCGACGCTGCGCCTCGGCATCGAGAAATCGCGTAACTTGATGACGGTTCGCCTTGCGAACGACATGGGCATGAACATCGTTGCCGAATATGCCGAACGCTTCGGCATCTACGACAAGATGCCACCGCTGCTGGCGATGTCGTTGGGCTCGGGCGAAACGACGGTGCTGCGCATGGTTTCGGCCTATTCGGTTCTTGCCAATGGCGGCAAGCAGATCAAGCCTTCGCTGATCGACCGGATCCAGGACCGCTACGGCAAGACGATCTTCCGTCATGAAGACCGGACCTGCGACAACTGCAACGCGGCTGATTGGGGCAACCAGGAAGAACCTGTCTTGACCGACAACCGCGAACAGGTTCTCGACCCGATGACCTCCTACCAGATCACCTCGATGATGGAGGGGGTGGTCCTGCGTGGCACCGCCGCCGGCAAGATCACGCTCGATCGCCCTGTTGCCGGCAAGACCGGCACCACCAACGACGAGAAGGACGCCTGGTTCGTCGGCTACACGCCTGATCTCGTCGCCGGCCTCTACCTCGGCTTCGACAATCCGGCCCCGCTCGGTCGCGGCGCGACAGGTGGCAGCCTTGCCGTGCCGATCTTCAACAATTTCATGCAGGAAGCCGTCAAGGGTTCGCGCCCGGGCAAGTTCGTGGTGCCGGAAGGCATGAACATGATCGCCGTCAACCGCAAGACCGGCATGGCGGCCTACGAGGGCGAGCCGGACACGATCATCGAAGCCTTCAAGCCTGGCACCGGCCCGGCCGATACCTTCTCGGTCATCGGCGCCTCGACCAGTACGTGCCGCCGGAGGAAATTTTGAAGAATTCCCCGCAGGCAAACCAGGCTGTCACATCCGGTTCCAACGGCCTGTTCTAGGCCCTTTCCCAGTCTCCCGATGCCCGCCGCCTTTACATCAGCGGCGGGCATCGCTATTTGACGCTCACGTTAAATCGGGTTCACAAGAAGCAGGATCATGCGCAGCGAAATCGAGAACATTGTCGACGAAATCAAGCAGGCCATAAGCCTGCTGAGGAGGCATCTTTGACTGGGATCAGGCGGTAAGACGACTGGACTGGTTGAATAACAAGGCGGAAGATCCGTCGCTCTGGAATGATGCGGCCGAAGCGCAGAAGCTGATGCGCGAGCGCCAGCAACTCGACGATGGCATCAACGGCCTGCGCCGTTTCGAGCAGCAGCTCAGCGACAACATCGAACTGATCGAGCTCGGTGAAGAAGAGGGCGATGCCGCCATCGTTGCCGACGCCGAACAGGCGTTGCGCGAACTGCGCAATGAAGCGGCCAAGAAGCAGGTCGAGGCGATGCTGTCCGGCGAAGCGGACCAGAACGACACCTATCTCGAAGTGCATTCCGGTGCCGGCGGCACCGAGAGCCAGGATTGGGCCAACATGCTGTTGCGCATGTACACCCGCTGGTCCGAGCGCCAGGGATACAAGGTCGAACTGATGGAAATTCAGGACGGCGAAGAGGCTGGCATCAAATCGGCCACACTGCTCGTCAAGGGCCACAATGCTTATGGTTGGCTGAAGACCGAATCGGGCGTCCACCGCCTGGTTCGCATCTCGCCCTATGACAGCAACGCGCGTCGCCATACGTCGTTCTCTTCGATCTGGGTCTATCCGGTTGTCGACGACTCGATCCAGATCGACATCAACGAGAGCGATTGCCGTATCGACACCTATCGCTCGTCGGGCGCCGGCGGCCAGCACGTCAACACCACCGACTCTGCGGTGCGCATCACGCATATGCCTTCCGGTATCGTCGTACAGTGCCAGCAAGAACGTTCTCAGCACAAGAACCGGGCCAAAGCCTGGGACATGCTGCGCGCCCGCCTTTACGAGTCCGAGTTGAAGAAGCGCGAAGACGCGGCCAACGCCGAAGCAGCATCGAAGACCGATATCGGCTGGGGCCACCAGATCCGCTCCTACGTGCTGCAGCCCTACCAGCTGGTCAAGGACATGCGCACCGGCGTCGAAAGCACGGCGCCGGGTGATGTACTGGACGGCGAGTTGAACGAGTTCATGGAGGCAGCCCTTGCCCACCGCGTCAGCGGTGGTGCTGATGCCGTCGTGGATGATTTGAACTAGTCTGGCACTGCTCGGCGCTCGTGTGCCGGCATGACGTAGGACGTACGGGACGAAGAAGGCCGGGTGTTTTCATCCGGCCTTTGTTTTTGGCTTAGAGCGTGGCACGCAAAGTGCGCGCGGTCATTGGAGATCGCGATGCGCTTCAGTTCGATGCCCGCTCGACCTTGATGTCGCCGAGATCGTCGATCAGGACCGTCCAACTCTCCGGCTCGCGGGCGGCAGGGTCGGTCTTCAGATAAACGGTCGCGAACATGCCGGGCTGCGCGGTCACGCCTGTGGATGTTTCCGGCCGTATGTCCGTGACATAAGCCCTCAGCGACGAGAATTCCTCGAGTTCGGCGGATGAGACGACTTCCGGCCCAGCGGGCGTCGCCTCGATCTGCTGCAGGTGAATATGTGCGGTGCCGTCCTGTTGCCGCAGCGCGATCAGCTTGTAGTAGCCGCGCCGTGCGCCTTCGGCACTCTTCGGCTTAGTGGTTGCTTCCGCCTGCGTGCCGTTCGGGTCCAGCGCCGAAAGCCGATCGCCGCTTTCTTCCCAGTAGCCTGTGCTGGTGACAAAGGTCACTTCGGGCGAAACCACGCTCGCATCCTCGGCATGGGCGTTCGCGCCGGCCATGGCGAGAAGAAGCGCAAGGAGGAGAGGCTTGTGCATTGCTTTTGATTTCCCGTTCGAACTGCGACGCGGCGCTGGCTGCAAAATTGGTCCTTCGCCGATGATCCGGCGATCGCGGAAATCATACCATATCGCGCGTTCAGAACGTCGGCTCAATTGGAAAATTGCTCGGCCAGGATGCGGTCCGACCAGGAATGATCGGGATCCGAGAGAATGCGGGCGGTCATGTTTTCCGATTCGGCGATACGCACCTTCGCCACCGACTTGACCTCCTGGTGGTCGGCAACGGCGTTGACCGGGCGCTTGTCGGCCTCGAGGATTTCGATCTCGACGGTGACATGGTTTGGCAGCAGGGCGCCGCGCCACCGCCGCGGACGGAACGGGCTGACGGGCGTCAGCGCCAGAAGAGGGGCTTCCAGCGGCAGGATCGGACCATGGGCCGAGAGATTATAGGCGGTGGAGCCGGCGGGCGTGGCCAGCAGCAATCCGTCGCAGGTCAATTCCTCGAGCCGGGTCTTGCCGTCGATGACGACGCGCAGCTTGGCTGCCTGGTAGGATTGCCGGAACAGATAGACCTCGTTGATGGCGAGCGCCGTGAATGTCGCGCCTTCACCGTCAGTGGTCTGCATCTCCAGCGGGTGAAAGGCATTCTCGACGGCATTGCAGATGCGCGCCGTCAGATTTTCGGTGCTGTAGCGATTCATCAGGAACCCGACAGACCCCCGGTTCATGCCATAGACGAGCTTGCCCGAATTCATCGTCTGGTGCAGCGTCTGCAACATGAAGCCGTCACCGCCGAGCGCGACGATCACGTCGGCCTTGTCGGCCTCATGATCGCCGTAGATGGCCTTCAGATCAGCCGCCGCCTTTTGCGCCTCTTCCGCTGGAGAGGCAAGGAATGCGAGGGAAGTGAACGTGCGAGCCATGAATTTTCAGTCCGTTCAACATGTTGAGCATCGCCGCGGTGGCCGAGCCTAGGCTTCGTTTCTGGCACGGCCTGACCCTAAACGCATCTGAAAAATTGGGAGAATTCGCAATTTTGCTTTACACGCTGTGAGATTATGATAACTCCCACCGCTGAAAGTGCCCTTATAGCTCAGTTGGTAGAGCACCTGATTTGTAATCAGGGGGTCCCGGGTTCGAGTCCTGGTGGGGGCACCACTTTTTCAATTACTTGCTGGATTTTTGACCGCCTCATGAGGCGGTCGTGTGCTTTTTGGCGAAATCACCGCTATTGCGGCCAGGCACCACGCGACTTGTCGGCCGGTTGGCACAGCGTTTCAGATATCGAACGTCCCAGCGCCCCGGGGCGTGATCTCTCTGCATTTTTGCAGGGCGTTCAGCAAATTGTCGGCGAGGTAGTCTATCAGGGCGCGCGTCGCCGGCAGCATGCCGTGGCGTGAGGGGAAGACGAGGTGGACGACGACGTCGCCCGAGCTCCATTCTGGCAGCACCGGGGCAAGCACGCCGGCGCGGAAGGCGCGTTCGCAGATGTGGTCGGGCAGCAACGCTACGCCCATGCCCTCGATCGCTGCGCGCTCGAGGATGAGGAAATCGCTGCAGCCGATGATCGGCCGGTGCGAAATTTCGGTGGTGTTGCCTTCGCTATCGACGAGGCGCCAGACGTCGGTGGCGTGCTGCTCGTTCATCGACAGTGTCGGCATCTCGTTGAGATTTTCGATGGTGACGTCGTCGAAGCGGGTGAGCAGGGTGGGGCTCGCCGCCAACCTCTGGCGCACTTCTCCGAACCTGCGAATGATCAGCTGATTGTCGGTGTCCAGTTGATCGCGGGCGCGCAACGCCACGTCGATCCTTTCCTCGATCAGATCGATCCGCCGGTTGGTGGCAGTAATCAGCAGGCGAACGCCGGGATAACGGCGATGGAACGCAGGCAGGATGTCGGCGAGCATCGGCGTGAAGCCGAGCGGGCAGGCGAGCCTGACCGTACCGGTCGGCTCGGCCTTGACGGCGGCGATCTCGGCCTCTGCCACGGCAACGCCATCGAGCAGGCTCTGGCAATGTTCGTAGAAGACGCGTCCGATCTCGGTAACGCGAAGCTTGCGCGTCGAACGCTCCAGCAGCCGGACGCCGAGCTGCTCTTCGAGGCGCGCCACGTGTTTGCTGAGCTTGGATTTGGGGATATTCAGATCACGCGCCGCGGCACTGAAGCCGTTGTTGCGCACGACGGCCGCGAAGAGGGCGAGGTCGTTCAGGTCCTGCATCTATTTCCGTCTCCCATCGCCGATCGCGGTCTCACTGTTTCTATCCGGAAACAGTATGTCAAATAACCGCTGACTTATCGCGCGATTGTTTTCCAATCATATGTGATGCACCGCAACGCCAACACAAAGGTGCTTCACATGAACGTCCTTCACATCGACTCCGGTATTCTGGGTGATCACTCCGTTTCCCGTCGCCTGACGGCGGCGATCACCGCTCAGATCAAGGCAGACCGTCCGGATGCCAAAGTTGCCTACCGCGATCTCGCCACCAGCCGGATCCCGCATCTGACCGGCGCACAGATCATGGCGCCTGCCGATCTCGCAGGTGTTGACGCCGACCTGGCTGCCGAAGTCAAGATCGGCCGCGAGATGCTCGAAGAATTCCTGGCTGCCGACACTGTCATCGTCGGCGCGCCGATGTACAACTTCTCCATTCCGAGCCAGCTCAAAGCCTGGATCGACCGTCTCGCCGTGAACGGCAAGACCTTCCGTTACACCGAATCTGGCCCGGAAGGCCTCGCCAAGGGCAAGAAGGTTATCATTGCTTCGACCCGCGGTGGCCACTATTCCGCCGGCCCGGCTTCGGCGATGGATCATCAGGAATCCTACCTGAAGACGGTCTTCGGCTTCTTCGGTATCACAGACGTCGAATTTGTGCGCGCCGAGGGCCTGAACCTCAGCGCCGACTCCAAGCAGTTCGCGATCGCCGAGGCAGAAAAGACCATTGCCGAAGGCACTGTCCTTCGTCTGGCCAGCTAAAACAAGAGTTCATCGGATCACGTCAGTGGTCCGATGAAGGGGCGTTGGCCCCATTGCGGACGGTGCCGGTTGAGCATGCAGCCGGCATTGTCCGTTTTCGTGTCAGCGGATCTGTATTATGATGCGCTCATGAAAGACCGGCGGAGAAGGCCCTTGGCTGTCATCGCTGCGGTGGTCGCGCTGGTGGCCGCCGATGTCGGGTATGCGTCGCCGCCGGACACGCGCTGCACCTGCCGCAATCGCGATGGCTCGAAATACGAGCTCGGGCAGATCGCCTGCCTGCGCGTCGGCGGCATTTCCTATCTTGCGCGCTGCGAGATGAACCTCAACGTCACCACCTGGAAGAAGCTTCGCGACGGATGCCCGACGGCGAGCAATCAGAGCCTATGGCTTCGAGTTGACGAAGATATAGCGACGCGTTTCTGACGACAGCAATGGCGTGCATCGCAGCTGCTACACGGGGATCGGTTCCCCAGCGTCGAGGTAGACACCCGCGGATGCTTCCGGTATCGCCAATCAATGGCTCTATTCGGCGGGCTAGCCTCTCCGGCTTCAAGTAGCCGGAGAGCTTCACAGGTGTTTGGCGATCTTAACGACCGGCCGTCTTATTTGCTCAGGAACTGACGCGCCGCATACATGGCGATCGCTGCCGCATTCGACACATTCAGCGACTTGATTGCGCCGGGCATGTCGAGGCGGGCGAGCGCCTTGACGGTCGACCGTGTCTTCTGCCTGAGACCCTTGCCCTCCGAACCAAGCACCAGCGCGACCTTGTCGCCGGCGAAGGTGCCTTCGAGCGGGGCCGGTCCTTCCGAATCGAGCCCGATCGTGTGGAAGCCGAGGCGGTGCAGTTCGTCGATCGTGTCGGCGAGATTGGTGATCTGGATATAGGGGATCATTTCCAGGGCGCCGGAGGCTGATTTCGCAAGAACGCCTGATTCGGTCGGGCTGTGACGGATGGTGGTGATCAAGGCGCCAGCATCGAACGCAACGGCCGAACGCATGATCGCGCCGACATTGTGCGGATCGGTGACCTGGTCGAGCACGAGAATGAGCCTGGATTCGCTGAGTGCCTCGAGCTTGCGCAGCGGCAGCGGCTTGGTTTCAAGCATCACGCCCTGGTGAATGGCGTCGGGCCCGAGGATCTTGTCGAGGTCCTGCGGCGCCACGGTCTCGACCGGGAAGGGAAGTTCGGAGAACTCGCCGAGCTCCAGACGCGTCGCAGCGTTCTGGGTCACGCACAGGCGAACGATCTTGCGCGCCGGGTTGTCGAGTGCCGCGCGAACGGTATGCAGGCCATAGAGCAGCACCTGTTCGGGTGCGAGCACGGGCGGCTTCCAGTCGCCCGGCTGCTTGCGCCAGCGATCCTGCTTTGGCGTCGGAATTTCTCCGCGCTCGCGCTTGGCGTCGCGGTGGGCGCGTCTGAGAGTGGCGTAATGGGTGTTCTTGGCGCTCTTGTCGCCCGTATCATCTTTGCTCATGCCTGCCTTATAGAGCGCTTCGCTTGGCCTGGGAACGGAATTCGATAGTGGTGGACAAAGCGGACCTGTGGAGAATTTCACAAATTTTCCGTTCTGGCGTGTTGACAGGAGCAAGGCGGGCCGTCATATACCCGGCGCAGATCGAGAGGCGGCAACGACAAATCGCTGGATGTCTCACGATCTCAAATGCTTGGTCGACTTGATCCCGACAGAATAATGGAGGGATGCCCGAGTGGTTAAAGGGGACGGACTGTAAATCCGTTGGCTCAGCCTACGTTGGTTCAAATCCAACTCCCTCCACCATTCTGCTTCTGGATCGAAGGCCCGCGGGTATAGCTCAATGGTAGAGCAGCAGCCTTCCAAGCTGAATACGCGGGTTCGATTCCCGCTACCCGCTCCAGCAGCGCGCTGACGTTTTCTCCTTTTTAATGCGACGCTTCAACTGCTCATCGTAAGCTGTTGTTTGTTCTTTCGTCACGCGACGAAGTGATTCGGGAATCTGCCCGGCTTGCATCTTCGATGCGCCATTCTTACATGAGGTAGGAAAAGGCGGCCGTGGCCGGTCCGGGCGTACGCAATTAAGTCTTGCGCAAATCCCTTGAAACCCTTAAACGGCTCCACAAACCGGCCCCGCCGGCTGATCAATCATACTTGACCACAGGAAACGTACCCATGGCAAAGAGCAAATTTGAGCGCAACAAGCCGCACGTTAACATTGGCACGATTGGCCACGTTGACCATGGCAAGACGTCGCTGACTGCAGCGATCACGAAGTACTTCGGCGAGTACAAGGCGTACG